>JAPLLV010000011.1 GCA_026387405.1 Candidatus Omnitrophota bacterium
TTTTTCAGATTTGAATGCCCAGCACAAAGAGATAAGGAAAGAAATTTCTAAGGCAATTACGGGTGTCATTAAACGCGGTGATTTTATCTTAGGTCAAGACGTTGCGCTTTTTGAAAAAGAATTTGCCCGATCCTGCGGCACAAGCTGCGCGGCAGGGGTAAGTTCCGGAACCTCAGCCTTATTTCTTGCCTTGCGCGCATTGGGCGTCGGCCCCAATGACGAAGTTATAGTTCCTGCTTTTACCTATATTGCTACTGCCACCGCGGTAAGCTATACCGGAGCAAAACCTGTATTCGTGGATATAGAAGAAGATACTTATAATATCGACCCGTCTAAACTTAAAAAAGCGGTCAGCAAAAATACCAAGGTTATCTTGCCGGTGCATCTTTACGGCCAACCGGCGAATATGCCGAAGATACTCGAAATAGCAAGACAATATGGCCTCAAAATAGTAGAGGATGCCGCCCAGGCCCACGGGGCTAAAATAAAAATGCCTTCAGGGGCCTGGATGCCTGTCGGCAGCATAGGCGATGCCGGGTGTTTTAGTTTTTATCCTTCTAAGAATTTAGGCGGACTTGGCGACGGGGGGCTGGTAGCCACTAACCATAAAGAAATTTTTGATTTAGTATTTATGTTGCGCAACTGCGGGCGGAGATCCAAATATGACCATGAGGTGATTGGCTATAATGCGCGGCTGGATACTTTGCAGGCGGCGGTTTTGAGAGAGAAGCTTAAAAAGCTCCCCGCCTGGAACCGCATGCGCCGGAATGCGGCAAAAATTTACAACAGGTATTTAAGCGGCATCAAGGGGATCATTACCCCTTTTGAAGCCGCGGATGTTCAGCACGTCTATCATGTCTATGCCATAAGGATCAAGAACAGGGATGAGGTGTATCAAACGCTCAAGGATAAAGGGGTAGATGTAATCATTCATTATCCCATTCCGGTGCATCTACAGAAGGCCTACGCGCATCTGGGGTATAAAAAAGGGGATTGTCCGGTTTCTGAAAAGACAGCGCAGGAGATCATCTCCCTGCCTATGTTCCCGCATTTAAAAGAAAGCCAGATAAAATACATCGCCGGTATTTTAAGAAAGGCGCTAAAGGAATAAAATATGAATAATAAAGTTCCCGTTTCCGTGGTTGTACTTACCAAGAATGAAGAAACCTGTATTGCCGAATGCCTGGATTCATTGGCCTGGGTGGATGAGATCATCCTGGTTGATGATTTAAGCCATGACCATACGGTTGAGATCGCCTCTAAATATACGGATAAGATATTTTCCCGTAGAATGGATATCGAGGGAAAACATCGCAACTGGGCTTACGCCTTAGCCAGGAATGACTGGGTCTTAAGCCTTGATGCCGATGAACAGGTTACTCCGGAATTAAGCCGGGAGATAGCCCAGGCAATAAAATCTGCGCAATTCGTGGCTCATTCTATTCCTTTGCGTAATTTTATCGGGAATTATTGGGTACGTTACGGCGGTTGGTATCCTGCGGCTAAAGTCAGGCTATTCAGGAAAGATAAATTCCGTTATGAAGAAGCAGAGGTGCATCCGCGGGTGTTCATTGAAGGCGGCTGCGGCCACCTCAAGTCAGATATCATTCATAAGGGCTATCCTGACCTGGAGCATTTTTTGGCCAGTATAAACCGCCAGTCTACGTTAGAGGCAAAAAAGTGGCTGAATTCGCATAGGCGGATGTCAATCGGCAAGATAGTCTGGCGCAGCGTGGACCGGTTTTTCCGCAGATACTTGCGAAAAAAAGGTTATAAAGACGGGCTTTACGGATTTATTATCGCCTATTTTGACAGTTTTTATCAGATTCTTAGCTACGCCAAATATAGAGAAATGCTTAGATCTGGAAAGTAAGGAAATCGTGTTAATATGAAAGCAGTTTTTCTTGACCGAGACGGTGTGATCAACAAGTACCCCGGTGATTTACAATACGTAAAGAGCTGGGAGGAGTTTTCTTTTCTCCCCGGGGTAAAATCTGCCCTGAAGAAGCTGCATCAAAACGGCTTTAAGGTTTTTATCGTTTCCAACCAGGCGGGAGTATCAAAAGGGATATATTCACAAAAAACCCTCGACAGTATCACCGGGAATATGCTTAAGTATCTGGGAGGGCCGTATATTTCCGGCGTCTATTACTGCATACACAGGAATGAGGATAATTGTAACTGCCGTAAGCCAAAAGCAGGGCTGGTGCATCTCGCCATAGCTGACGCAGGTCAAAGAGGCGTTCATATCGATACCAAGAAAAGTTTCTTTGTAGGGGATACTACCCGCGATATCCAGACCGGCAGAGGGGCGGGATTAAAGACTATCCTGGTATTCTCGGGAAAAGAGAGGCCTGAAAATAAAGATAGCTGGCAGGAGCAGCCGGATTTTACTGCCAGGGACCTGGCCGGAGCCGTGAAAATAATCCTCAAAAGCATATGCGCATAATCGTTGTCTACGCCTCAGCCGGGAAAGGCCATACCACTGCTGCGCAGGCCATCTACGGTTATCTGAAAGACTGCCGGCCCGGTGAGCACGTAGAAATATTAGATATACTGGATAAATCCAGCCTGTTATTCAACGTAAGTTATCACTGGGGATACACATTCCTGGTGAACCGCGCCCAGTTCCTCTGGCAGATTTTATTCTGGATAACCCATACCAGGAGTTTACGCTTTGCCACAAGAAAGATTTCCAAGTTCCTGAACAGGCTGAATACCAGGAGATTCTCCGCCTTTCTCATCAAAGAGAATTTTGACGTGGTCATCTCCACGCATTTTCTCCCGTCGGAAATATGCGCATACCTGAAGTCTAAAAGAAAGATCAGCTCAAAGCTGGTTACGGTCATTACTGATTTCGGGGTGCATGATTTTTGGCGTTGCGCGCAAACGGATTTATATGTCGTGGCCTCTGAATTTACCAAGGCCCTGCTGCTGTCGGAAAATGTCCAGTATAAGAGCATAAAAGTGCTGGGCCTGCCGGCAGATAAAAAATTTTTTCCTGCCTTCAACCGGGATGTCCTGGCTAAAAAATTAGGCCTGGACAGCCATAAATTCACGGTCCTTGTATGCACGGGTTCTTTCGGGATAGGTAAGATAGAGAAGGTAGTGGAGGAGTTGTCGGGGGAGGCGCAGGTATTAGTGGTTTCGGCCAATAATAAAGGTTTATACTCCAGGCTGTGGGCTAGGAAATTCCCCGGAGTCTTTGTTTACAGCTTTGTAAATAATATCGAAGAATTAATGGGGGTATCCGATATTATGATAGCCAAGCCGGGAGGCATGACTATTTCTGAATGCCTGTGTATGGAGATCGTCCCGCTTTTTATTACCGCTATTTATGGCCAGGAGGTCGAGAACATCAATGTGCTCAGGCGTCTGAATATAGGCGTGGATTGCCGGCACTTAAGCCCTGAAAAGATCAAAGAGATAATCCTGGATTTTAAAGCCCATCCCGAGAAAATCGACAGCTTAAGGGAAAATCATAAAAAACTTAACCGCAAGTTTCGCGTTGAGGAATTCTGTAATGCTGTATGCTAAAGTAGTATTGCCATTGCCCGTAGAAGGCCCATTTGACTATATTGTCCCCGGCGATTTAGCGTGCAAAGTAGAGGTGGGTTCGCGGGTCTGGGTGAGTTTTGGACGCAATGATTCGCTCGGCTTTGTTGTGGGTTTAAGCAGGGAATCCGGGGTTCCCCGCCTTAAAAATATCTCAAAAGCCCTTGATGAAACGCCCGCGCTAAGCAATGAGCTGCTTGTCCTTACCAAAAAAGTAGCGGAGTATTATTCCGCAAGCTGGGGTGAGGTGATCGTCAGCGCCTTGCCCGATGCATTGAGAAAGAAGTCTACGCTTCCCGCCTTTAAATTACCGGTAATACAGCCTCAAGGGAATAAAGAGGAGCATATTTTAATCCAATCCCTCTCTAAGGAAGCCCGATGGCAGAGATACATCGAGTATATAAAAGATGCGCTTGATCTTAAAAGAGCAGTTATAGTGCTTTTGCCCGATGCGCATTATGCCTTGAAGACAGAAGAATTGATCAAGGCAAGATTAGGTATTCAACCGGGAGTTTTTTGCAAGAAAGGAAAACTTCAGGGCCTGGAATGGGTAAAGGCCAAACAGGGAGAAGTAAATATCGTTGTGGGAACGCGTTCGGCGATTTTTGCCCCGTTAAGCAACCTGGGGCTGATCATTATAGAAGAAGAGCAGGACAGCGTTTATAAACAGGAGCAGGTGCCGCATTATCATGCTCGTGAGGTTGCATTTATCCGCTCGGGGCTCGAAAATTTGAGGGTCGTCCTGGGGGGATTCTCCGTGTCTTTAGAGAGTTTTTATCTCGCAAAAAAAGGAAAAGTTAATTATAGCTTGATCGCTCAGGAAACGGCTGCCTTAGAGGTTCACTCAGTTAGAGAACTTAGTTCTCAAACGGGTCTCTCTAACGAGGTAAACCCCGTTAGAGAACATAGTTATCAAGCGGATTTCTCTAACGGGGTAAAGGTAGTGGATATGAAAAGCATCCGCCAGATAAATAAGAACATCGTCTTCTCTAAATACCTCGAGGATTCCATTTTCTCGGTTTTAGGGGCCGGGGGTAAAGTGCTTTTATTCCTGAACCGCCGCGGGTTCGCTACTTTTGCCCAGTGCCCTACTTGCGGGAAGATCTTAAGCTGTCCCCGTTGCGAGATCAGCCTTGTTTACCATTTCCAGAAAAGGGAGCTGGTTTGCCATCATTGTAACTTTAAGATGCCCAAGCCCGATATATGCCCGCAGTGTAATTCCGGATACATCCGTTATTCGGGGCTGGGCACAGAAAAAATAGAGAGCGATATATCCCGGATCTTTCCTTCAGCGCGGATCAAGCGCCTTGAGTCAGCTGATTTTAAGATAGAGGATGCGGATATCTTTGTTTCCACCAGCACTATAATAAAAGAATGTGATTATCGGTTTGAGCTCGTCGGAGTTTTATCTATTGACAATTCCCTGCACCGGGTCGATTTTCGCGCGGCGGAGAAGACGTTTTCGCTCTTGTGCGGATTATTAGGATTGACTAAAGGCAGGCTTATTATTCAGACCGGTATCCCTAATCATCATGTTTTTTCGGCGATCCAGAAGAACGATTTTAATATTTTCTACTTTAATGAGCTTAAGCAGAGAAAGTCCCTGGGTTTTCCTCCTTTTAAGCATTTAGGCATGGTAAAATTACGCGGTCCCTTAAGGGATAAGACCAGGCTGGCCGCAACGGAGGTATTTGAGCATCTCAAGGGGATTAAATCCAGGGGGGTAACAGTGTTATCTTTGAGCCCCGGCCAACCGGAGAAGCTGCGCGGGAATTATTATTACCAGGTAACGCTCAAGGCGAATTCGGCCATAAATATCTCTAGATTTTTGGCAAAGAACCTTAAGGGAGTTTCTCACAGGAGCGCGGTTGTGACTATAGACATAGATCCGTTATGAGCCCCGTTATTCCTAATGCAGCAGGGATGGGGGGAAAACAGAGAATACTGTTCGAGCGAGCCAGCAAATTTATCTTCTCGACTACGCTCACTTCGTTCGCTCCGCTCGAAGAATAAGCTATATTGTTCGAGCGAGGCGCCGCAGGCGCCGAGTCCCTGCCTGCCGGCAGGCAGGGAGAACACCGAATGTAGAGAAAAATTTTGGGGAAATTCTACTGAAAGGAATAACGGGGTGAAAATAATATTCTTTGGCAGCGGGAAGATCGGTTTACCGTCGCTTGAGTTTTTAAAGAAATCAGGGCATGAGCTTGCCTGCGTAGTTACTCAACCCGACCGCGGAAAAGGCCGCGGCCTGAAGAGCGCCGAAACCCCTATAAAGGAATTTGCGCAAAGCGCCGGAATCAATATCTTCCATCCGGAAAATGTTAATTCCGGGGAAAGCCTGGATTATCTAAAGAGAATAAATGCCGGCATCTCGATTGTAATTTCATACGGGCAGATACTTGGGGAAGAGCTGTTAAATTTACCGCAGAAGCTGTATATTAACGCCCACGCCTCTTTGCTGCCGAAATACCGCGGAGCAGCTCCTATAAATTGGGCGATAGTTAATGGGGATAAGGAAACGGGTGTCACCATAATGAAAATGGTGCGTCAGATGGACGCCGGCCCGGTATTACTACAAAAGTCTTTAGTCATCACTCCTTTCGATACAGCGCTTACCCTTGAGGATAAATTGTCAGAATTAGCGGTTTGTGCCTTGGGAGAGTCTTTAGCGCTCATCGAAAAAAATAAATATACGCTCAAGGAGCAGGATGCTTCTTGCGTTACTTTTGCTCCTAAACTGCAAAAAATCGACGGCAAGATCGATTGGCGCAAAAACGCAAACGAAATAGATAGGTTGATACGCGGCTTAATCATCTGGCCGGGCGCGTTCACTTATTATAAAGGTAAATTGCTCAAAGTTTATCAAGGCGAAGTTCTTGTTCAAGAAGAAAAAGTCACCCCTCTTAAAGCGGGGATCATTATCCGGGTTGGCCAGGATGGGATCTTAGTCGGTACGGGCAGTGGTTGTCTTTTGATCAAAGAGCTGCAGTTGGAGGGGAAGAAGAGGATGCCGGTCAAGGAATTTATCGCCGGACATAAAATCTCCGCAGGAGAAAGTTTTTAATTCGTCATTGCGAGCGACCGAAGCCGCGAGCGAAGCGTGGCGGGAAGCAATCCTAAAACGAGATTACTTTGCCGGGCTCCGCCCTCCTCGCAATGACGATTTTGAAAAATAGGAAAGTTTCGCTCGAAAAAAATCTTGCACAAAAATGAACTTATGTTATAATTACAACATTCTATTTACTAGCGACCAACAACTAACGACCAACGACTAACATGCCTGAATTAAGAAAAGATCCGGTTTTAGGAAGATGGGTGATCATTGCCACTGAGCGGGCCAGACGGCCTGACCAGTTCTCCGGAGCTGCGCAGGAAGGTCCGGCGGAAAACCCTTGTCCGTTTTGTGAAGGGCGCGAGTCCCAGACTCCGCCTGAGATTTACGCCGCGCGCTCGATAAATACGGTCCCTAACAGCCCGGGTTGGGAGTTGCGGGTCGTGCCGAGCGTCGCCCCATTCTTAAAGATCGAAGGCGAGATCGACCGCCGCGGAAAAGGCCTCTATGATATGATGAACGGCATCGGAGCCCATGAAGTAGTCATTGAGACAAAGCAGCATATCGCCAACATGGCGGATTTAAGCGATGAACAGATCGAGAAGGTCATTACCGCGTATATCTCCCGGATTACCGACCTGGAGAAGGATATCCGCTTCAAATATGTTTTGGTCTTTAAAAACTACGGCTGGACCGCGGGCGCCGGAAGGGTCAAGCACGCGCGTTCACAGCTTATCGCTACCCCCGTCAACCTTAAGCGCGTGAAAGAGGAACTGGTGGGCGCTCGCAAATATTATGAATACCATGAACGTTGCGTTTTCTGCGACTTGATCAAGCAGGAGATGGAGTCCAAGGACCGTCTGATCCTAGAGATAGACGGTTTTATCGCCATATCGCCCTTTGCCGCACGGTTTCCTTTCGAGATCTGGATATTTCCCAAGAAGCATTCCTGTGATTTTACCAGCCTGGATTTATCCATGCGTATTAATTTGGCCAAGATCATAAAACAGGTCCTGTCAAAGCTAAAAAAAGGCCTGAATGACCCGCCTTACAATTATATAATCCATACGGCGCCTTTCAGGCGCCCGGAAGTGGGTTATTGGAAATCTATTGATAACGATTACCACTGGCATATTGAGATAACGCCGCGCCTGACCCGGGTGGCAGGGTTCGAATGGGGGACCGGTTTTTATATCAACCCATTGCCTCCGGAAAATGCCGCACAGTTTTTAAGAGAGGTCCAGGTTTAATATGTCTGAGATACGAAGAGACCCGATCATCGGCAGGTGGGTGATTATGGATACCGATCATCCTTTTAAGCCTGAGGAATATGAATACGAGCCGCATTCTTATAAGGGCGGGGTATGCCCGTTTTGTTACGGCAATGAGGGTATGACTCCTCCGGAGATAGAGGTTATCCGCGAGAGCTCCACCGCTCCAAATACCCCCGGCTGGCAGGTACGCGTAGTAGCCAATAAATTCCCGGCCTTACAAATTGAGGGTGACCTGGATAGGAAGGGGTTGGGTATTTATGACATGTCTAACGGTATCGGGGCGCATGAAGTCCTGGTTGAGACTCCGTATCACGAGAAAGATATCTCGGATTTATTGAATTCCGAAGTAGAAAACTTTCTTTCCATGTATTGCCGGCGGGCGTTGGACCTGGTTAAAGATAAGCGTTTTAAATATATTATGGTGTTTAAGAATTTTGGGGCCGCTGCAGGAGCTTCATTAGAGCATCCCCATACGCAGATGATTGCGCTTCCCATGATCCCCAAGAGCGTATCGGAAGAGATCAGGGGCGCGCACGATTATTTCCAGTTTCGCGAGCGCTGTATTTTCTGCGATATCATCCGGCAGGAAAAAGAAGAAAAGGAGAGGATTATCCTGGAGAACGATTCGTTTTTGGCTTTCTGCCCTTATGCCTCGCGTTTCCCTTTTGAGATATGGATAATCCCCAAGAAGCATAATGAGTTTTTCTGCCATATGTCGCCAAAGGAGATACCAAACTTAGCGGCAATACTCAGAGAAACTATCGCTAAGCTGAAGGTGATATTCCCTAACTTGTCCTATAATTTTATTATACATTCCGGCCCGGTGAATACCGACGTGGAAGTTGAGGGTTACCACTGGCACATCGAATTTATGCCCAAATTGACCCGCGTGGCAGGATTTGAGTGGGGTTCAGGGTTTTACCTGGTCTCCACCCCTCCCGAACTAGCCGCAAAATACCTTAAGGAAGCCAAGTCAACTATCAGCAAATAAAAGGGGACTCCTCCCCGCAGAGCTATAAACGTAAGTGGTCTTGAAGGGGACTGTCCCCGGAATTATTAAAGTTCAAAAGGAGGTTTAAAGAAATGGCAACGAAAATCGGCATCAATGGTTTTGGAAGGATCGGCAGGTTGGTTTTTCGCGCTGCCCTGGCCAAGCAATCAAAAGAGCTGGATATCGTGGCAGTGAACGATTTACCCGTCGGGACAAAGACATTGGCGCATCTGTTAAAATACGATTCCACGTTCGGCGAATTGAAGGCTAGCGTGGAAGCCAAAGAGGATTCTTTGGTGGTTAACGGCAAAACCCTTAAAATATTAAGCGCAAAGTCTCCCGCGGAGATCCCCTGGAAGGATTATGGCGTAGAGGTGGTAATTGAATCCTCGGGCGTATTCACGGATAAAGAAAAATGCGTCGGCCATATGACTAACGGCGGGGCCAAAAAGATAATCATCACCGCACCGGCCAAGGGTCAGGATGCCACGATTGTCATGGGGGTAAACGATAAGATCTATGATCCTAAGAAACATAATATCGTCTCTAATGCTTCTTGCACCACTAATTGTCTTGCCCCAATGGCCAAGGTCCTATTGGATAATTTCGGGATTAAGAGCGGGCTGATGACTACTATCCACTCTTATACTAATGACCAGAGGATCCTGGATTTTCCCCACAAAGACTTAAGGCGCGCCCGCGCGGCAGCAGTTTCCATGATCCCGACTTCAACCGGCGCTGCCAAGGCGATAGGAGAGGTACTCCCGCAGCTTAAGGGAAAATTGGACGGCTTGGCAATACGCGTGCCCACTCCTGATGTTTCCCTGACAGACCTAAGCTGTATCGTGGAGAAAGACGCAACCGCTGAAACCGTCAACGCCGCGTTCAAGAAGGCAGCTGAGTCGGAGCTAAAGGGTATTTTACAGTACTTGACAGAACCATTGGTTTCCAAGGACTTTGTGGGTTCAACCTATTCTTGCATTTTTGATTCAGAACTCACTAAAGTAATCGATGGTAAATTGGTTAAGATCCTGGGTTGGTACGATAATGAATGGGCCTATTCCTGCCGCGTGGTAGACCTGACTGAATTTATCGTTAAAAAAGGCTTGTAAGATAATACCGGCTGATTTTTGGCTTGTAGGATAGTTAAAAGGGGACTGTCCCCGATTTTTGGGGACTGTCCCCGGAATTACCCCTCCTTTCTTTCCTAACTCCTTTATTTCCAGTCTATTTTATCCTTCTTTTAATAAAAATAAGGTTGATTTTTCCTTCTTAATCTGATATACTGAAAATCTGGGTTTTTTTCGATTTTACCCGGGAAAGGCCAATTTCATGAAGGGAATTATTCTTGCCGGAGGGAAGGCAACCCGCCTTTATCCCATTACCAAGGGTGTTTGTAAGCAGCTTATCCCGGTATATGATAAGCCGATGATCTACTATCCCCTTTCCGTGCTTATGCTTGCCGGTATCCGGGAGATACTGATAATTTCTACCCCTAAAGACACGCCGCGCTTTAAAGACCTGCTGGGAGACGGCAGAGACATCGGTGTGTCCTTTACTTATGCCGTTCAGTCCCAGCCTAAAGGTATTGCCGAAAGTTTTCTTATCGCAAAGGATTTTATGGCAAAAAGCAGCGTTTGCCTGATCCTCGGAGATAATATATTTTACGGCCACGAGTTAAGCGGCCTCCTGCAGGAAGCAGGCCGGATAAAAGAGGGCGGGATCATCTTTGCCTGTTACGTTAAAGACCCTGCGCGGTATGGTGTGGTAGAATTTGATAGGAATAATTCGGTAATTTCCATTGAAGAGAAGCCAAAGCGGCCAAGGAGTAATTGGGCTGTAACCGGGCTATATTTTTACGCTAACGACGTTATAAAAATAGCAAAAAACCTGAAACCTTCAGCCAGGGGTGAGTTGGAGATCACGGACGTCAATAACGCGTATTTAAAAAAGAACAGATTAAGGGTTAAATTTTTGAGCCGGGGCCATGCCTGGCTTGATACCGGAACTTATGATTCTCTGATTGATGCCTCGATGTTCATAAAGACTATCGAGGACCGCCAGGGCCTGAAAATCGGATGTATTGAGGAGATCGCTTATCGGATGGGGTATATCAGCAAAAAACAATTATTAGCGCTTGCTGCGGCTATCAATACCAGTTACGGGGATTATCTGAAAAGGATTTGTTGTGAATAAAAGGCTAAAAGGGGACTGTCCCCGGACTTAGATAATATGTCTTCCAAAATACTTATCTTAGGTAAAGGTTTTATTGGTTCTCGGCTGCATAAAGAGATAGATTCCGATCTCTTTGAATCACCTATAAGCACTCTGACGGACGCCGAACGGATAATCTCCAGGTTCAATCCGAAGATCATCATTAATTGCATCGGTTATACCGGCAGGAATGTGGATGAATGCGAACTGGAGAAGGACAAAGCGCTGCTTGCCAACACCTTTGTTCCGATCATCCTGGGAGAGGCCTGTCTGAGGCATAATATAAAATTAGTGCATATAAGCAGCGGCTGCATATATAACTATGATTATTCTAAAGACAAGCCCGTAAAAGAAGATAGAGAACCGGATTTTCTCGGGCTCTATTACAGCCGCACCAAGATTTATGCCGAAAAAGCGCTTGAGGTTATCCTGCGCAAATTCCCGGTTTTGATCGCGCGCATCCGTATCCCTTTGGATAACCGGGCTCATCCTAAGAATCTCCTTGCTAAGCTGATTAATTATAAAAAAGTAATCGACATTCCAAATTCAGTCACTTATATTCCGGATTTCATAAAGGCGCTTAAGCATCTGTTAAAGATTGATGCCAACGGTATCTATAATGTGGTAAATAAGGGCGTATTAAAATACCCCGAGCTTATGGAAGTTTACAAAAGATATGTCCCTGATTTTGAATATGAGAAAATTAATTTTAGGAAGCTGAATTTAGTGCGTACGAACCTGATCTTGTCGACTAAGAAACTGGAGAGAACAGGTTTCAAAGTGCGCGACATCCACGCGGTGTTGGATGAATGCGTGCGCGGATATTTGGAAAGGTAGCTATGCGCATAGTAGTTACCGGCGGCGCCGGTTTTATCGGGAGCGAATTTGTCAGGCAGCTCGCCAAAAGGGGACTGTCCCCGCACAGCTATAACGTAAGCGGTCTTGAAGGGGACTGTCCCCGCCTTATTGTTATTGACAAGCTCACCTACGCCGGCGACCTGAAGAGGCTGGATGAAGTAAAGGGTAAATTCAAATTCTACAAAGTCGATATCTGCGATAAAAACAAGATTTGCGCCGTCTTCCAAAAGGAAAAACCCGATATCGTAGTGAATTTTTCCGCAGAGACCCATGTGGACAGGAGTATCGTTGATTCCTCAAGTTTTATTAATACCAATATTAACGGCACTAAGGTATTATTGGATGCCTGCCTAAAATATCAAATTAACAAGTTTATTCATATCTCAAGTGACGAGGTTTACGGAGAGATAGAAAAAGGGGTTTTTAATGAGGATTCGCCTTTGCAGCCTAATTCTCCCTATTCTGCGTCTAAGGCTGCTGCGGATTTATTGATAAGATCCTACATCAGGACTTACGGATTGCCTGCAATAATTGTGCGGCCATCTAACAATTACGGCCCCTGGCAATACCCCGAGAAATTTATACCTGTCGCTATCCATAGTGTATTAAAAGGCGGCAAGATTCCGGTTTATGGCAGAGGTTTAAATGTGCGCGAATGGCTTTATGTTTCAAGCTGCGTAGAGGGGATAATTTTAATCTTGAAGAAAGGCAAGCCCGGCGGGATCTATAACCTTGGCAGCGGGTTTAGAAAAAGAAATATTGACCTGGCAATGGCTATACTGAATAAGATGGATAAGCCGCATAGATTGATTAAATTCGTTAGAGACCGCCCCGGACATGACCTGCGTTATTCCCTTGATTCCTCTAAGGCTCAGAGATTGGGTTGGAAGCCAGGAATTGGCCTCAACGAGGGGCTGCAAAAGACCATTGATTGGTACAAAGAAAGCCTCTCCTGGCTAAATAGCAAAATATAATAAAAGGGGACTGTCCCCGGAATTAGGCGATATAAATGACAAGAGATCCAACTATTACAATTATCGGAGCCGGGGTTATTGGTTTAGCCGTTGCCTGGGAATTATCAAAAAAATTCGAAGATGTCTTCGTCCTTGAAAAAAAGAAGACCTTTGGCCAGGAGACCTCCAGCCGCAACAGCGAAGTCATACACGGAGGCATGTATTATCCATCAGGTTCGCTTAAAGCAAAACTTTGCGTGGAGGGAAGGCATCTTTTATACGAGCTCTGCAAGAAACAAATGATTCCTCATAATAGGATGGGAAAGCTTATCGTTGCTACGGAAAAAGAAGAGATCAATGTCCTGGAAAACCTTTTTAAGCTGGGTGAGGCAAACGGCGTAGAAGGCCTTAGAATGCTGGACCGGAAGGAACTTAAGGTTCTTGAGCCAAATGTAGAAGGATTAGCAGCCCTTTATTCTCCGGAAACAGGAATTTTAGATACCCATTGCCTTATGCAATATTTTTATGATCATGCCAAGTCAAACGGCGCAATCGTAGCCTTTAATTCAGAGGTTACGGGGATAGAGAAAACGTTTGACGCTTACAGCATATCAGTTAGAAATGGGAGAGATTTAACTGCGCTTGGAACTGATATGGTGATAAATTGTGCAGGTCTGGATTCGGACACGGTAGCCGAGATGGCGGGTATGGGCGTAGATAAATTGAATTACAGGCTTCGTTATTGTAAGGGACAATACTTCCGGGTCAATTCATCCAAATCCCGTTTGATAAATAGGTTGGTTTACCCTGTACCTAAACCCAAAAGCGGAGGTTTAGGAATCCATGCTACCCTGGATTTAGCCGGTAGTATGCGTCTGGGGCCCGATGACGAGTATTTAGATAATAGGAATAAGGATTATTCTGTCAAGGATGCCAAAAAGGGCGATTTTTACGCCTCAGCGCGTAAATTTATGCCTTTTCTTGAAGAAGAGGACCTTATCCCTGATACGGCTGGAATTAGGCCAAAATTGCAGGGAAACGGGGTGGATTTCCGCGATTTTGTGATTGAAGATGAAACGGGGCATGGATTTGCGGGTTTCATCAATTTGATCGGGATCGAATCCCCGGGTTTTACCTGTTCATTAGCAATAGGGCAAATGGTAAGGAAGCTTATCAAAAATGGGACTGTCCCCGCACAGCTATGAACGTAAGTGGTGTTGGAGGGGACTGTCCCATTTCTAAATAATTATGCATAAAAAATACGGTTGGCTTCCAGACATCCCTGACCAGCGCGACTATCTTTATGCCGCGATTAAGCCAAGGATCAGGCTGCCAGCTAAGATTGACCTGCGCCCATATTGTTCTTTAGTGGAGCAGCAAGGTAATCTGGGCAGTTGCACTGCCTGCTCTTTAGCGGGTAATTTAGAGTTCTTAGATAACCGGGCGGATTCGGTTTATGCCGATGTCAGCCGGCTTTTTATTTATTACAATGAGAGGGTCTTGGAGGATACGGAGGATTATGATTCCGGGGCATCATTGCGCTACGGCATCAAGACCTTAAAGAATACGGGTTATTGCTGGGAAAAGAGTTGGCCGTACGAAATAGAGCGTTTCGCTCAAAAACCGCCTAAGCGATGTTACAATGAGGCCAAAAAGCATTGTATTGCTTCATATCATCGCATTGATGATCTGCAAGAGATGCTGGTTTGTCTGGCTGAAGGCTATCCCTTTGTTTTTGGTTTTACGGTTTATGAAAGTTTCCAGTCAAAACAGGTAGCCCGCACCGGTATCGTGCAGATACCCAGGAAGTCCGAACGGGCCATCGGGGGACACGCGGTGTTGGCTGTGGGCTACAGTCAGAAGGATAAGCGCTTTTTGGTCCGTAATTCTTGGGGCAGCCGCTGGGGCCAATCTGGCTACTTCACTATGCCATTTCAGTATCTAGAGTCTCTCGCTGCTGATTTTTGGACCATACGCAAGTAATAAATGTATGCCAAATTAACTGGCTATTATCATACCGTCATTGCGAGCCCGCCATGTTTTGTGGCGGGCGAAGCAATCACGTTGATTCAGACAGCAATGATAGGGGATTAATTATGTTGAAGAACAACGAAATATTTGATGACGAAATTGATTTACTAGATTATATAAGAATAATCATAAAACACAGGGCAACGGTTCTATTCTTTTTTACTCTTGCTGTGCTCGTTGTAAATTATTTGGTGTATTTATCACCGCAATTTTATGTAGCCAACTCTATGATACACGTAGGCTCGATTGAGGAACCGTTAATGACTGCACAGGACGCCGGACATCTCCTGGAAGAGAATAGTTCTTATGTTGTTTCTTCATTGAAGCCGCAGGCCTCTGCCAGCGCAACTGATTTGCTCTCGATGTATAATAGTGGAAAAATACTATTCAAGGCGGGGTTGGAAAGCGATTTCATATGTATTTCCGTTAAGGACAAGAATAGTTCACGGGCTGTTGATATTTGTAATGCGATCGCCTCTATGTTAGTGGACGAAGGGAATAAGATATATCACAGGGAAAAAAATATTGTTAACATGCGGATCAAAAGCTACGAAAAAGAAGAAGGCTTTATTGATCAGCAGTTATCATTGCTTAAAAGCTCCGTATCTAAACGTGACTTAGATTCTTATGTTTCGCAATTGCAAGAAATGAAAGATTATTATGAAAGTAAATATGGTCCTCTAACGAATAAGATCATAAATTCAAAAGCAATATTCAACCGTTCTGAACCATTTTCGAGAGTTGAAGAAGCAGGTAATGCAGTGAATTATGCCCGATTAAACTTAGACCAGGTTTTCACAATTTTAGGATCAGGTTTATTTCTGGGCATAGTCTTTGCGTTCTTCCAGGAATTCTATATAAATAATTTTAAATAGGACGTTTCTTATGAACATTCTCGGCATTATCGCCTTTGGCATGAACCCGGCTGCCTGCATTTTGCGGGATGGAAAATGTATCGCCTTTGCAGAAGAAGAAAGATTTTCCCGGGTAAAGGTAAGCGAAGGCAGCTTTCCGGTCAGGGCAGTTGCTTATTGCCTGTCTTGGTCTAAGCTGACATTAAGTTCTATTGACAGGATCGCTTTTGGGTGGGATGTAAAAAAATATCCCTGGGCAATGGCGCGGAATTTTACTTCAACCTATATCAGATATGCCTTGGAAGAACGCAGGTCGTTTCATGCCGGAAAAGAACAATCTACTTTGTTTTCGATCGCGGAGGGATTAACGGATTATCATCCTTTAAAGGTGCGCACAAAGATCATAGAAGGCCTGCGATCGGCCGGTCTTAAAGGGGATATCCCTCAAATAGAGTTCGTCCCGCATCATTTAGCCCATGCCTACAGCTCATATTTCTGCAGTAAGTTTGATAAAGCTGGGATATTGACTATCGATGGTCATGGGGAAGACCTATGCACTCAGCTTGCGGTAGGAGAGAAAGATGAAGTTCGTGTTGTGGAGACTTACCCCATCCCTGATTCTCTGGGTTGGTTTTACGCGGCGATTACAGAGTATTTAGGTTTTTTGCCTTATCGCGATGAGGGAAAGCTAATGGGGCTGGCTGCTTTGGGAGAAAAGGCAAGGACCGGTAATAAATGGATCGAACCCCTGGGCAAGGTATTGAAGATTAAATGCGACAAGTATGAGGTCGATCCTACTTACACTCTTTTTGGCGGGCATTATTACGGTAAGCGTTTTACCGATAGATTAGCCGAGTTTCTTACTCGTATTGATCCTCTGGCGGTTCCGGTTGCATATGGCGAGAAAACGCAAATTAACGGTGCGGCGCAAAGTAAATATCTTTTGGATACCTATGTGGATATTGCCTGGGCAGCCCAGGAACTCCTGGAGCGCGCGGCAGTTATGCTGGCGAAGAAATTGGTGGGAAAATTTGGAATGGAAAACTTATGTATCTCCGGAGGGGTAGGGTTAAATTGCAAGATGAACGGGGAGATTCTGCGGCAATCCGGGTGCAAAGATATTTTTGTGCAGCCGGCATCAAATGACGCGGGTACGGCTTTGGGGGCTGCGATGTATGTCGCTAAAGAGCACGCTGAAGATATAAGGGAGCCTTTGGTGAATACGTATCTAGGGTCCGGGTTCAGCAATGACCAGATCCGCGCTATACTTAAAAATTCCAAGGTTGATTTCCGGGAGATATCAGACCCGGTAAAGGAAGCGACTGACCTGCTTGAAAAAGGCAGAGTAATTGCTTGGTTCCAGGGCCGTATGGAGTTTGGTTCGCGCTCCCTGGGGAACCGGTCTATCCTGGCAAATCCTGTTTTTCCGGGCGTCAAAGATAAAGTCAATGCAGAGGTAAAATACAGGGAATCGTGGCGGCCGTTCTGTCCTTCCTTGGCCGATGAAAATAAGGATGATTATATTAAAGATCCTAAAGAGAGCGCTTTTATGACAATTGCTTATCAGGCCAAAGAGCCTATGAAGGAAAAATTGAGTTCTGTGGTCCATGTGGACGGCACTATCAGGCCCCAAACAGTTACCTCTCAAAGCAACCCGCTGTATCATTCCCTGCTCACAACCCTGGGGAAACGCACCGGTTATCCCGTCGTTTTAAATACCTCTTTTAATGTAAGGGGGGAGCCTATCATATGTTCTCCTCAAGAGGCAATTCGCTGTTTCTATTCAAACGGATTAGACGCATTAGTAATGGATAATTTTATCCTGGAGAAGGATTAATCTTTGCGTATTATGACAATGAGAAGCCTGTTCAATAGATATAAAGAAGAAATAATTGTAAGTTCCATCTTTATGTTTTTTGCGCTGGGATTTAATGTCTACAGGGTGCAGAGCGACGGAGTTTATTATTATGCCATCCTGGAGGGGATATTGCATCTTCCCGGATCTCTAAGCGCCCACATACATGGATTCCATCAGGCAGGTTGCGTATTTTTTAATCTCCCTTTTTACCTGGCGGCTTATTTCACGGAATTATTTCTAAAGGTTAGCTTACATTCAAACGGTATAACCTTAAGGCAGGTTTCGATCAACCTGGCCAGCAATTTTTATATGCTCATGTCGATCCTGATGACGATAAGGATATTAAAGAGCCTAAAACTAAAGAGCATCCTTCTACCCGTGATCAGTATTTTATTCTCAACTTCGGCATTTAGCGTATCGGTATTAATGCCCAGTTTCACGCACGCGGTAGATATCTTTGTCAATACGCTGATCGTTTATTTTATATTAAAGAGCAATAAAAGTGAGCGGAGCGCTTTTTGGCTGGGGATGATATACGTAGTTTCGATATTAGTCCGATACGCTAATTTTGTTTTTGCGTTCCCTTTATTGCTCTATTTTATTTTCTGCGGAGAGTGGAAGAAAATGAAATTCTTTTCGCTCGGGCTTTTAAGCTCTGGTTGGATAATCGCATTAGTTTTCTATTTTTATAACGGCAATGCGTTCTTGCCTTATGATATAAATAGCTCTGGGACTGTGCAAACCATAGTGAACCTGCCTCACTGGCCCAGGTTTTTATTGAATACCCTGTTTAATCCTGTTCATGGATTATTCATTTGGTCACCCGTAACTATTATTTCAATCCTTGGCCTGGCGGTCATGCCCAAAGAAATAAAAAAAACAGGATATCTGTTTTTAGGATTATGGCTGGCTATAGTAATATTTTACGGTTATATGTATTTCTGGTCTGCAGGCTGGTCGTTTTCAAACAGGCTTCTTTCAGGCCTGTTTGCAATCTACGTAATAGGACTTTCGGCAGTAATTGAAAGATATGGAAGAAAAATAGCTTGCCTTGTAATACTTCTGACTTTTTATTCTATCATTTTGTATCTTAACTGGCAATTATGTATTTTTAATGCCGAATTCGGGACACCTGGCGACATGGTAACAGCTTGGATTAAGGGCGAATCAGCTACTTCTATGGATAAAGTGGTCAATATAAAGACTTTTTTACAACGGTTATGGGTGATGTGTAGGTATAAATATATTTTGCGATTTATGAGATAAAGAATAACATTGCGTAAATTATCTCTATTTTTTCCTTGTTTATGTCTCTTATCTATTCTGCCTTTAGGAATTATCAAGAACCGGTATTAGGAGCATTTAAATGAAGATAGAAAAACAGGCTTTTAGAAAGATTATTCCTCTTTCAGGAATCACATGATTCTGCCTTAAGTATGAATGACAAAAGTCGTATTTCTGGTTCGGGGAAAGAAACTCGGACTTTGATCCGGAGGGATACACTTTTCCGTTTCGCAACTGTCTTTTTTATTATTTTTCCCCCCTTATTTATAACTGAAATATCGTTGCGGGTTTTTAATTTAGCGCCAAGAATCTCAAAAGGTGCAAACATTTTTATAAAAGATCGCTACTTGCCTTATTTGCCTCGTCCTTACTCCAAGATTTATCTGGAACTCTGGACGGGTGAAAAGAAATTTTTATGTGAACATAATAGTGTTGGTTTGCGCGATGAGGAGCATTCTTTTAATAAGCCGGATGGCGTTTTTCGTATTCTTGCCCTCGGGGATAGCTATACTTACGGACTGGGAGTTGACTTCCGTGAAAGTTATCTGGCCAGGTTAGAAGATATGCTTAATAAAATACAGGGACGCCATCCGAAGGTTGAGATCATCAAGGCAGGTATACCGGCTTTTTTCCCTGAGCCCGAAAGAATATTTCTTGAGCACTATGGGGTAAAATACCATCCTGATTTGATATTGGTAGCATTTCTCCCGAATGACGTTATTGATACTTATTCAGGTTTTGGTAGCTTAAGAGTTGAAAAAAATGGATATCTAGAAATATTTAGCGATAAAATTTTTTTTAGTATTTTTAGATTCCTTTATCGCTATTCTTACCTATGCCGGCTTGTTATAAGGTTTTTTACCCCTTGGTTTACTTTAAAATATTGCCACTGGGTAGATGTTTACAAGAATAATGGTCAGCATGAAGGTAGTTGGAAAAAAGTCGAATCGGAGTATTCAAATATGCACAAAATAGCAAATAACATTGGCGCAAAGTTAGTTATAATTCATATCCCCGAGTTAAAAAGAAATTTGGGGGATATAAATTGGTCATATCCCGCCGCTAGATTATCAAATTGGTGCCGGAATAACGGTGTATTTTTTATTGATACGTTGGTTGTATTTGAAAAAAATAAAATGAATTCTTTATATTGGAAAGAAGGTCATTGTAATTCCCTAGGGCATAAGATAATTGCTGAAACTATTTATTTTGGCCTAATCAAAGAAAACTTGGTCCCCTAGCTTTTAGCTCCCTTGCAAAAACCGCGGGTTTGGATCTTAAGGATAGGTAACAAAAGTTGCATTGGGTGCTTAGGGGGTGGGTGCCAAATACTTTAGTTCTGGGGAGCTCCGCTCTAGCGCTATTAATATGAAATCAATAAAGCAGAATAATACTTTAATCATAATACCAGTCTATAATGAAGAGAAGAGTATCGGTTCTGTTATAAACAATTTACTAAAGTATTCAACAGGGAATGATATCTTGGTAGTATGCGATGGTTCAACAGATAAGACTTTGCAGGTATTGGAAAAATACCCAATTGCTAAAGTAAGCCATATTTTTAATCTGGGAGTCGGCGCAAGTCTTCAAACTGGATGCCTATTCGCTTTACGGCATGATTATAGTTATATCATAAGAATGGATGGAGATGGCCAACACAACCCGGTTTTTATTAATGATATTTTGTTTCCTTTAAAAAATGGTGAGGCCGATATTGTTATAGGTTCCCGTTTCCTGGGTAATTCTGAGTTTAAAACAACATTTTCAAGGCTACTAGGTATTTCTATAATTGCCTGGTTCCTGGGGTTGATCACCGGCAGGAAGATTACGGATCCAACTTCGGGTTTCTGCGCAATGAATCAGAGCGCGATCAAATTCTTCGCGCAGAACTGTCCTGAAGATTTCCCGGAGCCGGAGATACTTTTGTATCATAGGGAATACAGGATCAAGGAAGTGCCTATATCGATCAACAGGAGGACGGAGGGAGTATCTTCAATCACTGCTCTGGGATCGGTTTATTATATGGTTAAAGTTATGCTTTCCTTAAGCATGCATCTTTTTAGAAGGAGGAAGATATGAACCAGACTAACAGGATCATGATAATAGGGTTATGCCTGATTTTACTGCTCATCATATTTGAATTGATCCGGAGAAAAAAGTTGAAAGAAAAATACGCATTATTGTGGCTTGTTGCCGGGATCAGTATATTGTTATTAGCGGTTTTTCAAGGATTGCTCGACTGGATAACTAAGTTATTCGGGATGGTACTCCCTAGTAACGCGGTACTACTGTTTGGTATATTTTTTATTATTCTCATAAATCTGCATTTGTGCCTCGTGCTGTCTAATTATGGAGAACAGATTAAAAGGATCGCCCAGGCTCAAGCCTTGATTGAATCCAGGGTGCAGGGCCTGGAGAATAGGGGTAAATGAAAAATTTCGCGTTTACGCTGGATCTGGAAGCGGATTACTCGGGTTGCGTCGACGAATACGGTTTATTCAAAGAGCCCGAAAAGATCGAGGAATTATTAAGATGGCTTTGTGCTTCCGGGGTAAAGATCACGGTATTCGTAGTGGGAGAAATATTCGAATTATACCCGGAAATCGTAAGAATATTTGAAAATTACGGCTGTGAATTCGAAGTGCACAGCTATTCCCATAGCACCCGCGGCCGGGATTTAGCCGATGAGATAGAAAAATCCAGGGCCGCATATTTTGCTTACTTTAAACATTATCCCAGGGGTTACCGGGCGCCGCAGGGGAGGATTTCATCATCGGCTATACGATTATTAGAGAAATACGGTTTCCTTTACGATTCCAGCGTTTTCCCATCGTATTACCCGGATCCGCTGCGGTACTTATTTTGCGAGAGAAGCGCGCACTATTACGATTACGCCGATATTATGGAGATACCCATAACTTCCGCTACGCCTTTCAGGCTCACGCTGTCGGTCTCTTACCTTAAATTGCTGGGTTTTGATTTTTTCTTAATGCTCTTGCTTGTCTTTGGACTTCCTGATTCGGTTTGTTTCAGCGCGCACCTGCATGATTTTATAGTATGCGAGGATTCATACAGCAGACTGGCAGGTTTTTGGAAATTCATTTACGGAAGGAATAAATATTCCGGGCAAGACTATACGCAGCTTTTTCTGGATTTTATCCGGCAGAAGGACTACCAGTTTTGTTTTTTATCGCAGGTATTCGAATCGTATAAACGTTAAATTAATCATGCAAAAGGCCGCGTCTATTAATACCAGGTTATTGAAGATAGCATTCCAGTGGGGCCGCGGTCCGGTTATGTCGTCTAAATTACTGACAAGAGCGATATTCGGCGTTGACCCTACTTTAAGAAGAAATAAGGCCAGGGATAAGTTTTTCTGGGATATAACCACCCTGAACCTGAAGAAAGCCCTGCTTATTCATGTCAGGGATGGGCAAAGGGTCCTTGAGATCGGATCAGGCGAATACGGCATCCTCACGGTCTTTTTAGCCAAAAAAAGGAAGATAGACCTGACCGCGGTTGAGATAGTGCCCTCTTTTGTAGATACCTGCAGGGAGATAGCGGAAAATAATCGGGTGAATGTCCGCATAATTGAAAGCAATATGTTTGAAAATGTGCAGGGGTCCTTTGACGTGATCTTTTGGAACCTGCCTTATGTCCCGACGGATTTCGGAGCCGGATTCTACAAATCTAAAGGCGGCTCACCGACCTTCGGACCGGAAGGGTGGCATGGCGGCCCGACCGGCTTTGAACCCTTTGATCTATTCTTAAAAGAGGCGCCAAAAGCGTTGAATGATAACGGTAAACTCATTGCCGGGTTAAATACTTATTTTACGCCGAAATCCCGGATACTGGAAATGATCCAGGGGCGCGGCCTCTTTTTAAATTCAGTGTGCGGCTCGGCATTTAACCCGAGTAAAGCGTTTGTAATAACGAAAAGGCCATAAAGGCATAACCTGATGCGTGTGTTTGCAGGAAATAAACTATGAATATACTTGTTACGGGCGGGGCGGGGTTCATCGGGAGCCATCTGGTAGACCTATTGCTGGATAATGGGCATAAAGTTACCTGCGCGGATAATCTTTACCTGGGGAGGATGAAGAACATCCGTCACCGGCTAAAGGATAAGAATTTTAAGTTTTATAAGCTGGATGTATTGGATTTTAAGAAACTGAATGAAGTTTTTAGAAAAGGCGGATTTGATGCGGTTTTTCATTTAGTTGCTAATTCCCAGATAAAACAAAAAAAAGTGGATACAAAATTGGATTTAAGGCTTAATTTTTTGAGCACGCACAACGTACTGGAGGCAATGCGCCTTAATCATGTTAAGGCAATAGTATTTGCCTCCAGCTCGGCAATTTTCGGCGAAACCGATAACAGGCTTATTACTGAAGATACAGGGCCGTTAAGGCCTATTTCTTTTTATGGAGCCAGCAAGCTGGCCTCCGAAGCTTATATTTCAGCCTTTGCGCACAATTTTAGGCTGCAGGCATGGTTGATCCGCTTCCCAAATGTTGTGGGCGGCAGGGCTACGCATGGAATACTTTATGACCTGCTGCATAAGCTTAAAAGAAATGACAGGGCGGTC
Source organism: Candidatus Omnitrophota bacterium (assembly GCA_026387405.1). Lineage (GTDB taxonomy): Bacteria > Omnitrophota > Gorgyraeia > Gygaellales > Profunditerraquicolaceae > JAPLLP01. The sequence continues at coordinate 23,513 of JAPLLV010000011.1, forward strand.
ACGGTCCTGGGTAATGGAAGGCAAGACAAGCCGTACCTCCACGTAAAAGAATTGGTTGAAGCTATGGTTTTTGTCTGGCAAAAGGCCAAGGGTAGTTATAACTATTTTAATCTTGGCCCGGATTCTACAATTAAAATTTCAAAGATAATCGTAATTTTAATGAAGGAATTAGGCCTCAAGGGCAGAACTCGTATAAAATATGCCGGCGGAGAGCGTGGCTGGACCGGCGATGTGCCGAGATACAGATACAGCCTTAAGAAGATAAGAAAACTGGGCTGGAAAGCGCGATTAAGCTCGGAGCAAGCTGTCAGGTTATCCGTGAGAGAGCTAAAAGAGGAGTACGGTTTTTGATGCGCGTAGATCAGGCAGTAATATTAGTGGGGGGCAAGGGAGAAAGGCTTAGGCCGCTTACCGATAACAATCCCAAGCCGATGGTTGCGGCCTGCGATAAGCCGTTTTTAGAGTATTTAGTTCTTCTTTTAAGAAGTAACGGGATCAGGAAATTCTTATTTCTGGCAGGGTACCACGGCGATAAAATCAAAGCTTATTTCAACGACGGGAGTAATTGGGGCGTAAAGATAGATTATTCATTTGAAGAAAAATTCATGGGAACCGGCGGCGCCTTAAAATTAGCCCGGGATAAGCTGGAGAGTAAGTTCTTTCTGCTCTTTGGAGATTCTTATCTGCCCATAAATTATATAAAAATGGCTGATGAATATACAAACAACAAGAAAAAGGTTTTATTGGCAGTTTACGACAACAAGGACGATACGGGCGTCCCTTTTAATATCGCTATTGATAAAAGCAATAAGTTAATCTCTTCTTATAATAAAGGCAAAAATAACGCGCAAAACCTTAATTTTTGCGATGCGGGAGTACTTGTGGTTGATAAAGAGGTTATAGGCCTGATAAGGGATAAAACTCCGGTTTCTTTTGAAGAAACGGTCTACCCGGAATTGATCGCTAAAGACGAATTATCTTACTATATAGCCGAGAATAGATTCTATGACATCGGGAATATAGAACGGCTAAAAGATTTTGAAAGGTTCATTTTAACAAAAACAATAAAATGATCATAACAAGGACGCCTTTTAGGGTGAGTTTTATCGGCGGTGGTTCCGATCTGAAAAGCTACTATTCAAAAAGCAGGGGTGCGGTCTTAAGCACGACCATAAACAAGTATATGTATATCAGCTCGCATCCCTTTTTCAACCGCAAAGCCTTTCAGCTCAAGTATTCAAAAACCGAATTGGCTAATTCGGCGGATGAGATCCAGCACCCTATTTTACGCGAAGTATTAAAGGAGCTTAAGATCCGGGGAGGACTTGAAATTTCGTCCAATGCAGATATCCCTGCCGGAACCGGACTTGGTTCTTCAAGCGCGTTTACTGTGGGGCTTTTGCAAAATTTATATACTTTTCTGGCAAAAGATATGCCTAAAAGCGAACTTGCAGAGAAGGCCTGCCGGATCGAGATCGGCCGCTTAAAGGCCCCGATCGGCAAACAAGACCAATACGCCTCTTCGTTTGGAGGGTTGAATTTAATTGAATTTTCCAGCGATGATTCCGTCAGGGTAGAACCGTTAACCATCACTGTCGAGGATAAGATCAAACTGCAAAAAAACCTGATGATGTTTTATACGAAGATCCAGCGTTCCGCAACAAAGATTCTTAAGGAGCAAAAATATTTTATGTCTGATAGCGATAAATTCGGTCTGATCGACGAGATGGTCCCTTGCGTGTATCTGCTGCGTGACGCCTTGCGCCAGGGGCGCTTTGATTATCTTGGTGAAGTTTTACATAAAGGGTGGCAGCTAAAAAAGAAGATCACTTCAAAAATCTCAAGCGATGAGATCAATTATTACTATGATAAAGCGCTTAAGGCCGGGGCATCCGGAGGCAAATTGCTGGGAGCCGGCGGAGGGGGATTCCTGTTATTCTATTGCCGGCCTAAGAAACAGGACAAACTAAGGAGCGCTTTAAGGAATTTATTTGAGTTAAAATTTACATTTGACCATGAAGGCGCAAAGGTCATATATATAGGCAAAAACGACAAGGAAAACGAAAATGGCTTTTTTGAATGAGGCAGGCATGAATAAGGTTAAGGTGTCGGTAATAATGCCTACTTATAATAGCGCGCGATTTATCAAGCCCGCCATAGAGAGCATACTCTCTCAAACTTTTCAGGATTTCGAATTCATTATTATCGACGACCTATCCCGGGATGGTACTTTAGAGGTCCTGCATAGCTATGCCCAAAGGGATAATCGGATGCGCATAATCCGTAATGAAAAATATATGGGGTTGATCTCTTCACTGAACAGGGGGATCCGGGAGAGTACGGGTGAATATATCGCCAGGATGGACTCAGACGATATCGCGATAAAGGACAGGTTAGAAAAGCAAGCTTTGATAATGGAAACAAACCCCGATATTTACGCTCTGGGCGGCGCAATAACTTATATCGATGCCTCCGGAAATGAATTAGGCGTTGTAAGACATTGTGATTTGAACGGGGGTATAAAAAGATGTCCTTTGATACATTCCACCGTCATGATAAGAAAAGAGATCCTTCTCCTGAATGGTTTTCATTATGATGAAAAGTACCGTTATGCGGAAGATTATTTTCTCTGGTTACAGATAGCCAGGAAGGGGAAGATCTCCGCAATCAACGACGTTGTCACAAAATACCGCTTGAATAGTAACGCGGCTAAGATCAGGTACCTCAAAAGAATCCTCCGGGCTACCTTAAAAGTGAAGAAAGACGCTATATTCATTCTAAATATCAAACCGGCTTTCAAAGATATTATTGTAATGTTATGCGAAGCAGCCTTACTTCTGCTCCCCGCGCAGGTCATACTGTTTTTATATCTGAGAAAAACTTTCGGAAAACGCACCAGGGTTATCCTATGAAAATACTATTTCTTATCCCGCCGGCTTTAGACGATCGTCGTCCGGCGGAAAGGATATTCGGCTGCAATTACGGGATTTATCCGCAGGCGAATATCTTCATGCTTTATCCGGCAACTATTTTAAAGAACAACGGTTATGAGGTGAACTTTTTAGATTTTACGATCAAGGGGAATAAAAAAAGCAGTTTTAAGAAATTTTGCGAAACATCTTCTTTCGATATAGTCATATTTTATACGGTTTTCTTATCTAAGAAAACCGACATAATTGCCAGGGATATGATGCATCTATATAACAAAAGCACCAAATTCATTTTTATTTCTACCGAACCTACCGCTTCGCCGGACAATTTTATTGATGAGAACAGCGTAGTAATAAGAGGGGAGCCCGAAGAGCGGATCCTTCCTTTGATTGAGGCCATAAGAGATGAAAGGGGCCTGGAACATATTCCGGGAATTTCATATCGGAAAGGCGCCAAGATTATCCACCAGGCCGGATACACGGTAGTAGAAGACCTTGATAGGTTACCGTTTCCCGACAGGACGATTCTAAGCTCAAAAAGTTACTATAACCCGAAATTAAGCTTACGGTCTTTTAACACAGTAGCAGCTTCGCGGGGCTGTAGTTTTGGCTGCTACTATTGCGTGCCCAACTCTTTGGATTTTGCCAGGGAGATTGAATTTAAGCGCGAGAATAATATGTCTAAACCCCCCGTCAGATTAAGAAGCCCGCAAAATGTTATTGCGGAATTCAGGGTGCTGGCAGAGCAGGGTTATAGATCAATTTGTTTTCTTGACGAGCAATTTGTCTGGGGGAAGGAAAGGACCATTGAACTCTGTAAAGGGATCGCTCCTTTTAAGATGGAATGGATATGTTCGGCCCGCGCCGACATGCTGCAGGATAAAGAAATAACTAAGGCGATGTCTGAAGCAGGGTGTAAGAATGTATCTCTGGGCATTGAATCGTTCAACCAGGAGATACTGGATTATATAGGAAAGGGCTGCAAGGTAGAGGCGTTCTATTCCGCGGTAAAAAATTTGAAAGAGGCCGGTATCGGTGTTGAGTTTAATATACTTTTAGGGTCCTGCCCCCTGGAAACAAAAGAGACTATAAAGGATACCTTCAAAGAGATAATCAAGCTCGACCCTGATTATGTATTGTTCTCCGTATGTACGCCATTCCCTTACACGGTTTTTCACTCCAGGGCGAAAGCTGAAGGTTGGATGATAAAACCTGAATATGAAGCCGTAGACCCGATCAACGAATCTTTCATTTCTTATCCGCACCTGACAAATAAAGAATTAAATAAAATTATCAGAAGGCTCTACTTTAAATATTATTTCAGGCCGGAATATATTTGCAAAACATTGACGAAAATAAAAAGCTGGGGAGACCTGTGGAACAAATTGCTCACCGGATTAACTATCTTGCGCTAATATGACATTGGCAATATTAAGGAAGAGAAGGACAGTCCTGTATTTATCGATCTTTATTTTGCTGGCCTCATTCTTGTGGGGGATGTTCTTTACCAAGGGATTGCCTTTTTTCTGGGAAGATTTTGAGTTCTTTCATCTGGATAACGCTAATCCTTACACAAGTGTTCCGCAAATCATAAAAAGTTATATCAGGGAGTTCTTTGCCCCCGGCAGGTTCTTCCACGCCGGTTTTGAAACAAAATTCAGCGACCGGCCTTACCAGTACCTCAATAACAGTTTATTGGGGATGCTTTTTGGTGACAATATATTATTTTATAAAATTATCAAGTCGCTTATCTTTGCGCTCAGCGCTTTCCTGATATTTTTTGTTATTAACCGGGCTTCAACTTTATTTGCCTTATTAGGCGCCTTCTTTTATATTACTTCACCTGAAGTGTGGGCCGGGCTGGCATATAATTCCGACAACACGCTCTATGCCCAGTTTTTCACTCTGCTGGCCGTGGCTGTCTTCTTTAGCCTGCTTGAGCGCAAGTATTTAAATAATATGAGCTTATGGCTTTTTTATTCCTTGATTTTAGTGATCTCGCAGTTCTCGGTCTTAGCAAAGAATGACGCAAGGTATTTGGCAGTTTTATGTTTTTTTACCATATTTTTATTTCAACGCGCAAGGATATGGCTGCATTTGCCTATGCTCATCGCATTATTGATCTTTGAAATCCCGGTTTTTGGGCTGGTAAGTAAGTTTTTTTTCGGTGTTTCTCAGCCCGTGATCAACATCGCCTCCTATAACAGCCGGCCTTTTCTTGATTCGCTCAAGACCATTTCACAAAATTACATATTTCCGTTAACCGCCATAGGCCGGTTAAATTTAATCGTTTTCTTAATTATATTGATTGTCGGAGCCTTGATCATGATCTCGCATCATTTCAAAAGAACAAAGAGCAGTGCAACCGGCAGCTTAATAGTAAATGAGCAGGTATTTTTTTCTTTTTTTTGGTTCATTTTTGCCCTGCTGATGGTAGCGGAGGCAAAAAATTTCAAATACGAAGGTTTGTCCGACTACAGTCTTGTCGTGTGTACATTTTTTATCGTTCCTTTTATTATTTTCTTATGTAACTGCATACCTTTAGTTACTCATAGAGCCGGTAAGTTTAACCTTCCGCTTAAAGGGATCTGCGCCGCTTTAATTCTTACGCAGATATTCATATTCAATATTCCCAGGCTCAACCAATTCCGGGGAGGGTGGGGTAATTATTTTTGCGGCTTTGATAATGCCAGGAAGTACATAATAAAAAATTCTCAAAGCGCTTTAGTGCTGGCGATCAATAACATGAAATATGAGCCATTTATCATAAAAAATCCCGCTTTTGAGGTCCGGTCTAATATGCTGCAGCCGGCGCAAAACCCCTTTGCGGACCTTGACTTTATCAGGTTGAATCTTAGCCAGGGCCGTTTTAAGGATATCTATGTGCTAAAAAGAGGCGAAGTGGAGTTCAGGGGTGCGATGAAAGATATGGCCCTGAAGGAAAAGTTGGTGCTTGACGGAGACAGCGGGGACTTGTACGACCGGATGAAGCGGTTCATCGCAAGGCCGTCCCGGCCCTCAATTTATATGTACCGTTTTACCGCGAGTAATTAATTCCAATATCCAAATGAAAAAAATAGCGATCATCGGAGCGGGGCCAACCGGCCTGGGGGCCGCGTTCAGGCTGCGGGAGCTCGATCACGATAATTTCAAGGTATTTGAACGCAACGCCTATCCCGGCGGTTTATGCGCAAGTTTCCGGGACGCCGGGGGTTTTACCTGGGATCTTGGCGGACACGTTATTTTTTCACACTATAAATATTTTGACAGCTTTTTTGATGGAGTATTAAAAGGAGGATACTTCACTCATAAGCGTAACGCCTGGATCCGCTCTAAGGGCAGATGGATACCTTATCCTTTTCAGAACCATATTAAATACCTCCCTAAGGCGATCATTGACGAGTGCGTGGAATCCCTGAAAGAGAAGAGAATAAAACCGCGGGGGAGGATCAACTTTAAGGAGTGGTTGATCTATGCCTTTGGTAAGGGTTTTACCAGGCACTTCTTTTCTCCCTATAATTTAAAGGTCTGGGGATTTCCTTTAGAAGAGTTGAGCGTGGATTGGGTGGGGGAGAGAATAAGCAGGGTCCAGCTTAAGGACGTGATCAGGCATCTCTTATCCGATACAGATTTATCCGACTGGGGGCCAAACGCGTTATTCAAATACCCTGCGCAGGGCGGCGTAGGGGAGATCTTTAGAAAGGCCTCTGTTATTCTGGATAAGAAGATAAGGTTTAACTCTGAAGTCGTAAGGATAGAGCGCAAAAAGAAAAGGATATATTTTTCCGATAACTCGCAAGAGACTTATGAAGCGCTGATCAATACGGGGCCGTTGAATAAGCTGCTTCATTTTATTGATGGTTGTCCGAAACGTTTGCTTTCGGCTGCAAATGAGTTGAGGCATAACGGTGTTTTTGTGGTTGGTATCGGCATTCAAAGGCCCTGTCCAAGCGACAAATGCTGGATGTATTTTCCCGATAGCAATAGCCCGTTTTTCCGGGTTACCTATCTTTCCAACTATTCTCCCCGCAATGTGCCGGATAGCAATAAATACTATTCTTTGCTTTGCGAGAGCGCTTATTCAAAATACAAAAAAGAAAAGAAATCCGAGATACTGAACAATACCATAAAGGGTCTGATCAATTCCGGGATCATCGGTAAGTTTGAAAAGAAGCATATCGTCTCTACGTTTGTCTTTGATATAGATTACGCGTATCCCATCCCCACCATAAAGAGGGATATGGCTTTGAGGGAGATCCAGCCCGCGCTTGAAAAAATGGGAATATATTCGCGGGGCCGTTTTGGCTCCTGGAGATACGAGATCGGCAATACTGATCATTCGTTCTTACAAGGTAAAGAAGTAATAGACAGGTTGGTCAATAATACCCGAGAAAGGGTCTGGGGCAACGGATGAAGGTATTACTGGTAAACCCATATTTTGATTCGCACATTATTACGCCTCCTCTGGGGCTGGGTTATATTTCCGCTTATATTAAAGCCAAATGCCCGGGTATAGAGGTTTCCATAATCGACTGCCTGGCCAGGAATATGGGAAATGACAGGCTGATCAAGTTTATAGCCGGGGCAAAGCCGGACCTGATCGGATTATCGGTCTATAGCACATTTTACGCACAGGTCAGGGAGATCATCAGGGATGTTAAGAAACTTGACAATAATATCAAGGTAGCGATCGGCGGGCCTCATGTGAGCGCCCTGCCTTCATTTTCACTGGAAGATACTTTATCTGATTTTGCCATATGCGGCGAAGGCGAAGAGACGTTCGCGGAATTGATAAATCAATTAAGCAGCGGCGCAAACGATTATTCCGCGATAAACGGGCTTTGTTTCAGGGACAGCGGCAATGCGATCAAGGTTAATCCTCCGCGCAAACTCATTGAAGACCTGAATACCCTTGATTGGCCGGATTGGAAGGAGATCAACCCAGCCGGGTATCCTGCGGCCCCCCACGGAGGGCTTTACAAGCGTTTTCCTGTGGCCCCGTTGATTACCACAAGGGGATGTCCCTTTGGTTGTAAGTTTTGCGGCACCAGGGTCACCTGGAGGGGATCGATCAGGTATAGGAATAAACTGGATGTGGTAGATGAAATGGAGTTCCTGGTCAAAGATTACGGAGTCAGGGAGTTTCATTTTGAAGATGACAATTTTACTTTTGAGCGAAGCCACGCCTATGGGATATGCCGGGAGATCATAAAGCGTAAGCTTGATATCGTATGGGCCTGTCCCAACGGGGTAAGGATCGACACGATCGACGATGATCTGCTTGAGATAATGAAAATGTCGGGTTGCTATCTGCTCGCCTTTGGCATAGAATCCGGCTCGCAGGATATCCTTGACAGTATGGGCAAGAGATTAGACAAGGCCATGGTCAGCGCGGTAGTAAGGAAAACGCGCGATGCCGGTATTGAGACCTGGGGTTTTTTTATCATCGGCCTGCCCGGTGAAAACAGACAAACCGTTAGAGAGTCGATCGATTTTGCCAAAAGGCTGCCTTTAGACCGGGCCCAATTCTGTAATTTTGTCCCTATCCCCGGAACGCCGTTATTCGATTCATGGGTTAAAGGACAAAATTTCTCCAGCCTCAAAGACATAAAGTGGGAAGACCTGAATTTCTACGGAAGGTCCACACATACTTTCTCCCACCTTGATGTCAGAGACATCGCTAAATTACAAAAAAAGGCTTTTATGTCTTTTTATGGCAGGCCGCGGATAATCCTGAAGCTCATTTCAAAGGTCAAGTTGAGGCAGATCGCCTTCCTGTCCAGAAGGTTTAAAGAGTATATCTTAAAATAAATGCGAGAACAAACCTTGGAAGCGGCTCCTGTATCGGTTTCTGTGGTAATGCCGTGTTACAACGAAGCCGGGATCATCGAGAAGGTGGTCAAGGATTGCTATGCCCAGATCATCGGCAATATCCGCGATTCAGAATTTGTTATAATCGATGACTGCAGCAACGATGCTACGCCTGTAATTTTAAAAAGGCTGGAAGGCGAATTTCCCAAGCTCAAGATTCTTAAGACCCCCAAGAACAGCGGCCATGGCCGGGCATTACGCCTGGGTTATGAGTCGGCTGTCAAGGAATGCGTATTCCAGGTAGACAGCGACGATCAATTTGAATTAAGGGAATTCTGGCAACTGCATTCCCGCATAAAGAACTGCGATCTTGTCCTGGGATCCCGCAGGCAAAGGAATGATCCTTTGCACAGGCTTTTGTTGTCAAGGATCATCAGCCTGGCAAACTTTAGTATTTTCGGGGTTTTCATCAAAGATGCAAACTGTCCCTTCAGGCTTATAAGGCGC
>JAPLLV010000023.1 GCA_026387405.1 Candidatus Omnitrophota bacterium
TTGCTTCGCCCCTGCGGGGCTCGCAATGACGGAAATTTGAGTTATGGATATTCATAAATTTAAAAAATTGCCTCTCATGGGGATACTTAGAGGTATAGAATTAGGAGTAGTTGAACCCTTGGTAGAGGCGATCGTTGACTCCGGGCTTAAGACCATAGAGATAACCATGAATACCAAAGATGCCGAGGATATTATCCGCAGGGCGGTTGAGGCTGCTAAGAAGCGTCTTACCATAGGCGCCGGCACAGTATTGGGGATGGAGTCTTTAAAGAGGGCGCTTCAGGCAGGCGCAAGCTTCATAGTGATGCCGGTTTTACACAGGGATGTTACGGCATATTGCGTAAAAAATAAAATTCCGAGTTTTCCCGGGGCATTGACACCCCAAGAAATATATGATGCCTGGCAGGCAGGGGCAACCATGGTCAAGGTATTTCCCGCCAGGGTATTTGGCCCGGACTATTTTAAAGAGATAAAAGGACCTTTTAACGATATAGAGCTATTGGCCTGCGGAGGCGTGAGGCCGGAGAATTTGAAGGAATATTTTGCAAACGGGGCCAGCGCCGCTTCCTTTGGGGACAGTGTATTTAAAAAGGAGTGGCTCTCCGCAGGGGATTATTCCCGCATCAGCGAAAGTATCCGTCAGTTCATCCGTCAACTCTAATTTTATTATTGACAATACCATCTAAATAGAGTAACATGTAAACAGGTATATTTTTTTAGGGTTTATTTGTGACAGATTTCACAAAAAATAGCCCGCCGATATAAAATCCCTTTGCTTTTCAAATTCAAAAGTGCACACGACATATTATATTCAGGCTGTCGGTTTAGACGGTTTTATAAATAAACTAAAAAAGCAATTCCGTGTTTTTGCCCCCCTAGAAAAGGCCCAAGAGCGCCAAAAAGAGAAGGATTATGCCTATAGGCAGCTTAACGGCGAAACGGGTATCTGCTTTAATCCCTACCGCGCGATAGAACCCCTTAAAGAGTTCTTCACTTATCCCCAGGAAACCGTTTGTTCATATTTCGAGCAGGATAAAAAGGGGACAGTCCCCTCCAACACCACTGACGGTATAGCTCTGCGGGGACAGTCCCCTGATATGATCATCTTCGGAGTGAAGGCTTGTGATATAGCAGCTCATAAGGTCCAGGATTTTGTCTTCCTGGAAGGAGTTGAGGTTGATTCTTCCTACCGCATCAGGCGGCAGAATACTATAATTATCTCCGGTGATTGCACGGATTTTAAGCGAGTATGTCATTGCCTGGCCTGGGAGATATTGCCGCATCCCACCGAGGGTTTTGATCTCAATCTTTCTCCTTTAAACGACGGATATCTGGTGGATGTAGGTTCTTTAAAGGGGGAAGAGTTGATCGGGCAATATAAAGATTATTTTGTCCCGGCTAAAGATACGCAGCTTTCCGCCCGCAGGAAAAAAAGGGAGAATCTCATTGACCGGCTTAAAAGGCATCTCCTTCCGCAGAACCTCGTCCCCCGCAACAGGGTCCAGAGTTTGATGAAGGAAGGCTATAACCTGGATACCTGGAAGGAATTTATGCGCACCTGTGTAGAGTGCGGAGGGTGCAATTTTATCTGCGATACCTGCCATTGTTTCCTCCTCTCGGAAAAAAAAGAAGAATATATAAATAAAAAGATAAGGACCTGGGATTCCTGTCTCTATGCCAATTATGCCCGGGTTGCCGGCGGCGCCAATCCTTTAAGATCAAGGGCCCAGCGCCTGCGTAATAGATTTATGAAAAAGTTTGATTTCTTCGTGGATAATTTAGGTATGCCTGCCTGCTGCGGCTGTGGACGTTGCATCGAGGTCTGCCCGGGCAAGATAGATATCCGTGAGGTATTAAAAGATCTAGCCAGTAAATTACAGAAATGAACCCCGCACCTTCTATAAAATTCATAAGATTAAGGCAGGAATTGGAAATGCAGGCGCGGGTGAATAAGAGAGAAGGTGCGGGGTGAAGAATATCTACCGGCCTATTGAGGCTACCATAGAAGATATAGTTGTAGAGACCCCGAATATAAAGACCTTTGTGCTTAAGGCTAAAGAGGATTTTAGTTTTCGCACCGGCCAGTTTATTGAGCTGGCATTTCCGGGGGTAGGGGAGGCGCCTTTTACCCCTTCATCCGACCCTAATATCAAAGACAAGATAGACGTGACGATCATGAATGTGGGCCGGGTTACATCCTTATTGCACGGGGTTTCCAAAGGTATCCCGGTAGGTATCCGCGGGCCTTTCGGAAAAGGGTACCCTCTGGAGAAATTCTACGGCAAGGATATCTTGATCGTCGGAGGCGGAGTAGGACTGGCGCCTTTGCGCTCTTTATTATTCAGCTTATTCGCCGAGATCGATAAATACAATAGAGTGATCCTGCGTTATGGCTCGCGCACACCCAAGGATATTGTTTATAAAGCTGCCATTCCGGAATGGGCAAAAAGAAAAAAAGTAGATGTGGTTACTACCGTTGACGTGGGCGATCCGGAATGGAAGGGGAATGTCGGATTGGTGACCACCATTTTAAAGGACTTATCCCTAGACCTGAAGAATGCGGTGGCGATCGTGTGCGGCCCGCCGATAATGATGAAGTTCGTGGTTTTAAAGCTCATAGATCTAGGCTTTGCCCACGCGGATATTTATCTATCCATGGAAAAAAATATGTCCTGCGGCCTGGGTAAATGCGGGCACTGCCGGGTAGGCAAATTTTACGCCTGCAAAGACGGGCCGGTTTTTACCTTTGACCAGTTGCAGGGGATTCACGATATTTGGGATTAATCCATGAAACGATTATTTATCGACTTAGATATCTGTAATAAATGCGAAGAGTGTAAGGTTTGCTGCGGTTATTTTTATCATCCGCAGAATAACGGCGTAGCCAATCTTCGTGAATACGCCGCCTTTGCCACTATCTGCCGGCATTGCGAGGAAGCGCCCTGCGTGAGTTCCTGTTATCACGATGCCTTGGAGCGCGCCCCCGACGGCCATATCAAGCGCTACAAGATGCGCTGCACCAGTTGTAAATCCTGCTCGGTGGCCTGCCCTTTTGGCATAATCTTCCAGGATTTTATCCCTTATCTGGATGCAAAATGCGACTACTGCGTTAGTTTAACCGGCAAGCTCCCGGAATGCATAGCCAGCTGCCCGGATAAGGCGCTGGATATAAAAGAGGTCGAAGAGGACCTCCAGCAGAATGTATTTTTCGTAGGAGAACACCTGGCAGTGCATAGTAGGAAGTGGTCAAGAGAGGATATCCAGCCTAAAAAGAAATGAAATTACTCTTTAATTTTTTGATCTTTCCCGGGTTTTTGTTCAGCGTGATCGTGGGGCTGATGGCTTGCTGGGTTGACCGCAAGGTCAGCGCGCGCCTGCAGTGGCGGGTAGGCCCTCCCTGGTATCAAAACTTCGTGGATATAATCAAATTGTGGGGTAAAGAGACGATCGTCCCGGAGGACGCCAAGGTCACTTTCCTTTTTGCTCCCTATATCGGTCTTTTAAGCCTGGTGTTAGTCGCGACGATCCTGGGCCGGGCGCTTATCTGGCCGCAGTCGGGTTTCAGCGCAGACCTGATCGTGGTGTTTTATCTTCTCGCTATCCCGGCGATATCCTTGATAATCGGTTCATCCAGCTCCCGTAACCCTTTGGCTTCAGTAGGCGCCTCGCGGGAGATGAAGCTGGTTTTATCCTATGAATTGCCTTTTATATTATCCATTATCGCGGTTATTATTAAATCCGGGGGGGCAATACAACTGGAGACAATTTTAAATTCTCAAAGCCTTTTTAAGTCCCATATCGCCTCTTTATCAGGGACGCTGGCGTTCGCCGTTGCGATATTCTGCGCCATGGGAAAATCAGGTTTGGGGCCGTTTGAGATTTCTGAGGCAGAGCAGGAGATCATGGGCGGTACCTTGATCGAATATTCAGGGGTGCCTCTTTCGGTATTTAAGTTAAACAAGGCGCTCATGCTTTATGTGATGCCGGTTTTTTTAACCATGTTGTTTCTGGGTAAGGATTTAAGTCCCGTATTCATGTCGCTTAAGTTCGTGATGATCCTGGTGATCTTTATCCTGGTCAAAAATACCAACCCGCGCATGCGTATAGACCAGGCAATGCGGTTTTTCTGGATATATATGACCATACCCGCGGTACTGGCTGTGGCCCTGGCAGTATTTGGTTTATAAGATGAATCTTAAATTAAAGGCACTTAGCAAATCTATATGGGTCTTTCATGTAAGCGCAGGCTCCTGCAACAACTGCGATATCGAGATACTGGACTTGTTTTGCCCGCGCTTTGACGTGGAGCGGTTCGGCATACAACTGGTGGGATCGGTGCGCCACGCGGACGCGCTTGTGATTACCGGAGCGATGAATAGAAAGTCCGTCCCTCGGATGAAGAGGATCTATGAACAGGCCCCGAAGCCATGCGTGGTTATTGCAGTGGGGCAGTGCGCATTGTCGCGGCATATGTTCAGGTATAGCTATAATGTCTGCGAGCCGCTGGATAAGATCCTGCCGGTTGATCTATATATCCCGGGATGTCCGCCAAAGCCCGAGGCCATGATTGACGGCATTGTGAAACTAGTGAATAAAATCAGGGGAATAAAAAAATAAAATGGAGACTAGAGATAAGATAAAAGAGAGACTGGGAGGCAAAATTCTTGTTTGGCAGGAAAATTCTCCCCGCAGGGTATGGTTTTCAATCAAGAAAGAGGATATCGTTGAGACCGTGCGTATATTATTTAGAGAAATAGGCTGCAGGTTTTCTATCGCCACGGGCCAGGATACTCCCGAAGGACTTGAGATCCTCTATCATTTTAGCTTTGACAAGAAGGGAGTGATCTTTTCCGTTCGGGTCCTGATCGATGACAAACTGCACCCGGAGATAGATTCTATCGCGCCGCTATTCCCCGGAGCGGAGTGGATCGAGCGGGAGATGTGGGAGATGCTGGGTATAAAATTTAAGGGTCATCCAAATTTGAAACGCCTACTCTTGGCCGATGATTGGCCGGAGGGTAATTATCCATTGAGGCAAAACCATGAGTCATAAAGTTATCGTACCTATAGGTCCTTACCACCCTTTGCAGGAAGAGCCTGAATTTTTCCAGCTCTATGTGGAAGGCGAGAAGGTTGTGGACATAGATATCATCATCGGTTACAACCACCGCGGGATCGAGAAGCTGGCCGAATCAAAACATTTTGACCAGGTCCCGTATCTGGTGGAGCGTATCTGTGGGATATGCTCTTCCAGCCACCCTTACGCTTATGTATTGGCAGTGGAGGACCTTTTCGGCGGAGAAAAAAATGTTGTTCCGGAGCGCGCCCTGTATATCCGCACTATTATCGACGAGTTACAGAGAATCCACAGCCACTTGTTATGGCTGGGTCTGGCAGGGCACTTCATCGGGTATAATACCGTTTGGATGTGGGCCTGGAAATACCGCGAGCCGGTCCTGGATTGTTTCGAGATGGTCACGGGGAACCGCAATAACTATGCCATGTATAAAGTCGGAGGGGTCAGGCGCGATATTAAAGACGAGGATATCCCCGTTTTAAAAAAGACGCTCGATGAACTGGTGCCGGCCCTGGATATGTTCAAGGGCGCGGTGATGGATGACCCGGTGATCCAGGCCAGGCTCAAGAAAATAGGGGTCCTTACCAGGCAGCAGGTGATTGATTGGTGTGTTGTCGGTCCGACTGCCCGCGCGTCAGGGGTAAATATCGACATAAGACGGGATGAGCCTTACGGGGTGGCTGACCGCATAGATTGGAACGTGATCGTGGAGAAAGAGGGGGATATTTTTGCCAAGACAGTGGTCAGGATCATGGAGATGTATGAAAGCGTGAGCATGATCCGGCAGAGCCTGGAGAAGCTGCCTAGGGGAGAGATCGATTCCAATATCAAAGATATCCCGCCGGGTGAAGGTATCGGCAGGGTAGAGGCGCCGCGGGGAGAATGTATCCATTATATAAAAAGCGACGGCACCAACCGCCCGATAAGGCATAAGATCCGCGCGCCAAGCTTTATGAATGTCGCCTCTGATAAAGTAGCGGCTGTGGGCGGTACGATCTCTGACGCCACTATTACCCTGGCCGCGGTTGACCCCTGTTATTGCTGCACGGAGCGGGTGACTGTTTTAGAAAAATCCACGAACAAGAAGATCCTTAACGGCTGGGACCTGATCCGGTTATCGCAGGAGAAGACGCAAAAGTTAAAGGAAGGACTGGGTGTTTAATTCTTTGTATCGCCATTTTTTTAAACTGGATGCCTTAAGCAGTTTTGTAGCGCTGGGGATTATCGTTTTTTCCGCCTTGACCCTGGTCTATTCTTTACGCTTCATGAGGGGGCATAAACAGCTTATCCAGTATTATACCTATATATTGTTCAGCGCGCTCGCTTCTATCCTGGCAGTCCTTTCCAATAATCTTATTTTACTATTGGCCTGTTGGGGTTTTTTGGGCCTGACGTTATATCTTCTTATTCTGATGGGGGAGGAACAGCCCGCGGCAGCAGCTACCGCAAAAAAGGCCTTTGTCATTGTAGGCGGTTCAGACAGCCTTATGCTTTTGGGAATAGGGATCCTTTATTTTCTTACCGGCACATTTTGGATGGATAATATAAAGATACCTCTTGCGGGGGGCGGGGCCGGTATTTTGCCGGTTGCCGCCTATCTTTGTATCGCCGTGGCCTGTTTTGCCAAGGCCGGGGCAATGCCCTTTCATTCCTGGATCCCCGATTGCGCCGAAACCGCTCCCATACCCGTAGTCGCATTTTTACCGGCATCTTTGGATAAATTATTGGGGATATATCTTCTGGCCAGGGTTTCCCTGCATCTGTTCGTCATGAATCAGGCGATGAATACCTTTCTTATGGTCGTAGGGACTTTTACCATTATTGCCGCAGTGGCCATGGCCATGGTGCAGCATAACCTTAAACGCCTCCTGGGGTATCACGCGGTTTCACAGGTGGGGTATATGGTTTTAGGCATTGGCACCGGAAATCCTATCGGCATAGCCGGTGGGCTCTTTCATATGCTTAACAACGCGGTATATAAATCATGCCTCTTTTTTACAGCGGGTAACGTGGAATACCGCGCCAAGACAGCGGAGTTGGATGAATTAGGCGGCCTGGCAAAGTCACTGCCTATTACTTATATATCGTGTCTTGTCGCCAGCCTTTCCATTTCAGGCGTGCCGCCTTTTAACGGTTTTGTTTCCAAATGGATGATATATCAGGGATTGATTTCTTCGTTCCAGTCCTCGGGCTCAAAAGTACAGGCCCTGGTAAGTGTTTTTTGTTTAGTCGTGGCCTTGTTCGGTTCAGGGCTTACCCTGGCCAGTTTTATGAAGTTGCTGCACGCCGTCTTCCTGGGGCAGCGCACCAACTCGCAGACTCAAAGCTCCAGGAATGAGGTCCCGCTGACGATGTGGCTTCCTTGCGTTATCCTGGCTGCTTTATGCGTTGTCTTTGGCATCTTCGCCTATCAGGTCCCGCTTAAGCTTTTTATCTTTCCCGCCGTAGAGGGGGTGTTATTCCTGGGCACCTGGCAGGCGGTGGTCTCCACATTGCTGGTTGGCGCGGGGCTGATATTGGGGCTCTGGCTGTTTAATCTAAAAGGGGTTAAGCCCGTGATGCGCCAGGATACCGCTTTCATCGGCGGAGAACCGGTTGACCTTACCGAAGTCAGGGTAACGGGGACCGGTTTTTATGATTCGGTCAAAAATTTCGGGATGCTAAAAAGCATTTATCGTAAGGCAGAAACGGGATGCTTTGATATCTACGAACAGGGGAAAAAGCTTTTTTCTCTTTCAAAGGTATTTCAATATCTGCATAACGGGGTATTGCCGACTTATCTGGTGTGGATGCTCCTGGGTATGCTGGGATTATTCTTTGTGTTAGCCAGATAGAATAAATATTATGGAACTACACATTATATTATTATTCATGATCGTCGCCGCGCTGGTGGCGGTTGAGGCCAGGGACCTTATCTCAAGCCTGATCTCTTTAAGCGCCGCGGGGTTAGGATTGTCACTTTCGTTCTTGATCCTTAAGGCGCCGGGCCTGGCCATAACGCAGTTGGTAGTGGAGATCCTTTGTATCATCATACTTATCCGCGGGACCATTAATAAGGATCTGCCTTTAGTTAAAGATGGGCGCTGGTTTTTTAATACCATAGCCACAGTGGTTTTCTTGGCCTGTTTTTTGATCTTCGCTTTTTTTGCGCTGAAGGAGCTGCCGAAATTCGGTGAGCCGAGTATGCGGGTATCCAAAGAATATATAGCCGATAGCCTTACCTCAACCGGTTTTGCCAATGTGGTGAGCGCTATCACCCAGCATTTTAGAAACCTGGACGCGCTGGCGGAAGCGGCAGTGCTTTTTGCCGCCATAATCGGCGTGCTTGCGGTTACCAGAAAGGCCGGAAGAGTCAATGGTAAATAAAGAACCCGGGATGACCTTGATCACCAAGACCGTCACGCGCCTCACGGTAGGCCTGATCATCATTTACGCGTTCTATGTAGCCGCGCAGGGGAATCTTGGCCCGGGCAGCGCTTTTGCCGGAGGGATGATCATCGCGCTTTCTTTTATTCATCTGATGCTTGCCTTTGGCAAAGAAGCGGCGCTGGCCAGGTTGGATCAGGTAAAGGGGATATTCTTGTGCAGCCTTGGGGCAATTGTATTTTTGTTCTTCGCCGCACTCGAGGCCCGGGATCTCAAGATTAATATTATCGCAAATTTCGCTCTGAGCGAGATCGCGGTGGCCGTTATGGTTGGCACAGGATTATTTATGATATTTTTGGCGCTGGTGTTACTGGTGGGAGGAACTTCAGAGAAATGAGTTTATATCTTTTGTGCATCTTATTATTCTGCGTGGGCCTGTATAGCATATTGAGGAAGCGTAATATCATTAAGATAATCATCGGCTTAGGGATCATTGAGTACGCGGTGAACCTGTTTTTTATCCTGATCGGCTACCGTATGCACGGCCGCGCCCCTATATTTTCCGGGGATCAGGCAGTGCTCAACATGGTCGATCCTTTGCCGCAGGCAATAGTGATGACCACGATAGTAATCGGCCTGGCGATCACCACGCTGGCCGTGAGTCTGGCGATAAGGATATATGAAAAATACGGCACGTTTGATATTACCAAGATAAGGAAGTTAAGAGGATGA
Source organism: Candidatus Omnitrophota bacterium (assembly GCA_026387405.1). Taxonomy (GTDB): domain Bacteria; phylum Omnitrophota; class Gorgyraeia; order Gygaellales; family Profunditerraquicolaceae; genus JAPLLP01. The sequence goes on from JAPLLV010000023.1 coordinate 9,176, forward strand.
GCGGACTGTTAAATTTTATCCTGATCCCCCTGGGAGCGGCATTCCTGGTCGCGTTGACCGGGAATCGGATGAAAAAAGCGGGCAATTTTATTTTTATCCTGGCTGCGTTTCTCTTGTGCGCGCTTTCGCTTTATCTGGTCAAATCTGTAGGCGCGCAGAAGATCATCCTGTTCAAGGCCGGGGGATGGCTGCCTCCTCTAGGGATTTCCATGGTTGCAGACGGCCTGGCAGTTTTAGTTTTAGTGACTGTGAACATAGTCAGTCTTACGGTAGCATTTTATTCTCTGCGCTATATGCAAAGGTATACTGATGTTTGGAAGTTCCAGTCGCTATTCTTGCTTATGTTGGCAGGGATGAATGGGGTTATTTTGAGTGGTGATCTTTTTAATATGTACGTATTTCTAGAGGTCGCCTCTATATCCGCTTATGCCCTGGTTGCCTTTGGGGTTGAGCCCGAAGGCCTGGAGGCGTCTTTCAGGTATCTGGTCATGGGTTCCCTGGCTTCCATTTTTGTGCTGCTTGGCATTGCGCTCCTCTACGGGTATTGCTCAACGCTGAATATGGCAGATATAGCGCTGGTCCTCTCCAGTAATCCCAAGGGGTTACTGGTGGGATTTGTGGCAGTATTATTTCTGGCCGGCCTGGGGTTGAAGGCGGCGATCGTGCCTTTTCATGCCTGGCTTCCTGACGCGCACTCCTCTGCGCCGAGCCCGGTATCGGCAATGCTTTCAGGAGTGCTCATTAAAACTTTGGGCATTTATACATTAGCCAGGATCTTCTTTAATGTGCTGGGTGTATCCTCAAAGACGCTTTTGGTGTTAATGGTGCTGGGGATCATCTCCATGGCCGTGGGAGCGATCATGGCCATCTCACAGTCCGATATAAAGAGGATGTTCGCGTATTCGAGCATCAGCCAGATAGGGTATATAGTGTTTGCGCTTGGAATAGGGACACCCTTAGCTATCTTCGGCGGGTTATTCCATTTGTTCAATCATGCCATGTTCAAGTCCCTGTTATTTTTGAATGCCGGCTCTATTGAATATTCCACGGGCGCGCGTAACCTGAATAAGATGGGGGGGCTTAGCCGCAGACTTCCGGTAACGGGATTCACCAGTCTTGTGGGATCTATGGGTATATCCGGTATACCCCCGTTAGGCGGTTTCTGGAGCAAGCTGATCATCATTATTGCGGCAGCGCAGGCCGGATACATCGGTTTTGCGACAATAGCGGCAGTGGTCAGTATCATTACCCTGGCGTATTATCTGAAATTCCAGAGTTTTGTTTTCTTTGGCCGGCTCAATAAGGCCTGGGATGGGATAAAAGAGGTTCCTTTATCTATGAAACTGCCCATGCTGTTTTTGGCTGTTATCTGCGTTGTTTCCGGCATACTGCTTTTGCCGTGTTTTAGGCCGTTGTTAGAGTCTGCCGGCGGCGTATTAGTATCAACGGTTCAATATAAGGATGCGGTTATCGCGGCGATAAAATGGTAAAGACAAGGATTACTTTATTTGTTTTAGCGTTTTTGCTCTGGATATTCCTGCACTGGTCAGTGGATGCCGGGCATCTGGCCGGCGGGGTGCTGGTGGGCATCTTCGTATCTTTTATGACCGCCGGCCTGTTTAAAAAAGACGCCGGGATATCAAGAAAATCGCCTTCGGCGATAACTTCAAGCGATTTTCGCAGTAGTATGGCTGATTATTTTATACTTTCCCATACTGTTAAAAATATGAAACGGTATATGTGGTTTTTTTTCTACATCCCGGTGTTTATCTGGGAATGCCTGAAGGCTAATCTCGAAGGGGCTTGGCGGGTAGCGCATCCTTCTTTGCCTATAAGGCCGGGAATCGTCAAGGTAAAGACTACGCTTAAATCAGACACGGGATTGACATTTCTGGCGAATTCATTGACATTGACCCCCGGGACGATGACTGTGGATATAGACAGGGAGCGGGGTTTTCTTTATGTGCATTGGGTTGATGTCAAGAGTGAGGATATCGATAAGGCCACGGAGTTGCTCGTGCGCAGGTTTGAACGTATCTTAAAAAGGATTTTTGAATAGATGAGACATCTGAGATGGTTTTTAGGGTTGATAGGGATTCTGGCAACGTTAAGCGCGATCATTTTTTTGCCTTTGCCTTCCCTGTTGGAGTGGCAGTCGGTTTTCCTTAAAAGGGCGTTCTTTACGCTTATGCTGAGCGGATTATTTTGCCTCTGGCGTATCGTGATGGGGCCTACACCGGCTGACCGTGCCGCGGCCCTGGATATATTCGGCATACTTATCCTGGGATTCTCGGCGATATTGGGGATCCCTACCGGCAGGGATTGGTATATCGACATCGGTATCGCCTGGGCATTGCAGAGTTTTATTTCCATACTGGCATTAGGTAAATATCTGGAGGGAAGGCGTTTTGATGAATGAGATAATAGCGTATGTATTTATTGGGACGGGTTTGGTTTTTGATTTCTTCGGATGTCTTGGCCTGGTGAGGTTTCCCGATATCTATAACCGGCTGCATTCTTCCATCAAATGCGTTACCCTGGGGACATCAAGCATACTTTTCGGTTTATTTTTGTACAAGGGTTTTAGCCCCGCCGGCGTGAAGGCGCTTTTATGCATTGTGTTTTTGGTCCTGACTGCTCCCGTATCCGCGCATGTCCTGGCGCGCAGCGCGCATAAATCCGGAGTCAAGCTCTGGGAGAAGTCGGTATGCGATAAATACGAAGAAGACGAGAGAGTTCACAGTTAATAGTTCACAGTTCACAGTAAAAAAATGAGATATCCGAAGCTAAGAGAGTTGAAAGAAGCAATACGGGCGTTGATCAAGGGGCCTTATACCTCAAGATTCCCTAAAGTGCCGCATATGCCTTTTGAGCGTTTCCGCGGCCGGCCGTATTTTCATGAAGAGGAGTGTATCGGCTGCACTGCCTGCGCGCAGGTATGCCCTTCGGGAGCAATAGAATTCAAAGATGAAGTAATAAACGGCAAAGCAAAAAGGAGCCTCGTTGTGTATTGGGATCTTTGCATCTTCTGCGGACAGTGTCAGGCGAATTGCCCGACTACTAAAGGGATCGTTCTTTCGCGGGAATTCGATTTCGCTACCACCGGGGCCAGGGATACGCTTAGGCAAGGGATAGAAAAAGAGCTTCTTGTCTGCGAATGTTGCCAAGACACAATCGTGCCTTTTGACCAATATATGTGGGTGGCTAAAAAATTAGGCCCTCTTACGTTTGCCAATGCCTCGCTCATTCTTTTTTACACCAGGGCGCTTGATCTGGCTTCAAATGAGGGGTTTCTCCGGGAAGAGGGCCGGGATCTTTTGCGGTCAGACAGGATTAAGATACTCTGTCCCCGCTGCCGCCGCGAGGCAGTAATCAAATCCTAGTAAACCCCGTTACACCCCGGTCTAAAGGCCGGGGACTATAATTTAATATCCCGTTCATCCCCAGTCTGAAGACCGGGGCTTTCTGGGTGTAACGGGGCAAAATGATGGGGAGGTTTCAAGCCTATGGAAAACGCCGAACCGATCAATCTGGTTAAATTAATAAAAGAAAAATTTATCTTCTTGGATCTGGAAGGCAATACCAAGCAGGATGTTATCCAGGAATTGGCTGAAGTGGCGGCTCGATCCCCCAAGCTTATAAACAAAAAGGCGTTCTATAAGATTATGCTGGAGAGGGAAGAGCTGGGGTCTACGGGCATAGGAAATGGCGTGGCGATCCCGCATGTAAAATCCAAGGTGGTGCGTTCCTTTATCCTGATCTTTGCCCGCCACAACGCCGGCATTGATTTTGGCGCCCTTGACGGCGAAAAGACCTATCTCTTTTTTGCCCTGGCTTCGCCTCCGGATAAAGTGGGGACGCATCTTAAGGTGCTGGCGGAGATTTCGCGCCTGGTCAAAGATAAATTCATAGTTGAGCGGTTAAAAAAAGCCAAAGACAAAAAAGAGATCTTAAAGTTGTTTTCCAGTTATAAGAAATAGAAAGGATTCATTGTTCGAGCGAGGCGGAAAATTTATCTTCTCCCTGCCTGCCGGCAGGCAGGGACGTTGCTCGAAGAATAAATTTTCCTCCGAGTCGAGAACTTTAAATGTTTTTTGTTTGACTTTTGAATATTGCATATTACAATAGGTAAATAAAGAATACACCCCGCGCTAAGCGAGGTACCTGGCCTGGATCAGGCGCCCGGCGCTTATTTGAATTGCGCCGGTGTTCCCTCGTGGGAAAATTGGGCCAGTGTTCGCCTCGCGGCGAAAATTGCGCGGGTGCGCCCTTTCTGGGCAGGGAGGAAAGATGCGTAGATTCATGGTGTTATTTGTGACGGTTGTTTTCACAATTTGTGCCTTTGGTTGCAGCAAGAAGCAGTCCGCGATGGAAGAGGGGACTGAGCCGGCTTCTTTGGCCAGCTTGCCTTCCGAGAACGTAGCTCCAGCGCAGCCGACCGGTGTGGTAGGCCCTACAAACCCGGCCGAGACAGGTGTTGCTACAGGGCAGGCTGCCGCGGTGACTGAAGTAAAGACAGAGGTTCCGCTTCCGCCATCGGGCCCGTTTAAGCCCACTACCCAGGAGATACAGACCGCCCTTAAGAATGCCGCATTTTACACCGGAGAAGTCGATGGCAAGATGGGGCCAAAGACAAAGAAGGCCATAGAGGATTTCCAGGCCGCGCATAACCTTAAAGCAGACGGTAAGGTAGGGTCTCAGACTTGGACTGTGTTGCAGGGATATTTAAATCAAGCGCCTGCGAAGGGAGCCAAGAAGCCCAAAAAAAGATAAATGCCCCGGTACTTGAAAAGGGTGCATTTATGTGGCATACTTTATTCTAGCCGATAAGGGTAATCCTCGTTAGAAATAATGGGGACACCGCGTAGGGCCGCGTCTCTACGAGGCAAACCCGCCGAAAGGCGGGGACGCAAAGCCGCAGGCCTAAAACCCCGATGCGAATCGGGGCATGGCAGCTGGGTTGCCGAATACAAAAAGGCAGAAGGCGATGACCGCCTTATCCTTTATCGGCTGAAGAATTTAAAATCCCAACATTTTTGTTGGGATTTTTTTTGCCGCAGAAAGCGGCACACTTGTCCATCCGACTTCTATTCTAGTAGAGATTTGTGTTATCCTATGTTATAATAACCGAATGATTCAGTTTCCTAAAGGTTTTTTGTGGGGAGCGGCGACTTCCGCTTATCAGGTAGAAGGTAATAATATCGCCAGCGACTGGTGGGAGTGGGAGAAACGCCTTGGCCAGAAAGAGCCATCGGGCCTCGCCTGCCGCCATTACGAATTATACGCCCAAGATTTTGATCTGGCCAGATCCCTAGGGCATAACGCCCACCGGTTATCCCTTGAATGGAGCCGTATCGAGCCGGAAGAAGGCAGATTCCAGGAAGCCCAGCTCAAGCACTATCTAGACGTGATCCTGGCCTTGCGCGAGCGCGGCATCGAACCTGTTGTTACGCTGCACCATTTCACCAATCCCTTGTGGTTTTCCCTAAAAGATGGATGGCATAATGAGCAGGCAGTGAGCTCCTACCTGCGTTATACAGGGCGCGCGTTAGAGCTTTTAAGCCCCCATGTGCGTTTCTGGGTGACTATAAATGAGCCAATGGTCTACGTGTATCACGCTTATGTATTGGGTATCTGGCCCCCCCAGGAACGCTCCCTTGCCAAAGGGGGTAAGGTTACAAATAATCTCCTCTCTGCGCACGTTGAGGCGTATAAACTGATACACGCGATATATAAAAAGAAGGGTTTGCCTATGCCCATGGTAAGTATCGCCCAAAATCTTCAGGCATTTGTTGCGTGCAAGGCCAACCTAAGGAATAGGATAGCGCTTTACCTAAGGAATAAATGTTTCAATTTTGACTTTATCGATAATGCTATGCGTAAGAAGTCCCTGGATTTTCTGGGGATCAATTATTACAGCCGCAGCCTCGTGGATACGAGGGGGTGGGGTGTAAAGAATTTATTGCTGGATACCTGCCGCGATAACCACAGCGACCTGCCGAAGAATTCCCTGGGCTGGGATATTTATCCACAAGGACTTTACGATTTATTGTTAAGCCTGAAGAGGTACGATCTGCCTGTGTTCATTTTAGAAAACGGTATCTGCACCGATAAAGATTCCCTGCGCTGGAATTTTATACGTCGGCACATTGAGATGGTCCATCAGGCAAGGCAAAAAGGAGTCAACCTGATTGGGTATCTATATTGGTCGCTGCTGGACAACTTCGAGTGGGATAAAGGTTTTTCTCCGCGGTTTGGGCTGATTGATGTGGATTATGCCACTTATAGGCGCACGCCCAGGGATAGCGCTAACAAATTCGCCGAGGTATGCAGGACGGGGACACTCAATGATTAAAGATGCCGTATTATTAGATATTCCGCTATTTGCGGCCTTATCACCAGAGGAGCGCAAGATAATCGCTCAAAAAGCGGATTTCGCCGAATATAAAAAAGGAGAAATAATTTATAAAGAAGGCTCTCCGGCCGATGCCTTTTATTGCATCGTCTTAGGGAGGGTAATTATTTATACCAGGGACTCTTCCGGAAGGGAAAAAATCCTTGAATATCTCCACAGGGGAAAATACTTCGGTATTATCTCGCTTTTGACCGGGGATGCGCATTCGGTAACGGCCAGGGCCTTTAACGATTCGCAGGTATTAAAGATCACGAAAGCCGATTTCGACCTTATCCTAAAACAAATCCCTGTGTTGGCTATTGATTTGAGCCGTACATTATCGCGCCGCCTGAAGAATAAAGATATCCACCAGAAGACTGTTTTTGAAAGTACCGTGGTTTCGGTGTTTAGTTCTTATTCCCAGGCCGGTAAGAGTGTGTATGCCTTAAACTTATCCCTAAGTCTGCAAAGGGAGACCCATAAGTCGGTCCTCATTTTGGAGATCTGTCCGCGGGATAAGCCGCACACCCTTTCTTATAAACTACAGATAGACAAACCCCCTGTTATTATCGATAGTTCCAATGTTTTTCACATAGACGAATCCGGCGGCGCAGGCGAAGTACCGGCAAATGCCGAATCGATAAGGAGTTTTATTTTAAAGAGCCCCCTGGGTGTAGATCTGTTATGTCTGCGCTATGACACGCAGGAAGACACCTCTATAAAAAAATTGGTCGCCATCCTGACGGTGATAGTCAATGATTATCACTATATCATTTTGGACCTGCCGGCAGGTATGGATGAATTTGTGGTGCGCGCCCTGAATCAGTCCGACCTGGTGCATGTCTTGACCAGCCCCGAACCGCAGGACCTGAAAGGTACGCGGCATCTTGTGGAAAGGCTGAAAAACGAATTTGGATTTCCCGAGGCGAAGATAAAGATCATTATTAACGAGTATAAATTCGCAAAGTTAAGTTATCAGGAAGAGATTTCTTTCTTGGGCCACGGTATATTTGCCACTCTTCCCAAGGTGGATTTTCCCCGGCAGCAGGATTTAGTTTTACGGGAACCGGATTCCGAATACGCCAAGGTGACCCGCAGGATCTCGCGTCAGGTGGCAGAGTGCCAGGTGGGTTTGGCGCTCGGGGTAGGGGTGGGTTATGGTTTTTGCCATATCGGGGTATTGAAGGTTATCGAGGAGGAAGGTATTACTATCGATGTCATATCCGGTGCCTCTATCGGCGCGATCATCGCCGGGCTCTGGGTCACCGGCAGGTCCGCCGGCGAGATATTGGAGATCATCTCCAAAGAATTCAAAGAAAGAAAATATGTTTGGAGGCTGGTAGACCTGACTTTCTCCGCTATAGGGTTTATCAAGGGGAACCGCTTTTACAATTTCCTGAAGAAATATTTCGGCAATAAGACCTTTGAGGATATCAGGATTCCTTTAAAGATCATCGCCAGCGATATCCGCAGGAAAGAGCCGCGTATTTTGGATAAGGGGCTGCTTGCGGATGCGATTATGGCCAGTTGCAGCATGCCCGGGGTATTCCATCCCTTTAGATTCAAGGACGAAGTGCTATTTGACGGCGGTATAATCAATCCCCTGCCTACGGAGGCCCTGTCTAAAATGGGGGTAAAAAAGATCATTGCTGTGAATGTCACTCCTTCCCGGGAGGATATCGCGCGCCAGGTGGAAGCGATGAAAGAGCGGATAGCCCTTTCGCGCCAGGCGATAAAAGAAAGAAGATGGTTTGACCTTAAGCGCTATTTGCGGGGTAAGGTTAAAGATAATATCCTGGATGTAGTATTTAGCAGTATCGAGGTTATGCAGTCAGAGCTGGTGCAGAGGGAGGCAGAACTAGCGGATATAATCCTTCATCCGGATACCCAGGGTCTGCATTGGATGGAGCTGCACCGGGCAGAGGAGTTTGCCAAAAGAGGGGAAGAGGAGACGCGCCGCCAACTCGATAAGATCAGGAAGATTATAAATGAATAGAAAAGGGGGGAGTGATGGCATATCGCATATCGCATATCGCATATCGTAAGGCAACTTTTGCGCTTACGGGATTCCTTTTATTCTTATTAAATTTATGCGGGTGCGCTCCGGCGGCTCGAGTGGGCAATGGCATTGTGGAGGCGGGCAAGGGTTTTGCCGGTCTCTCTACCAAGGTCTTAGAGGATAGGCGGCCCGATGCGTTGGCCAAGGCATTCCACTACAATTATAGTACCAGTTATGAGAAGGCAAAAAAAATACTCAATAAAATCGGATGTTATATATATACCGCTAATTTCAAGAAACGCCTCATCGCTGTATATGTCTCAGAATCAGATACTACGCCGGTGGGTATATTCTTTAAAGATGTAGACTCAGAAAATACCGAAATACAGATATCTTCTCCCTCTGCAACTGCCAAGGAGTATATTGCCAGGAGGTTATTTGCCATAATGGCCGGCCTTCCCGATCCAGAAAAGAAAGAGGAAGAGAAGAAAGGGGAAGAAAAAAAAGGGAATGATGCTTCACCATTTAAAACAGCATCTTAAAGGTAAGGTCGTAATTCTTGGTATCGGTAATACCCTGCACAGCGACGACGCAGCAGGATCGCTTCTGGCCGGCACGCTTAAAGACAGGGTTCCTTATATAGTGTATGATGCCGGAGCCAATCCGGAAAACTATCTCGGGAAAATTATCAAGGATAAACCGGATAATCTTATTATTATTGACGCCGTGGATTTTGGGGGCTCATCTGGTGAATTCAGGGTTTTGGAGGCAGATGATATAAAATCCGTAAATTTCTACTCTACGCACAATGCCTCTATCTCCTTGACAATTAATTACTTGCAAAATAATTTGAAGGTGGATATAATTGTTCTAAGTATCCAACCCAAGAACGTTGGTTTTGGGGATAGTTTGAGTCCTGAGATAGAAAAAACGCTCAAGGACCTGGGGGACTGGTTCTGTGGTGTAGAAAAAAGGAGTTAAGGTGAAAAATCGCATATCGCATATCGCTTATGGCGTATCGTTCAAAAGAATTTTAATTATTTTGGCTATATGCTATATGCCATATGCTATCTTGGGTTGCGCGCCGCTACTCATCGGGGCGGCGGTAGGAGGGATGGGTTGTTACGCTGTCAGTAAAGATATCGTGCAGGGAGAGACTGATAAATCCTATGATAGCGTCTGGGATGCTGTTGTGACAGTCTCTAAGATCCGCGGGACGATAAAACAGGAAGATAGCGGCCGGGGATATCTGGTGTTAGCTGCCAACGGGAGCAAGGTTTGGATCCGGTTAGTCCGGCTGACCCGCTCTACGGTACGGCTGAGGATCCAGGCGCGTAGATTCCACCTGCCTAATTTAGCCTTAGCCCAGGATATCTACGCCAGGATCATGGAAGAGGCGCGATGAGAGGGGGACATAGCAAGATGAATTTATTGGCGAATTTGCTTACTTCTTTAAGCCTGCTCTGTGGTTTTGCCTCAGTAGTCTTTTCCCTGGAAAGGAATTTTACCTTTGCCTCCTGGGCGATAGTATTTGCGGTCGTCTTTGACGGTTTAGACGGGCCGGCCGCCAGGCTGAATCAGGGCTCAAGCGAATTCGGCAAGCAGTTTGATTCGCTGGTAGATGCGGTTGTTTTCGGCATAGCGCCCTCGATATTAGGCTATACTTTTGTGTATAAAGATTTCCATATTTTTGCCACACTGGCGCTGTTTATGTATCTGGCGGCAAGCGTCGTGCGCCTGGCGCGGTATAACCTTACGCCGAGCGATAAAATGGCTACATATTTTTATGGCCTGCCTACGACAGTAAGCGGAGGGCTTTTGGCCTCGTTTATACTCATATGCCTAAAATACAACCAGGTTCCATCTCCGATATTGTTTTTGTCTTTAGTGTTGTTCCTGGCATTCTTGATGGTTTCCAACGCGCGTTATTTAAACCTGTACGGTTTGAGGCTCGTGTTGGATAAGTTTGTCGGGGTGTTTTTAGTTTTCGCTTTATTAGCGGTGATATTTTTCCCGCAAGCGGTATTATTCTTGTTCTTTTCGCTATATATCATTCTCTCTCCGTTTGTAGCAACTAAGCAGCAATCTAAATAAAATATTGCATTTTACAGCCTTTTTGCTACCATACTTAATAAGTCAGGTTCTTGAGATCTAGCCGAGATAGCTCAGTGGTAGAGCGCGGCCCTGAAAAGGCCGGCGTGGGGGGTCCGATTCCCTCTCTCGGCATTTAGATTTAGGAAATCTAACCCTTGGTAGAATGTGGAAGTGGTATTTAGTTATAATATTTAATTTAGGAACAATTCTCTAGAGATGGAATTGTTTTTTTTGTGTCAAAAACAGACAATTTATATTAAAAGGCATAGTGATCTGAAAGGGGAGAGAAATGAAATATTTTAAAGCGCTGTTGTTGATTTTATTTACAATGGCATTATCGTCATGTGCTAGTGTCCCAGTTTCACACTCAAACGTGATCCTTCCTGATAATGATGATAATTTGGGTGGAACAGGCATTGAATCGACAGACTTATTAACAGTTGCCCGCAAGATGGCTATTTCTATCTTAGAAGTTCCTGAGATTATGAACGCTAAAGGAACTCCTCGGATTGCCCTTCTGCCAGTTAAGAACAGTACCCGATTTATAATCAATAAAGACATTTTTACTCAAAAGATTCGAATGGAGCTAAATAAAAATGCTACCGGAAAGGTGCGATTTCTTGCTCGCGACCGAATGGAGGATATTCTTAAGGAACGTGAAGCCAAAAGAAAGAATTTAGTAACAGCTAGTAAGGAGGGAGATCTTTACGGGGTTGATTTTTATTTGACTGGAGAGTTAACCGGATTATCAAAGGCAGTTAGTAACAACCGGTCAGATTATATCTTAATGGCTTTCCAACTGATTGATGCGGAGACTAGCGATATTATCTGGGAAGATTCTTATGAGATAAAACGAGTTGGTGAATCAGGTGTTGTCTATCAATAAATCTAAACGATAAGGAGATAAACATGTTAAAACCTTCTTCATTGTTTCTCGCAGTTGGAATTTTTATTCTAACTGGTTGCGCCGCTGGTCCCTATCACACTATTCCATATAGTGTTAATCAGGATAAGGAGCGTAATCTAAAAGTAGTTATTCTCGATAAGGACCTGGACAATCAGTTTTCTCAAAAGCGAGTTGTTATTTTAGCTCAGAAAACTGATTTGACTGAAGATAATCGGCTAAAAGTATATTGCGAGATACGTAATATGAAAAAAGAGTTATTAAGACTGCAAGTTCAAACTGTTTTCCGCGATGAAAAGGGTTTTCAGATAGGTGATGATACTAATTGGGAGCTTATCTTGATTCCTCAGTATTCTACTTATGCATACAAAACAACTGCCTTTAACTCTAAGGCTAAGGATTATACGATTCGTATTCGCAAAGCCCAGTAATAGACAAGGAGTCAACGATGAAAAAAAAGCTACTTTTTAGTTTTTTTACCCTATTTTTTATATCTGGCTTTATGATTCAGGGTATTGTTCAGGCAGAGGAAGGGGAAAAGAAAGAATTTAAATATTCTCAGGAAAAACTAAATCGGGTTAAAGAAAAGAATATAAAATACAGAGTAGCTATTGGTAGCTTTGGTGATTCAGTCAATATTCCTGGGAGTCCGTTTAATAAAATCGCCGAAAAAGAGGATAGCAATTCGCAAACGTATAACATTAAGATTGCTTCGCCAAATCTGGAAAAACCCGGCGTACCGCAAGTTAACTCAGTTGTAGGAATGTTATCTGATCTTCTTCAAAAGACTAATAAGTTTGAAGTTGTGGAGCGGCAAGAGGTAAATCAATTGATTCGGGAGATTAAATTCGAAAAATCAGAGTGGGTAAAAAAAGATCCAGCTAATAAACTAGGAAATATTTATGGGGTACAATATATTTTGCTTGGAGAAGTTTTGCCAAACTATGGAGGTGAACAGTTCGGATCTACCCAATATACAACAACATTGCGTTTAGTAGATGTCAATACAGGAGCTGTCATCTCAACCGGGAAAGGTCAGAGGGATTATCTACAAAAGGCATTAGCAAGTGCAGTTCATGCTTTAACGTATGATCTGGAAGGCAATCCCTGGACTTGTCGTGTAGTGCGTTTAGATGATAAAGGTGTGTATATAAATGCTGGGCTTGATGATAAAATTGAAAAAAATGATGTTTTTGCTGTGATTCGCTTAGAAGATCCGATTAAAGATCAAACTACTGGACAAATTCTCGGTTATAAACAAACTGAGATCGCTAAGATTAAGGTCATAGATGTTTTAGAAAAGAACTTATCTTTAACTAAGCCTGTGGATATAAAGGCACCGATTAAAGAAGGAGATATCGTCTCAGCGCAGAGAGTTATTCTTGAGAAAAATAGCGAGACCCACCTCTGGAATCAAATCTACGGAAATAATACTTCAGAAAGATAGGGGCATTTTAGCTTGAACCTGGCACCCTTTCCTTAATCCGCAATGAAAATAACTCCACAAAGCAAAAAGTTCATTCAAACGGCCAAGAATTTACTATTGATTTGCTGTAGTGTGCTTTTGACTTCTTGTGCTCACGTAGATAAGTATTCATTTGAGAATATCGGCAATTCTAATTACGCTTTTCAATCTGGTCATCTTACTGAAATAACAAAAACATATGAAGAGGCATCTAAGGTAAGGGATAGGAATTATGCCTTATGGAATAATCAGTTAGGTTCAATATATTTAGCTCAAGGAGATTACGATAAAGCACTTGATGCATTTTTAAAAGCGCATTATCTGATGAATAATATCCCTGCATTTAAAGAACTAGAGCGTGGGGCGGTTTCACTAACAGGTTCTGAGGATAGTAAAGCCTATAAGGGAGATCCATATGAAAAGGCAATGAATTCGTTATATGTGGGGTTGTTGCTTTATAATCAAGGAGATTTAGAAAATGCTAAAGCCGCTTTCAAAAATGGAATATTAGCAGATTCTGATTCAAAGGAAGAATCATATAAGAGCGATATTGCGATACTTTATTTGCTTACTTCGCGCATTGCTAAAAAATTAGGAGATGAATCATTAAATAATGATTATTATAATGCAGCTAAGGAGCTAGAGAATAATCCTAATTATTCTAGTCTTGGTTTCAATGATGAACTTATACATAAAATACTTGATTTAAAAAATAATATTATATTAGTTGTTGAATTCGGTGAAGGACCATCTAAGTTAAGAAGTGGCAAGTACGGTGAATTGGCAGTAATAAATGGAGATCGGTACGATATTAGTGGTTGGAACATAAAGATTGATGGAAAAGTGAATGCAGGGAATCAAGTATATTCAAATACAGATGTATATTTTCAGGCAAGCACAAGAGGCGGAAGGAAGATGGATGCGATACTAAAAGGGAAAGCTCAATTTAAAACTAATGCAGCAAATACTTCTGTAGCAGCGATCGGTGTTTCTCAGCAACTTTTAAATCAATCTAATCAGACGTCTGATCAATATTCAAAGGCTGCCTTGGCTGCTGCAGCAGGAATTTCTGCTTTGTTCTCAGGTGGGGCAGCTATTATGAGTGGGATAACAAATCCGAAAGCGGATATAAGAGTTTGGAGCTTGTTACCGGAGCATATTATTATATTCCCGCTATTTATTCCACCGGGAAAGCATAAAATTAATGTTGAGTTTAACGAGGGACGCTATTCATCTACAGATACTCAATCGAATTATGATTTTGATGTGGATATTCAAAAAGGTAAAGATAATATTATATTTAAGCGAATATTAGACTACCAGATCTCGAAAAATTCAAATGAGCTAACTTCACAATTTAATAAATCAGGAGGGGATATTTCAAAACTCACTAAAACAGAAGAAAGCACTGGGATTCCTTATAGTACGATAAATAGTTTGGTTAATAAAGGTATGAATTTTAATGGAGTTGAGCAGTTGTTCGGTCCTCCTATAGAAAAGGGTAGGGATTCTTTAGGCAGAGAAGTTTGGTTTTATCAATCGGATAAATCAGGGTATTCTAACAGTGTATATTTTTCAGAAGGTAAGGTTTCTTTAGTAATAAATGAACCAAAACAGCTTACCAAATCAAGCGAAGGAAACATAGAAAAAACACGAGAAATTACCAACGCCAATAAATTATTACCAGGTACTAGAGATAAGTTGATAAAGTTATTTTCTCGCGTTGAAGTAAAAATAATAATTTTCATTCTCCTTATAGTTGCGGGTTTTGTTATACTAAAACTTCTTATTAGGAATATAGGTTCATAAGAGAGAAGTGCCCAAAACGTGCCCATCCAAGTGAAAAACATCGGGTAACAAAGGGTAACATCGGGAAACATCCAGACAACCTATCTGGTTGATACTAAGAGATATATATTTATAATACCTTGAAATACCAAGAGTTAGAGATTTATGCTCAATCGTCTCCCTCTCTCGGCACCATATAGAAACGGGGGGTTTTCATAACCCCTCGTTTTTGTTTATGTTATAGCGTAATTGCCTGAAAATCAAGGTAGTTACGCTTTTTTATTCCTTTGTTTTCTTTTGTATCCGTTTGTAAGGAGTTGCATATCTTTTTATCCTTATCGTCACGCTAACGTCACAGAAAAATAGTTACAATATATTGTAACTAATGTTTGACAACCAAGCAGTATAAGGAGTATCATTTATTTAAAAGCTTAGGAGAAGAGGGCCAAAGAAAAGGAGGGACGTAAATGAAAATGTTAAGCAAAAATTTAATGGTGGCAATATTTGGAATGGGATGTACGGTTGGGGCTATTGTTAGTGCTTTGGGGATGACTAAAGGTATTCTGACTAAAACTATTCTTCTTGGTATTGGATTTGGTTTGATGCTCTCGGGAATCTTTGCAGAAATAAATTCTCTGAAAGAAAAAACGTAATGTCCCAAATGCACGTAAAACTGGCGGTACTATCTTAACAACCTGTCCACAAAACAGGGGAAGGTCAGGAAGGTTAAGATGAGAAAGATTATCATCGCTTTACTGTTAATTTCGATAATCACCACATCCGCTTATGCAGTGAATATTTTTGATAGAGCGCTGTATAAAAAAGTTGTTTTGGTTCACATTCATAGGTGCGCGTTAGTAAACCGTATAACAGGAAAGGTTGATTATATAATGGGTAATGGAAAATGGGCTCCTATTCCGAAAGCGTGGAAAAAGCAATATCAATCAATGTATAAGGCTCAAACTGCCCCTAAATGACCTTAGCTTTTCACTCATTGATTTTCCCCTGAAAAAGTAGACACAAAGAAGAGTTGTATGTGCCCAAAACGCGCCCATTCAACACAGAAACATCCCGTAACAAACCTAAACAAAACAAACCTAAACAAAAGTAAACTAAACATCCGTACTGTTTAATTTCTTAACAATAAAAGAGTTATATCATAATGCATTGTTTTACCGCCGGTTACGCAAACATGCTCAATCGTCTTCCTCTCTCGGCATAAAAACTTACCCAGCCGTAATAAGCTGGGTAAATTGTTAAGAAAGCGCTTTCAAAATGACCAGTTTTTGGCCTTGAAAACACTAATATATTAATTATACTATGAGTGTAAGGCCCTTAGGGTCAAGGGAGGATAATGGAGAAGCGCTTATCTAAAAATTTTTGGAGGTAGTATAGTTATAGCCGCATAACTATGTCTATGCGGTTTTTTTGTTTGTGCTTAGTGAAGACTTTAAAAAACATTAATTTTATGCAAAAGAAAAAAGTTTTAATTCCCTCTATAATTTCGTTGGTTTTACTTCTTTCGTGCAGCGGTTTGGCTTTGGCCGCTCCGGCTGCTCCGGATAATCTCACCGCCGCCACGCTTTCTACCACCGAGATACGCCTCTATTGGCAGGATAACTCTGATAATGAAACCGGTTTTAAGATCGAGCGTAGCTCATCTGAATTCGGACCTTTTAGCCAGATAGGTACTATAGATGCCAATTCCACTACCTGCAGGAACTACGGCCTTACTCCCGGCACCACCTACTATTACCGCCTAAGGGCCTACAATGCCGATGGAAACTCTGACTATACCAATATAGTAAGCGCAGAGACCGCCAGTCTTAATCCCCCGGCCGCTCCAGGTAATCTTACTGCCGATACGCTTTCTACCACCGAGATACGCCTCTACTGGCAGGATAACTCTGATAATGAAACCGGTTTTAAGATCGAGCGCAGCTCATCTGAATCCGGTCCTTTTACCCAGATAGCTACCATGGACGCTAATGCCACTACCTGCAAAAATTATGGTTTAACT
>JAPLLV010000058.1 GCA_026387405.1 Candidatus Omnitrophota bacterium
TATGCAGACGCAGTTCCGCCTTATGAAGCAGCCGTACGCCTGGAGCCTAATAATGCCATATTACGCGCGAACCTCGGAGGTGCCTACTATAGGCTAGGTAGACGTGCAGAGGCAGTGCTGGCTTATGCGGCAGCCGTAAAACTCGATCCTAGTTTATTGAGCGGCCTTCCTGCTGATGTGAAAGATGATGTGCAGGCGGCTGTTTCTAGTAAACCTGCAGGCGGCGCGAATAACCCTCCGCCACCACCTACGTCTCCAGCAGGCAATAATACTACATTGAAGGCAAAAGACGGTAATAACGAAGATGTTACTTTTGAGGTAGGCCATGAGTTTTATTGGGTAGATAGAGATACAGGTGATGTACATGGTCCTATAACTGTTAAAGAGATCACTTCCGCAGGAACATTCCTGAGCGTAAGTGACATTGTATATTTTCCTGCGACTGACCTGCTTTTTGACAATGCAGTTTCTGCGCAGAGAAAGTCTGAAGAGATTATGACTGCTCCTCGAACCCCGTCTCAAAGAGATCGAGAGCAACTTAGAACTCTCCTGGAAGCTATACTCAGGACTCCCAATGATGACGTATTACACAACAGCCTCGGAAGTGTATACTTTCGCCTACACATGTTTACAGATGCAGTACAGCCTTTTGAGAGAGCCGTAAGCCTGCAGCCCGATAATTCTTTTTACCAGAACGACCTCGGAAATGCCTACTATAGACTAGGTAGGTTTGCAGAGGCAGTAGAGCATTTTCAGAGAGTCGTAAGACTGCGGCCTGATAATGCTGACCACCCGCAAAACCTCGGAAATGTCTACTATAAGCTAAATAGGCGTGCAGAGGCAGTGCTGGCTTATGCAGAAGCCGTCAAACTCGATCATAATTTATTGAGTGGCCTTCCTGCTGATGTGCAAGCGGATGTGCAGGCGGCTGTCTCTGGTAAACCTGCAGACGACGCGAAGAAACCTCCGCCAAATAATCCGCCTGGGTCGGATAACCCTCCTACGCCACCAGCCGGCAGGACTAAACTTTCGGGAAACCTTAGCTTGATGTCAAGAGAAGAAGCTATCGATTGGAAGAGGCGAGAGATTGCAGAAAAAGGGAATTGGAACGAAGGTCTCTATACACAATCTTCAGGCCCTGGAATGGTGCTTGTGGCTACCCTTGATACAAGAACGAGCGAAAAAATCCTGGAAGGTATTATTGGGGGGACTATTGTTATAATTGTTGATGCGATGACTGATGGTGATGTTTATAAAGCAGTGCCGATACAATTACTCGACAAACTGGCCCCGGCAGTCTCGGAAAATCTAAAACGTGAGGCTCAGGCACGGGGAGCAGGCACTGGCACTGGTACGGTTACAGGCGGCCCTGGTACGGGCGCAGGCACTGGTACTGGCGCAGGCACTGGAGGTGGCACGGTTACAGGCGGCTCTGGTGCGGGCGAAGGCCCTGGATCTGCCAGCGCAGGTCAAGAGGGAGGAGTGAATGCTATCCATTTAACTGAAGACGCCCTTGACGCATTCAGAAAGGCAATCCGCGACGCAACAGTAGCTAGCGAACCAATACTTTTAGATAATTTAATCAATTCTTTGCCTCAAAATGCTGTTTTCTTAAGGGGCGCCTTAAACGACTTAAAACAAATCCAAGGCCAACCCCAAGATGCAGATATTAAGAATATAATACAGAATCATACTCTTAATAATGCAGAACAGGTAGCTTTTGTTTTGGCAGTGCAGCCAGGGCAGGGCGGAGGTGGCCGTTTCTCTGCTGCCGGCGGCGCAACAGCAGCGCCAGGCAATGGCGTAGGCGGTATCTATTTCGGCAACCTGCCTATAGTTATTCAGGCCATGACAAATTTGAAAGCCGGGTTAAATCCCGGAGCAGTGTCGCGTTTAAAGACGGTTGATCTTTCAAAAGAATGGCAGTCAATTGAGAATGAGTTACGGGCGGAGATAACTCCATCCGGCGAGCGCATCAAGGAGTACGTGCAGGCGATGTGCGCGCAGAATTGCGCAGACGCGGATCTCCAGAAAGTAGTGCGCTGTATTTCCAATGTCTATAAATACGACGAGGAATGCAGCCGCGCCTCGGACCCCATTTTAAGGGATATACTTATTACCGTTGAATCAGCGCAGTCTGTGAGTAAGTTAAAAAGTGTAATGATAGGATAACGGGATTGCTTCGCTCTCTTCGTTCGCTCGCAATGACGTGAATCTGGGAAGTGGCGTGAAATGTTATATGCCCCGCAAGTCTTTTGCGGGGCATTTTTTATTCGCCCCCTCCCCGCGCACAAAATAAAAAAGGCGGTTGTGAGGGAGAGGAGAAAAGAAAACGCTTCCTGAAAACCCCTGAAATAGCCTTGAACCCGCTTACTTATACTATATACTTTAAACACGGTAAGGCTGCAAACCTAAAACCAATGAATAAAAAAATCCCACAGAAAAACAGGATGTTTGTTTTATTTTAAAATGGAGGTTCTATATGCCATGCTCGATCCGCCTTTGCAGGAGACCACGGATTAAAGTCTCCGGGGTTTTAAGTATAGCCGGGGTATTTTGCTTAATTCTTTTTCATAGCTTCTATTCTCCCAAAGAAAGTTTTGCGCTTACGCCCCAGCAGCGTACTGCGCCCAAGGCTGCCGAGTATGCCCCCGGAGAGTTCATCGTAAAACTCAAAGATGATAAAACATTAAATGATATCCAGGAGTTAACCGTTAAATATGGCATTACGGCAGCCAAAAAGGTCTTTTCAAACACGGTTCCTCCTGACCAAATTCTGGGTCAACTCAAAGAAAGATTAGCTGCGCTCAGCAGCGCGCATGATAAATGGTATTGGCAGATGGACAAAAACTCTTCTGAATACAAAGCTTATAGCGCTAAGCTGGAGAAAGAAAAAGCGCAGCTAAAGGGCCGGATACAAACCCAGGAGCAGCTTATAGCGCACCTTGCCGAACGCCAAAACAGGGCTCCCCAAGGAATTACTCCGCCCAATCTCGATAACATCTATGTATTACAGGTACCTTCTTCCGTGGGAATTCCCGCTGTAGTCTCGGAATTCCAGGAGCATAGCGCTGTTGCGTATGCCGAGCCGAATTATATCATGCACGCCCTGATAGCCCCAAACGATCCTTTTTATTCTTCCAAAGGAAGCTGGGGCCAGACCGATAACCAGGGAGCGCCGTATGATGATTTATGGGGTTTAAAAAAGATTGAGGCCGAGAAGGCCTGGGACCTATTTGCCAAGGCAGGCAGGCCCGGATACGAATACGCCGGAATATATGCAAGCGGCCTTGATACCGGCAAGCCGGTGATTGTAGCAGTAGTTGATTCCGGGGTTGACTATACACATGAGGATTTAGCCGAGAATATCTGGCTCAATCCGGGCGAGTTCCCCGGTGTTGATGATAACAATGACGGGATTATTACTTTAGATGAGCTCAAGGCCCATGGTTTAACTGATACGAATGCAGATGGGAGAATAGATTTACAGGACCTGTGGGGTTCGAAGTTCCAGGATAAAATTGATAACGACGGCAATGGATATACGGACGATCTGCTTGGATTTAATTTTGACGGTAATAATTCCAACCCCTTGGATGGACTTGGGCATGGGACACATTGCGCAGGGACTATCGCGGCAGTGGGAAATAATGGCAAGGGAATTATCGGGATCGCCCCCAGGGCAAAGATTATGGCGCTAAAAGGGCTGAGCGACGAGGGATCGGGCTATGAGACTCAACTTGTTGAAGCGGTCCGCTATGCCGCTGATAAAGGCGCAGATGTGATCAGTAATTCCTGGGGAGGGCAGGGGTATTCACTTCTCTCTGAAGATGCCTTTCACTATGCCCACAGTAAAGGATGCGTGTGTGTGGCAGCTGCCGGCAATTCAAACGACGATGCCCAAAACTATACCCCCGCTAATATTGACACCGTGATTACTGTAGGCGCTTCCAACCAAAGAGACGAAAAATGCGATTTTTCCAATTATGGGAACAAGATTGACGTGATGGCTCCAGGAGGGGATTCCGGTGATTCTTTAGTACCTTCTACCGGTCAGCGGTATTTTATTAATATTCTTTCTTTAAGGGCTCATAATACCGATATGTACGCGTCGGGCTCGCCAACAGGTTATACACGAGGAGAGATGGTGCTGGCGAATAATTACTATCGCGCGCGCGGAACCTCAATGGCCTGTCCTCATGTTGCAGGTGTTGCGGCCTTGGTATTGGCAGCCGGTACAGATCTTACGAATGATCAGGTAAAGACAATGATCCGGGCTGCGGCAGATGATCTGGGCACAGCGGGCAAAGATAGTATATTCGGTTTTGGCAGGGTTAACGCTTATTGGGCAGTGTTGTTAGCCGGCGGAAAAATTAACGCATCTTTTTCTTACCCCAAAATTAACGGCTTTGTTAAAGGGGATGTGCGGATCACAGGCAAGGCCTCTCTTTATGGCGGATTTAAAAGTTATGAGTTGTGGTATTCTTCAGAGAGCGCCCCTGCTCACGAAGTATTCATAACTTCTTCAGGAAAGGAGGTCATTGACGATGGGCTGCTCGGCACTTGGCATACCCAAGATAAAGCCGAGGGAAAATATAGCCTTATCCTTAAGGTCTTTGATAAGTCAGGTAAGGTTATTATCTCGTCTGTTCCGGCTACCGTGGATAATGTCAGTGAGCCCCCGGTAATTAAAGGTATTTCTAATAATGTCGCGGTGATAGGAAGGGTTTTCCAGGGAAGATTAGATGTGGAAGATCAGGATGATCCTGATACCATCTGGGGTAAGCTGGATTATAGCGTTGAGAATTTGCCTCCTACGGCCCAGTTTGATCATGACAGCAGGATTATCTCCTGGCAGCCTAAAGAAGAGGAGAAGGGGATTTATCCGGTCAAGTTTACGGTGCGGGATAATGAGCATACCGTTAGTTCTGTGATCACCTTATATACTGCGCTGATCCGACAATCAAATATCTCTAATCATGCCCCAGGCTATTTTACCCTTGGAGGCGAAAATCCATATGTCTATCAAGACAAGGTCGTCTGGTCAGATCATGAAAGCGGAAGACAGATATATCTTTACAATCTGAGCACACATGAGAAAACTTCAGTCAATACCGGGGCCGGGGCCCCTAACTTCCCGGCTATTTTTGAAGATAAGATTTTTGCCACGGATTATGGCGAAGATTTCTTTATGTATAACCTGGGTACGCATCAGAAGACCAGTATTGGTTCTGCTGGGGGCATGATACCTATAGCTTGCGCTATAGGCGTAAACAGTGTGCTTTGGGGCAATGGAGGGAATCTCTATCTCTATCTTTGGAGAACAGGAGAAAACATCCTGATTACCACAGGGCTTGACCAAGAAAGAACAAGTATATCCGGAGATAAGATCGTATATACTAGATCTCCGGGATGGCAAAATCATCGGTATATAAGCAATATGTACGTGTATGATCTTACCAAGAAAACAGAGGTCCCTGTTGGCGATCGTTCTTCCGTAACTAGGCCTATGATCAGCCGGAATAAGATTGTATATGAGGTCTATGATAATGTGGATATATGGAATAGCGATATCTATATGTATGACCTAACCTTGAAGAAAGAAATTCCTATTGCTACGGGCCCGCATCAACAAATCAACAATTATATTTTTGAAGATAAGATAGCCTGGTTTGACGGGGACAGCAACAGTATATTTTTGTATGATCTCTCCAAAAAGGTGCGGCTTGAGATCCTTCATGTCTCGGATCGTATTCCCAGGGTTATGTCTTTTGATAGCGCGCCGATGCCGGCTCTTTATGGTAATATTGTGGCGTGGGGGGCGACGAATGCGGGCACTTCCGATGTTTATTGTGCCCAGGTATTTTATCCGCCCGTAATAAAAGGCGTTACCCCGGTTCCCCCTGTAGTTAATTCCAATATCACCATTACTGGTGAAGATTTTGGCACTCTCCAAGGTGAATCCGTGGTTAAGATAGGGAATAGTATATTGCCCATAGTTGCCTGGTCGGATGTATCCATCATTTGCAAAATACCGCAAGGGGCTGTTTCCGGAGAGCTGCAAATAATTACTCCCGGAGGAACGGCTAAAGGGGGAACTGTCAGGATAAAATCCCAAACCATTCCCAAGCCTGCCCTGGCCTTGGATGCCCTTGCCAGATCGCAAAATGTGATTTGGCTTTTTTGGGTGGACCAATCGGATAATGAAGACGGGTTTAAGATAGAGCGCAGCACTAATAAGTGTTCTTTTCAACAAATTGCCGTTATGGGAGAAAACGCGAACGGGTATGCCGATACGAATCTTAAGGCCGGGACCACTTATTATTATCGTATCCGTTCCTATAATACCAAGGGGAATTCCACGTTTACGAATATCGCGCAGGCCAAGACCTTTGCAGTGGTTGATACTACTCCTCCCAGCACACCCAGGGTTCTAGATGAAGGGGCGATCACGGCTAGAAAAGACCGCCTGATAATTTACGCCTCATCCCAAGATAAAGAATCAGGTATTGCAGCATACCGTTATACGATTCTTGAAGGCGGTATTCAAGGAAAGCCTGTCTTTCCACAGCCTTGGTTATCGTTCTACTCTACCAGTGGTTCACTGACTATAATCATTAATAGCCTGAAGCTAAACGCCGGCAAAAAGTATTACTGCCTTGTAGAGTCCCAGAACGGGGCGGGATTATGGAGTAAAACCGGGTATTCAGACGGGATCCTTGTAAAATAAGATAACCTCGGTTTTTAGGAAAATTTCAGCAATGCAGCTTAGCTTGATATTTGCTAGGCTGCATTTATTTTTGTGCGATCCCCGATTTGTAAATAAATCCACGAATATATTTGACTAATGGTTGAAAGTAACATATAATAGATGTTCATTGCAAAGGAGGTGACTAAGTTGGTACTAGTAAAGGATAAAAAGAAAGAAATAATCGATGATTTTAAGGTGCATACCCGGGATACCGGCTCAGCCGAGGTGCAGATAGCGCTTTTGACCGAGCGGCTTAACGTCCTGGGCAGCCACTTTAAAAACCACAAGAAAGACTTCAATTCCCGCCGCGGGCTTTTATGCCTAGTAGGAAAACGCCGCAGACTCTTGAATTATCTCAAGAAGAAAGACATAAAAATGTATGAGGCCATCCTCGAAAAGCTGCACTTGAGGAAGTAGGCCCTTTTTTTGTCTTGACTTCATTTATAGATAAGCATAAGAAAGGCTGACTAATGAATACTAAGTTTGGGAGAACTGATTTAGTTATTGAAACCGGCAAGATCGCCAAACAAGCGAATGGGGCGGTCACTATTTCATACGGCGGGACTGTTGTTCTGGTCACTGCCTGTATGTCTAAAAACATAAAGGAAGGCAGGGATTTTTTCCCTCTTACCGTGGAGTACCAGGAGAAGACCTATGCCGCAGGCCGGATCCCGGGAGGTTTCTTTAAGCGCGAAGGCCGTCCATCGGAGAGTGAGATCTTGACCGCGCGCCTCATCGACCGGCCGATCCGTCCGTTATTCCCGCAAGGATTCTTGAATGAAGTCCAGGTGATGGCTATTGTTTTATCCAGCGACGGGGAGAATGACCCGGACATCCTGGCGGTTACAGGGGCCTCTTTTGCCTTATCCATTTCTGATATTCCCTTTAACGGCCTGATATCCGCCTGCCGCGTAGGATACGTGGATGAACAGTTTGTGCTTAACCCGACATACCAGGAATTAGAGAAATCGTCTTTGGACCTGGTGGTCGCTGCCGGAAAAGACGGCGTGGTTATGCTTGAGGCCAAGGCCAAAGAAGTCTCCGAGGAGTTATTCCTGCAGGCCGTGAAATTCGGTTATGATAATTTACAGAGCCTTTTGCAGGCCCAGGAAGAGTTTAAGGCGCAGTACGGCATCCCCAAGGCCACCGACATAGAGATCAAGAAGATAGATCCGGAACTTGAGAAGAAAGTCGAAGAATTGTCTTTGGCTAAACTTAACGATGTGTATAAATTAAGCAGCAAGGAGAAGCGCGAAGAAGCGGTAGCCGCGTTGTTCAAGGAATTGGAAGAGAAGCTTATTGCGGAAGGGTATGTATCTGAGGATATAAAAGTTGCGTTGGTAGAAGCGGAGAAAAAGCAGGTGCGTAAAATGATCGCTGAACGCAGCCAGCGTGTGGATGGCCGGGGTTTTAAGGATATACGGCCGATCACCTGCGAGGTCTCCGTACTGCCCCGCACCCACGGTTCGAGCCTTTTTACCCGCGGCCAGACCCAGAGCCTGGCAGTCACCACTTTAGGTACAGGGCAGGACGAGCAGTTGGTTGAGGCGCTGGAAGGGGAGAAATACAAGACTTTTATGCTGCATTACAGCTTTCCGCCTTTTAGCGTGGGCGAGACCGGGCCTGTGCGCGGCCCCGGGCGCAGGGAGATCGGCCACGGCGCGCTTGCCGAGAGGGCGCTCCTGGCGGTTATGCCCACCAAGGAAAAATTCCCCTATACTATCAGGGTGGTTTCGGAGATCCTGGAATCAAACGGTTCTTCCAGTATGGCTACTGTCTGCGCCGCAACACTGTCGTTGATGGATGCCGGCGTACCCATCAAAGATGCAGTGGGTGGCGTGGCCTTAGGTTTAGTCAAAGAAGGGGCGAAGTCGATCATCCTTACTGATATTGCCGGAGTGGAAGACCATTTCGGGGATATGGATTTCAAGGTCGCCGGAACAACCAGCGGTATTACTGCGGTGCAGATGGATTTAAAGATTGATCACATCGAACTTGGTTTATTGAAGGATTGTCTTCTCCAGGCGAAAGACGGGAGATCCTTTGTATTGGATAAGATGCATAAGTCCCTGGATAAGCCGCGGCAGGAGTTATCCCATTATGCCCCGCGCATCGAGATAATCAAGGTTAATCCCGAAAAGATAGGCGGCCTGATCGGGCCGGGCGGCAAGACTATCAAGAAGATCATCGCCGCAACCGGCGCCAGTATAGATATACAGGATGACGGAAGTGTTTTTGTTTCTTCTACCGATCCGGCTAAATCCCAGGATGCTATCAGGATGATCAGGGCGATTACCGATGATGTCGAGGTCAACCGCATCTATATCGCCAAAGTAAAACGGATCATGCCCTTCGGCGCCTTCTGCGAGATCGCCCCCGGGAAGGAAGGCCTGGTGCACGTATCGGAATTATCCAATACCTTTGTTAAAGACGTAGAGAGCGTGGTCAAGCTCGGCGATGAGATAAAGGTAAAGGTTATCGGTATTGACGAACTGGGCAGGATAAACTTGAGCAAGAAGCAGGCAGAAGAAAACGCGAAGTGAAAGAAAGAAGACTGAATGAAATAAAAGGCGTTGTTCTGGTTGCGATAGGGCTCATTGTTTTAGCCAGCCTGGTCTCTTTTACGCCTTTTGATCTAAGTTTTTACACCTCTCACCCAAATTTTCCCGCAAGGAACTGGATCCGCGGATTCGGCGCATACCTGGCCGGCGCCTTGCTTTTTTTATTTGGCTGGGCAAGCTACGTTATCCCCATATCCGTTTTTTCCCTCGGTATAAAGTTTTTCCGCCAGGATATCCCTGCCATGCGTCTTCCCCGGACCCTGGGGCTGGGGGTACTTTTATTATCGCTGAGTTCACTGGTGGGGTTATTCTATTCTGTCAACGGCGGAATGTCGTTTTCCTACGGCGGGTTCCTGGGTTTTCTTATCTCCAATTTCATCTCTTCTTACCTGGGTAGATTGGGCGCCTTCATAATCTTGCTTACCCTGGTACTTCTCTCCCTGGCCTTAGGCCTGGAAGTCTTGATTTCGACATTTCTGCTGAATATTGTTGACAGGGGCAAGGCATTCGCAGGATCGATACTGAATTTCAAGAAGTCTTCTCTTGCGCTCCCGGCGAAAAACGGGTTAGGGAATAGGAAAGAAGTTGTTAAGATAAAGGATTCTCTCTCGCCGGAAATAAAACCTAAAATTTCCGTAGCCGTACCTAAGCCCCTTCCGCCGGCAAAGCCCAAGATCCAGATCATGCAAAAAGATGAGCTTGCTGAAGATAAAGGAGTTAAGGCCAGGCCTCGTGAGTTAAGGATTGGCGATTATCATCTGCCGACCCTGGATCTTTTGGATTCTCCTCCGCCTTTTGAGGCCCGTCAGATCAAGGAAGACCTGGCTAGTAACGCGCGCATTCTTGAAGAGACGCTGGAAGATTTCGGTATTTCAGTCAAGGTGACCGATATCGAGCGCGGCCCGGTGATCACCCGTTATGAGCTTGAGCCTGCACCGGGAGTTAAGTTAAACCGTATCGTCGCCTTAAACGATGATATTTCTCTGGCGATGAAGGCGCCGTCTGTGCGCATTGTCGCTCCCATACCCGGCAAGGCCAGGGTTGGCGTTGAGGTCCCCAATATTCAGAGCAGCCTGGTCTACCTGAAGGAGATCCTTGCCTCAAAAGAATTCCAGGAGGCGGAATCCAAATTGACCTTGGCCCTGGGCAAAGACATTGCCGGCCACCCCGTGGTTGCGGATTTAGACCAGATGCCGCATCTTTTAATTGCGGGGACCACCGGTTCCGGCAAGACCGTATGCGTTAATTCCATGATCGTCTCTTTATTGCTGCGGGCTACGCCCAATGAGCTTAAGCTTTTGATGGTTGACCCTAAAATGGTGGAGTTGGCGCCTTTTAACGGCTTGCCGCATTTGATCTGTCCTGTAGTTACCGATGCGAAGAAAGCAGCCGTGGCCCTGGGCTGGGTAGTGAATGAGATGGAGGAGCGTTATCAGCTTCTGGCCAAGGCAGGCGCAAGGAATATCCAGTCCTATAACGAAAAACAGGAACATATACCGTATATCATCGTGATCATAGACGAGCTGGCGGATCTCATGATGGTCTCCCGCGACCAGATCGAAAGCGCGATCACCCGCCTGGCGCAGCTCTCCCGCGCAGTGGGGATCCATTTGATCATGGCCACGCAACGTCCTTCGGTGGACGTGGTCACCGGGGTGATCAAGGCCAACTTCCCGGCGCGCATATCCTTTAAGGTGGCGTCTAAGGTTGATTCACGCACGGTCCTGGATATGAACGGGGCAGACAAGCTTTTAGGAAAGGGCGATATGCTTTTTTTAAAACCGGGCGAAGAAAAGATCACCCGGGCACAGGGGGCCCTGGTGAGCGATAAGGAGATCGAGCGTATCGTAGAATTCATTAAGTCCCAGGCAGAGCCGGTGTATGACGAAGAGATATTAAAGGAACAGTCTCGCAGCAGCCTGGCGAATAATGAGAAAGACGATCTGTATGATGAGGCGGTTAAGGTGGTCATGGAGAGCAACCAGGCCTCGGTGTCGATACTGCAGAGGAGGATGCGCCTGGGTTATACCCGCGCTGCCCGGCTCATCGATTCGATGGAGCAGGAGGGCCTGGTGGGTCCTTTTGAAGGCAGCAAGCCGCGCAGGATACTCATTGACCGGGATGCCTGGTTAAGAGAAACCGTGATGCAGAAAGAGAATAAATGATGACGGAATCAACCGGAGCGCGATTAAAAAAAATACGCCTGGAAAAAGGCCTGAGCCTGGAAGAGGCGCATAAAAAGACAAAGATGCACATGAGGGTCTTAAAGGCGCTGGAAGAGGATAACCTTGTCAATGTAAACCCGGTTTATGTCAGGGGATTCCTGAAGATCTACTGTAAATTCTTAGGAGTAGATCCCGCTGTCTTTCCGGATTATAAAGAGCCGGTTAGATCTATGCGCACCCATCACGCGCAGACGGAAAATATCTCGATAAAAATTAAATCCCCGGCCAGGTTGCTTAAGGCGGATTTTCTAAAACCGTACCTTAATAAGAGAATTCTTGTTTGGGCCCTATCTGCGGCAGTCTTTATCCTTATGTTATTTGTCCTGGGTAAATTCATCGCCTCAAGGAGATCCAGGAACATTATACCGCAGGCAAGATATGCCGGGGTAAGCCAGAAGAGGCCGGTGGGCTTCGAACCAATCAAGCCCAGGGCCAATTATGCGTTTTCTGCGGGTGCCTCCGGGCAGGCCAAGATCACGAAAGAGCCTAAATCTGAGGCGGCCATGTCACCGGGGGTGCGGTTGGTTATGCGCGCGAGGCAGGATTGTTATATCCAGCTTAAAACCGACGGGCACACAGCGTTCCACGGAACCTTGAAAAAGGGGAAGTCGGAAACCTGGACTGCCAAAGAGAAAATAGAATTTTCCTTGAGTAACGCCAGCGCCGTCAGCCTTGAGCTTAACGGCGAGCCTGTGCCCTTGCTTGCCAAAAAGAAGCGCATATTGAAGAATGTCCAGGTTACCAGGGATGGACATATCAATATCCTCTAGGCATGAGCGGCGCAAGGAGTAAGATCGGTATCCTGAGCCTGGGGTGTCCGCGTAACCTGGTTGATTCCGAAGGGATCCTCAGCCGCCTTAAGATCAAAGGATACGATATCGTTGATATCGATAAGGCGCAAGTCGCCATAATCAATACCTGTTCTTTTATAGATGAGGCAAAGAAAGAATCCATCGAAGCGATCCTGGATGTGGCACGGCTTAAAAAACAAGGGACGCTTAAGAAGATCATTGTCTATGGCTGCCTGACCCAGCGTTACAAAAATGCGCTTGTGAAAGAGCTGCCCGAGGTGGATGCCTTTGTAGGTAAGGTTTGTTTGGACCCCGGTCAGGAACAGGTTCTCTTGACACCCGGGCATTACGCGTATATGAAGATCTGCGAGGGGTGCGTCAACTCCTGCAGTTATTGTGTGATCCCCAAAATAAAGGGGAGATTCGTCAGCCTCGATATCGACTCTCTGGTAAAGAAGGCCGGTATATTTGACATTGCCGGGGTAAAAGAACTTAATATCATCGGGCAGGATATTACAGGTTATGGATTGGACCTGTACGGTAAGAGGAAGCTGCCCGAGTTGATTAAGCGTCTCCTTAAGGTAGCGAAGAATATCGGCTGGCTCAGGTTACTCTATCTTTTCCCGGGCGATATCATTAATGAGCTCCTTGAGATAATCATAGAAGAGCCGCGCGTCTGTAAATACGTGGATCTACCTTTACAGCATATCAACGACCGCATCTTAAAATTGATGCGTCGCGGCACCAATAAAAGCGAATTGCTGCGGCTTATCGAAAAAATAAGGGAAAAAGCGCCTGCTGTAGCTATTCGCACTGCTTTCATCACGGGATTTCCCTCTGAGACAGAGGCAGAATTCAAGGAATTATTGGATTTTGTTAAAGAGGCGCGATTTGAGCGTCTGGGTGTTTTTATTTATTCGAGAGAAGAAGGGACCGCGGCTTATCGTTTGAAGGGGCAGATCCCCCGGGCTGTCAAAGCCGCGCGCTTTGACCAGCTTATGCGAACGCAGCAGGAAGTCTCGCGGCTCAATAACGAGAAGTTATTGGGTAAAGTTATCAAGGTCCTTATCGATGAAAAGGAAGGGGATTCTTATATTGCAAGGAGCGAGTATGACGCGCCGGAGGTGGATGGCCAGGTGTACGTGCGTTCAAAACGGTTGCTTAAACCGGGTGATTTTGTCGAGGCGCGGATTATCGATACTATGGAGTATGATTTGGTAGGGGAGACGGTTGAATGAACCCCGCACCTTCTAGATATTCATCGGAAGGTTCGGGGGATGAGTAAATTAGTGAATAAGAGAGAAGGTGCGGGGTGAATTTAGCCAATAAGCTTACCGTGTCGCGGATTATTCTTACCTTTGTTTTCATGTTCTTTTTATTCTGCCACAGCTGGTGGGCGAAGGTATTAAGCCTGGTGATCTTTATTTTCGCCGCCTTATCCGACTTTTTTGACGGCCGTATTGCCCACAAGAAGAACATGGTTACGGATTTCGGCAGGCTCATGGATCCTATCGCGGATAAGATCCTGGTGATCGCCGCATTTAGCGCTTTCGTGCAGATGCAGTTGATCGAGGCCTGGATGTTCGTGATCATTATCTCGCGGGAGATAATCATTACCTCCTTAAGGCTTTTCGCGCTTAATAAAGGCAGGGTATTGTCTGCCACTAAGGCAGGTAAACATAAGACCGTATCTCAGATGTCCGTCATATTCCTTATCCTGGGTTTTATCGTTTTAAAAGAAACAAGGCTGGCGTTTTTTACCTGGGATCCTGCCTGGGAGGGTTTCTTCCGTAAGGGCATATATATCCTCATGCTGGTTACCGTCGGATTTACGTTATATTCCGGATTATCCTACCTTTGGGAGAACCGCAAGATCATCGCCAAGATTTAAAATAAGAGTTTTCAACTTTTTGTCATTGCGAGCGAAGCGAAGCAATCACATTTGGGATTGCTTCATCCCCTTCGGGGATTCGCAATGACTCCAGAGAGGATATTGTTTGAATGCGTAACTTTCTTGTTAAGGCCGTCACAACTTTCTTCGGCGTAGGGTATCTTCCCTTTATGCCCGGGACATTCGGCAGCGCCACCGGGATAATCTTATACTATCTCCTTAAAAGTAATCTGTATGCCTATCTGGTTGTTGTTTTAATACTTTTGATCTTGGGATTGTTGTTAGGCAAAGAAGCGGAAAATATATTTAGGCGTAAGGATCCTCCGCAGGTAGTCATTGACGAAGTAGCGGGCATGCTTATCAGCCTTGCTTTTCTTCCTTCGTCGGTGATGCTCGTGGTCGTGGGTTTTTTACTTTTTCGCATCCTGGATACCCTGAAGCCTTTTCCGGCAGGACGGATTCAGGATTTGCATGGCGGTGCGGGTATAATGGCGGATGATATCGTGGCAGGTCTTTACGCGAATATTATTCTTCAGGTTGTGTTCAGGTTTGCCTCTCTTCCCGCTTTAGCGGGATCCCACTAAATTTGTTTTAGTTCGGTGTGGGACAGGATCTCGTAGATCGGGCCTTTAGGGGTAAGCGTGCTTTTAAACAGGGTGAGTTTGGTGACCGGAAATTCCCGGAATTTTCCCGCGATCTTTCCTTCCAGGTTTTTTAATTCCTGAATCAGCTTATCGCGTTTTAAAAAAGACTTCGTCCTGCCTATGGTAATATGGGAAGAAAAGGGGCGGTCTTCTTTAGGTATGCCTATTTGGGCTAAACTTTGCTCAAGCTTTCCGGCGATAACCTTAGTCTCGCTGTCTCCTTTGTCTATGCCTATCCAGATCACCTTAGGGAATTCTATTTTCGGGAAAACGCCGATTGAGCAAGGATTTATGTAAAAGCTTTTAGAACTTTTCGCAACTTCCCCTAAAATATTTTCAATCTCAATAATTTTTTTATCATCCACTTCTCCCAGGAATTTTAAGGTGAGATGGATGTTGTCGGGATTAACCCATTTGACGTCCGCGCCGGTCTGTTTCAGGCCTGCCTGCAGTTTCCCAAGCGATTCTTTGATGTCCGGCGGCAATTCTATGGCAATGAATGTTCTCATAGTTTGGTGCCAGACCCGCGGTGGAAAGACGCTTCCACCGCGGGTCTGGAACTGGAAAATTTCCTAGGCAAATTAAAAAAATTGCTGAAAGACGCTTCCACCGCGGGTCTGGAACTGGTTTAATAATTCGAGGCTTTTGAGCGCGGATTTTTTGCGTATTGTAGCGCGGTTGCCCTGGAAATGGGACAGGTTGCAGGTAGTCTTATTCCGGCCGGACACCGCTATATATACTGTTCCTACCGGTTTATGTTTTGTTCCGCCGGTTGGGCCGGCGATACCTGTAATCCCTATGCCGAGATCTGCCTTGGCTAGTTTACGCACCTTTTGCGCCATAAGCGCGGCTACTTTTGCAGAAACCGCCCCGTGTTTAGCGATTATTGCGTGCGGTATACCTAAGAGGCGCTCTTTGGCCTTATTACTATAAGTTACAATTCCGGCCATAAAATATTTGGAGCTGCCGGAGATGTCGGTCAGGAGTTTGGAGACGAGGCCGCCGGTGCAGGATTCGGCTATCGCCAGGGTGAGGTGTTTTTTTAGCAGGGACTTATGTAATTGTATGATCACAGTTTCCATATAAATAGTATAAGTCATTTTATTAGTATTGACAAGCCGGAATTTAATGTTATACTTATCAATACTAATCTTCAGGGTAGGGTGTAATTCCCAACCGGCGTGTAAAGCCCGCGACCTTTAACATTGTCTGCAATGTTAAGGAATGATCTGGTGAAATTCCAGGGCCGATGGTACAGTCCAGATGGAAGAAGATTATATCAAACCATACCCGAAGATCATCTTCGGGTTCTTTATTATAGGGGGCATTGGTCGTGTTTAATTCGATCCCAGAAATCTTAGAAGATTTGAAAAATGGCCGTATGGTCATTGTGGTCGATGATGAGGCGCGCGAAAATGAGGGCGATCTAATATTGCCGGCATCTTTCGTCAGGCCGGAGCATATCAACTTTATGGCTAAATTCGGGCGCGGGCTCATCTGTGTGCCTATGGAAGAGGAGAGGTTGAGGGCCCTGGAACTCGAACCTATGCTTAAGGAGCGCTCGGCCTATACCAAGAAGGACCCATATTCAACTGCCTGGATGATCTCCGCGGACGCGGCTAAGGGTATCACTACAGGTATCTCTGCCTATGACCGCGCGCATACCATTGAGACCTTGATCAATCCGCAGGCAAAACCTGAAGACCTGGTTCGGCCGGGGCATATTTTCCCTTTGAAAGCGCATAAAGGCGGCGTATTAGTCAGGGCCGGACATACCGAAGCGGCTATAGATCTGGCGCGTGGGGCGGGTTTGTATCCGGCAGGAGTTATCTGCGAGATCATGAATGATGACGGCAGTATGTCGCGCCTGCCGCAATTGAAAGATTTTGCCAAACAACACAATCTTAAAATGTGCTCTATCGCCGGCCTTATAGAATACCGCCGGCGTTCAGAGAAACTGGTGGTCCGCCTTAGCGAGGCAAAGCTCCCTACGGAATTCGGGACATATAAGCTTATACTCTATCAGGATCTGATTTCCAGACGCGTGCATACGGCCATGGTTATGGGGGAACCGGCTCAAGAGTCGACGTTAGTGCGGGTGCATTCCGAGTGTTTAACCGGTGATGTGTTTGGATCGTTACGCTGCGACTGCGGCAAGCAGCTTAAAAAAGCCATGCAACTGATAGACGAAGAAAAAAAAGGCGTAATTCTTTATATGAACCAGGAGGGCCGCGGTATTGGCCTGGTGGATAAGATCCGGGCCTATGACCTGCAGGACAAGGGGCTTGATACCGTCGAGGCAAATGAGGCCCTGGGGTATCAGCCGGACCTAAGGGATTATGGGATCGGCGCGCAGATATTGGTGGACCTCGGGCTTAAGAACATAAGGCTCCTGACCAATAATCCGCGTAAGATCGTCGGTCTTGAAGGTTATGGATTAAAGGTAGTTGAGCGCGTCCCGCTTGAGACTGAGCCGCAACCGTTGAATTATAAGTATCTGAAGACGAAAAAAGAAAAATTGGGGCATGATCTTAGGATATAGAATAGTCGTTGGTCGTTAGTCGTTAGTTAGAAGAAAGGAGACAATATGGTAAAGACGATTGAAGGCAACCTGATGGCAAAAGGAAAGAAATTCGCGATCGTGGCTTCACGTTTCAATGATTTCATGACCAAAGAGCTTGTTGCGGGGTGCGTGGATACATTGGTACGTCATGGAGCGGAGGAAAAGGATATCGTGTTGAGCTGGGTGCCCGGGGCATTTGAGCTCCCTACGGTGGCACAGAAATTTGCCAAAATAAAGTCGTATGACGCGGTCATCTGCTTAGGCACGGTGATCCGGGGATCGACCCCGCATTTTGACTACATCGCCTCCGAGGTCTCCAAGGGCATAGCCAGGATTTCGCAGGATACGGGTGTCCCGGCTATTTTCGGGGTGATAACCGCCGACACGATAGAGCAGGCCATCGAGCGCGCGGGGACAAAGGATGGGAACAAAGGCCAAGACGCGGCCCTCAGCGCGATAGAGATGGTGAATCTACTGGAAAAAATAAAATAAAATCGCATGCGTAAACGCACTAAGGCAAGGGAATTTGCCGTACAATTTCTTTATCAGCTGGATATCACCAAGCAGGATATTGATTCCTCTCTGGCTGATTTCTGGCAGAACTCCGAAGAAGAAATAAGCGATGAGGTGAAAAATTTCGCCTCCGAGCTCATTAAGGGCACCATCGATAACCTGTCCGCGCTCGATAAAAAACTCTCCCAGTATGCCACTAATTGGCAACTGGAACGCATGGCGGTGGTGGACAGGAATATCCTGCGCCTGGGTGCCTTTGAGCTGCTTTTTCGCGCCGATATCCCTCCTAAGGTCTCCATAAATGAGGCCGTAGACCTGGCCAAAAAATATTCCGGCCTTGAGGCCGGAAAGTTTGTCAACGGCATCCTGGATAAGTTAAAATCCGATAAAACCTGATGAACCCCGTACCTTCGATTTCAAACTTAAGTATTTATGTCCAAATATGAAATAGCGAGTAATGGAGAAGGTACCGGGGTGAAGTTCGCCGACCTGCATACCCATACCTTATTTTCAGACGGGACTCAAAGTCCTGAAGGGCTGGTTAC
This sequence comes from Candidatus Omnitrophota bacterium, assembly GCA_026387405.1. GTDB lineage: Bacteria > Omnitrophota > Gorgyraeia > Gygaellales > Profunditerraquicolaceae > JAPLLP01. The sequence goes on from JAPLLV010000058.1 coordinate 18,485, forward strand.
GGAAGCAAAAAAACAAGGGCTCGACTGTATCGCCGTTTGCGACCATGACACGGTAGGGGCGCTTAGCCAGGCAATAGCCTTGGGAAAAGAACAGGACCTGGAGGTCTTGCCCGGAATTGAGCTTTCCGCGGAGGAGCAAGGTACCGAGGTGCATATTTTGGGGTACATGATCGATTATCAGAATAAGGCCCTGAAGGAAAAAATAGATTTCTTGAAAACTAACCGCGTCCAGCGGATTTATGAAATAGTGGAGAAATTGAAGGGTATGGGGATCAATCTCGATCCGGAATCGGTGTTTGCCATTGCCAAAGGCGGCACGCCGGGAAGATTGCATATCGCCCGGGCGATGCTAAAAGAGAAACTGGTCTCTACCTTGAATGAGGCCTTTGGGAGGTATATCGGAGACAGGAGCCCCGCGTATGTGTGCGGCTTCCGATTAGAACCGGCGGAGGCAATAAAATTGATCAAGGAGGCCGGGGGCGTCAGCGTCCTGGCGCATCCTTATAGCATTCATCGCGATGAATTGATCCCTCAGATGGCTGCCGCAGGATTGGGAGGCTTAGAGGTGTATTACCCCGAGCATTCACAGGGAATGATCAATTTTTATCTTGGTATGGCTCAAGAGTATAACTTAGCGGTCACCGGTGGTTCGGATTATCACGGTTATGCCAAGCCGGACATAAAGATCGGCGCAGTCAGGGTCCCTTACGAATTAGTGGAAAAATTAAAACAGAGAGCCCAAACATGATTAGAGACCGCGAATATTATATGAAATTGGCTATGCGCCTGGCCTTGAAGGCCAAAGGCAAGACCGCGCCTAATCCCATGGTGGGGGCAGTAGTGGTTAAAAACGGAAAAATAATAGGCAGGGGTTATCACGAGAAGGCCGGAGCCGCGCACGCCGAGGTGAAGGCTTTGGAGAAGGCAGGTAAGAATGCCTTGGGTGCCAGGCTTTACGTTACGCTGGAGCCTTGCGCGCATTTTGGCCGTACGCCCCCATGCGTAGACAAGATTATAAGCAGCGGGATCAAAGAGGTCTACGTGGGCATGATCGATCCCAACCCGGTCAATAACGGTAAGGGTATCCAGGCGCTCAAAAAACACCATATAAAAGTAGAGGTGGGGATACTCCAGGATAGGCTAAAGATGATGAATGAGGCGTTTATAAAATATATCACCCGCGGCCTGCCTCTGGTGACCGTTAAAGTAGCCCAGTCGCTCGACGGAAAGATCGCTACTTCCGGCGGAGATTCCAAATGGATAACCTCGGATAAGGCCCGCGTCTACGCGCATCGCCTGCGCAAGGATTTTGACGCGATTATGGTGGGCGTAAATACTGTATTAAGGGATAATCCGTGGCTGGACCCTTGGTTTTCAAAAAAAGATCTGATAAAGGTAATAGTTGATACTCAATTGAGCACCCCGCCCGGGGCGAATATCTTTTCCAGAAAGAGTTCCGTGATAATCGCGACCCTTCCCAGCCCTGCGGGACAGGAGACTGAAAATAGACAGATGCTGGCGCAAAAAGCCAGGATCCTGGAGGTAAAGGAGAGGGCCGGGCAGGTCAACCTAAGGGACCTTTTAAAGAAGCTGGCGCAGCAGGGTATCTTAAGCATTCTCGTCGAGGGGGGCGGCACATTGATCGGCTCGCTGTTTGATGAGGGCCTGGTGGATAAGGCCTTGTTTTTTGTCAGCCCCAAAGTGTTAGGGGGTAAAGACGCGATAAGTTCGGTTGAGGGTAAAGGGGTCAGCCGGGTGGATAAGGCCATTAAAGTAAAAGAAGCAAGGGTGCGGCGTATCGGTCCGGATTTTTTAATTGAAGGCAGGATTAGTTAGGGCAAACTTATGTTTACCGGTATTGTAGAGGAATTAGGCGAGGTGGCGCGCATATCAAAAAGGTCAGGGCTCACCGTTCTTGAGATTAAGGCGCATAGTGTCAGCGAAGACGCAAAAATAGGAGATAGTATTGCGGTTAACGGGGCCTGCCTGACTATTATCAAAAAAGAATCGGGAATTTTAAGCTTCGAGGTAATGCCGGAGACTAATGATTTTACCGATCTGGGTACCTTGCGTTTAATGGAGAAAGTTAACCTGGAGCGGGCCCTGAAGATAGGGGATAGGCTTTCCGGCCATTTTGTGACCGGCCACATAGATTGCCTCGGTGTCATTCGCAGGAAGCATTACATACGGGAAAATCTTTCTTTTGAGATCGCCCCTGCTGCGAAATCCATGCAGTATGTCCTGCAAAAAGGTTCCATCGCGGTGGATGGTATCAGCCTGACCGTGGCCGAAAGAAAGCCCGCCAGTTTTTCTGTCTATATCATACCTCATACCCTCAAGAATACTACTCTGGGCTTTAAGTCTTCGGGCGATAAAGTCAACCTCGAATTCGACATCCTCGCCAAAAAATCGTCTATTCCATAACCATTAGTAGCTCATTGAGTTACGTTCCAATGATAGAAATCGCTTACCCAAAATCCTGGTTGCCCTTGACAAAACTATTTTCATAGTGTACACTTTCAACATTCTTACCTGAATTAGTTAATTTGCGGGCTAAGAAAGGATATTTTTTAAACAATTAATGGGAGGATAAGATGGGAAAAAAGTTAATAGGAGTGTTCGTGTTATTTGTTTCTATATTCATGATTTCAACTTTTGGTTATGCTGCACCTACTGAAGTGCGCTTACAGGGTAACCAGCTTATCACGAAGAAGAGCGGTGGAAAAGCCACGCCTTATATAATTAAAGGTATTACCTGGCAACCGGCTACCCGTGCACCGGCAACAGGCCTTAATCCTAGTTATCCTTTACAGACAATTAAATATGGATATTTTGACAGCGCTCCTGTTTCCGCCGAGTATCCTATTTTCTCTTATTGGTTGAAGGGTGAATTTTCCAAGTATTATAAAAAGGATATTGCCCTGATGAGGCAGGCGAACATCAATACCGTGCGCGTCTATACAGATTTAGGCACAGATCCTCAAGTTTATAATGCCATCCTTGATGAATTCAACCGTAATGGCATTATGGTGATTGTTACTTTTTCCAAGCTTGATATTCTTAATGGTTCATATATGAAAATAGTCAGCTTGTACAGAACCCATCCTGCAATTCTTATGTGGTGCCTCGGTAACGAATGGAACATTGAATACTTTAACACAGGGGTAGATAATTCTCCCTATGGCCTTTATCCATTTATGTCTGTCCCTGTGCCCTTACAGACAAAGGATGTGGCTAACTTAGCAGGTGCTATAGATAGTGCGGCGAAGGCAATAAAAAATGCCGATCCTTTTCATCCGGTGAGCTCAGCGTTAGGGTATAGACCGGTTATAGCCGGAGAACTTAAGACTCAATGTTACCCTTTTGGCAGAGGAGGTTGCTCCATTGGATCAGATCCTACCGAGATCAGGCCCGCGATAACGGATCTAAAAAAATACGTTGTTCTGTGTCCTAATATTGATATCTGGGGGTTAAGTGTTTACCGCGGAAATACCTTTGGAGACCTTTTTACCCAATGGCCAAACATCAGTTCAAAACCTTTTTACGTCAGTGATTTTGGCGTAGATTCATACCATATAACCAGCATTGTATATGTTGGACCGGATCCTACCTCGGTCGTTGGCAACAAAGATGAGTTTAAACAGTGGGATGCGCTTTTGCGCCTGGGCAATGAACTGCAGAGACAATTATCTCCCAAAGGAAGATGCTTGGGTGGATTTGTACGTGAATTTAACGATGAAATATGGAAAGTCGGCAATAATTGTTATGGGCTAGCAGGGTTCAGGCGCGCGCCCTATGACAACAACAGCCATAATTACGACTCTTATGATACCGGAGGTTACCAATTTGGTCTGTCTGCCGATACTGATTCCATAAACAGTCCTAATGAGGAATATTACGGCATAGTTGACGCGAATCGCACTCCTAAGCAGGCCTATTACGGATTACAACGTATTTACGCTTCTTTTGATAATAGTAAATAGGTTATAACGGCCGCGGTTCAAAAAATCTTCTTCATAATCTGGTTGGTTGCCTGGGTTTGAAGTCCCCGGGCGATAAAGTCAACCTCGAATTCGACATCCTCGCCAAGAAGTCCACGCCTCTCTAAAATATAAAATATTTTTACTTTTCGTTCGCGTCGGGACATTGCCCCTGCTCGTTTACGCTCGCAGGGATTTCGCTAGACAAAAAGTTAAGGTGCTCAATTCGCGCAACCCCCGAAACCTTTACCTTAAAAAATATTATTTAGGTATATGTTTCGGGGTAATTGTGCGCTCACAATATCCCGAGCAAACGAAAAGCTTAACTTCTATATTAAATGCACCTGGCGGATGTTCGAGCGAATGGAGATTTTAGCCAATGGAGCTTGAGCATTGAGGGAATCCCGGTGGAGCGAAGCGACAACACCGGGATGGCGAAGCTGTTTGAGGCCGTCTCCGCCAGAGCGGGACGGCCGAGTTCTGCAGCCACCGAAATGCGAAAGACCATTGGCGGCCCCGAAGGGGCAAAATCGACTTGAGCGAGAAAACCGACAGGGGCATTTAATAATTACTCGCTGCATTGTAAAATAACTTTTATACCATTTTTATATAGAAAGTGCGGGGGAAATGTGGTAAACTGGAAAAACTATGGAAATAAAAGTAAGGGTCAAGGATAAAGTGGTTATTCTGGATCTCTGCGGCCGGATCGACGCAAATTCCGCAAATCTCGTGGAGATTGTCGGGCAGTGCATCCGCGACGGCTACACCGATGTATTGTGTAACTTCGAAGAAACCAGCGCTATCGACTATATGGGTATCTCCGCGTTGGTTTTGGCTTATAAGGAGTTGACTAATAGCGGCGGCAGGATGAGGCTGGTGGCTATCCCTGAAGCCTTAAAGAACCTATTCGCTATCTCCGGGATGGACAGGGTTCTCGAGATCTTCCCGGATGAGGACCTGGCGGTGAATAGTTTTAAGGAAGATAAGGCTATCGAGGAGATTAAAAAAATGCCTTTGCGCCGCAGGTTCAAACGTTTACCCATTGATATTAAGATGGAATTAAAACTTAAGGCCGTAAGGAACCCTCTGTGTCTCCAGGGGGATATCGTTAATCTAAGCGCGATCGGCGCCTTTATCTTTGGCTGCGAACATTTTAAGCTGGGGGATGAGGTTCTTATAAGATTCAAGCTTGGCCCTGCCGCCGAGGAGTTTACTTTAGACGCCAAAGTAGTCTGGCTTGCGGATAAACAGGTCCAGCCTCATTTTTATCCCGGGATAGGAATAGAATTTGTCAATATCTCGAACGAAATCCAGGAAAAGATCTTTGAATTCGTGGAGAGGAACGCCTCGCTTCTTTCCAATGAGGAATAATCCAGCCCAATGCGCGTAGCCAATTATTACAATAATCATGACCTGAGGATAGAGGAGCGGCCTATGCCCAAGATCGGCCCGGGAGAGCTCCTTATCCGGGTTGAAGCCTCGGGTATCTGCGGCAGCGACGTTATGGAGTGGTACCGGCTGCATAAGGCGCCGTTGATACTGGGGCACGAGGTTGCCGGCGTAGTTGAAGATACAGGTAAGGATTTAAACGGCTATAAAAAAGGAATGCGCGTGACCCTGGCGCATCATGTCCCCTGCGGCCTGTGCCACTACTGCCTGTCCGGGCACGAGGCGGTCTGCGAAACCCTGCGCAAAACCAATTTTGACCCCGGAGGCTTCTGCGAGTACCTGCGCCTGCCGCGGGTTAATATAGAAAAAGGCGGGGTTTTTATCTTGCCCGAAGAAGTGGGTTTTGACGAGGCGACTCTGGTGGAACCTTTGGCCTGCGTGTTAAGAGGCCAGCGCATCGCCGGGTTTAAAAAAGGCCATTCTGTCCTGGTGATCGGCAGCGGTATAGCCGGATTATTGCATATCCTCCTGGCAAGGGCCCATGGCGCAGGCGTCATAGTTTCGACCGACATTATAGAGTATCGCCTTAAGGCGGCATTAAAATTCGGCGCTGACGCGAGTATCGACGCGGGAGAATATAAGCCGGATAAATTACGTTCCCTGAATCATGGGATGCTTGCTGATTTAGTCATCGTCACTTCCGGAGCGGATTCCGCGATACACCAGGCCTTGGGATCGGTTGGGCTGGGAGGGACTATATTATTTTTCGCGCCTTCGAGCTTGAATGCCAAGATCCTCATTTCTTATAATGATCTATTCTGGCGCAATGAGATAACCCTGACCAGTTCTTATGCCGCAAATCCCGGGGAATATCAGGAGGCCCTGGAGTTGATATCAAGCAAGAAGGTTAATGTCGCCCCTATGATCACACACCGCATGGGGCTTGCGAAAATAAGCGAAGGCTTCAGGCTGGTGGAAGAGGCCGGGGAGTCGATCAAGGTGATTATACATCCGCAGTTGTAAGTTAGGCAGTGGATGACATAACTTTAGCATAACATAAGGAGACGAGAACATGGATTGGGGAATGAGTAACCGGTTGAGCAGGATATTTAGTCCTAAAGACGGACGGGCAGTCATGCTGGCCGTGGACCACGGGTATTTCTTGGGCGCGATCAGCAAGTTGGAAGAGCCGCGTAAAACCATCACACCTTTGATCCCTTATGTGGACAGCCTGATGCTTACCCGCGGGGTCTTGCGTAATTGCGTCGACCCGCAAAATAATATCCCGGTTGTACTAAGGGTTTCCGGAGGCAACAGCATCCTTAAAGAGGATCTTTCCGATGAAGAGGTTACGGTATCCATAGAGGATGCGTTAAGGCTCAATGTCTCGGCGGTTGCGCTTTCCGTTTATCTTGGCACGGAACACGAACACCAGACCCTGATCGCCCTGGCTAGACTGGTCAACGAAGCAGAGAACTACGGCATGCCGGTCCTCGCGGTCACGGCAGTGGGGAAGGAGCTTGAGAAACGCGACGCCAAATTTCTCTCTACCGCAAGCCGCATAGCGGCTGAAATGGGCGCGCGTATCGTTAAGACCTATTACTGCGAGGATTTCGAGAAAGTAGTCAATTCCTGCCCTGTTCCGATTGTGATCGCCGGCGGGCCGAAGATGAAGAACGAATACGACGTCCTGGATACAACTTATTCTGCGATATCGCGCGGGGCAAAAGGAGTGGATATGGGCCGCAATATCTGGCAATCACGTTGGCCGATAGCGATGATTTCTGCGGTGCGCTCCATTGTGCACGAAGGCGTAAATACAGATGCCGCCTTCGCATTGTTTAATAAGCTAAAAGATAAAAGTTAAGATGCGTAAAAGTATCTTTGGTTTTGTATTTTTCGGGCTTCTCGTGCTCATCCCGTTTTTTGCCTTTGGCCAGCCTCCCCAAGAAAAGAAGCATGAGCTGGTTATTTTTTATTCTCCGGGTTGTCATGAGTGCGTCAAGCTTAAGAACGATATATTGCCGCAATTGGTCAATAAATTCCGCAGGCTGCTTAAGGTAACCTATTTAAGCATTGACCAGATCGAGAACTACAAGATGCTCCTGGCGCTGGAGGATCAATATAAGGTAAGCGTCAGGAACGCGGTGCCGATCTTGTTTATGGAAGGGCGTTTCCTGGAGGCGGAAAATAAGCCGGCCAAGACTGTCGAGACTTTTATCGAAAGGTCTATCAATATCTCGATCGCGCAGGAAAAGGCCTTGAATGATATAGATCTCCTGGAGCGATTCAGGGCCTTTAAGCCCATAGTAGTCTGCGGCGCGGGTTTAATCGACGGGATTAATCCTTGCGCCTTTACGGTGATCGTGTTCTTTATTTCTTTCCTTGCGCTGCAGGGTTATCGCAGGAGAGAGCTCGTTGTGATCGGGGGTTCGTTTGTCTTCGCGGTATTTTTGACCTATCTTCTCATCGGGGTCGGCCTTTTTGGCTTTCTCTTTAGCCTGAAAACCTTCTGGGCCTTTATGAAGGTTCTTAATATCGGCATCGGGATATTCAGTATTGCCTTAGGGTGTTTTGCCCTATATGATTTTTTTAATTTTAAGAAGACGCGCGATACGCAAGGCCTGCTTTTACAGCTGCCGCCTGCCATAAAAAACCAGATCCATAAAGTAATAGGGCTGCATTACCGGAAGAACCCCGCAGGGTCAAGATCTTCTGCCGGAGAGCCGCGGTTTTTTAAATTAGTCATAAGCGCCCTGATAACGGGATTTTTGGTTTCTTTATTAGAGGCGGTCTGTACCGGCCAGACCTATCTGCCGACGATAGTTTTCGTGCTCAAGACCACGCCTTACAAGCTGCTCGCGTTCTTGTATCTGGTGATCTATAATATTATGTTCATAATCCCGCTTATAGTGATCTTTATCCTCGCCCTTCTTGGCACCACCTCCGGGCAGTTCTCCGGTTTCCTTAAGAAGCACATCCTTAAGGTAAAAATGCTGATGGCGATCCTGTTTTTTGGCTTGGGCCTATTCCTGATCTGGCGGGCTTAAGTTGGTATATCGTTCGAGCGAGGCGGAAAATTTATCTTCTCCCTGCCTGCCGCCTGCCTGCCGGCAGGCAGGGCAGGCAGGGACGCTGCTCGAAGAATAAAAATAACGCCGAGTCGAGAACATTCATAACTGTAGAAAATTGCGGGGAAACCCCCATCTCATTACCTCTTGACAAATAGTATTTTTGTAGTATTTTATCATTCTATCGGAGGTGGCAAATGAAAAAAATACTTTTGGCATCCGCTATTTTGGTAATCTTCTTTTTAGCGTCAGGCGTTTATGCCGCAGCACCCGATCCTACCGGAGGGATCGCTGCGCCGCTTACTACGAAGGATAATCCTAAGGCGAACGAGAAGAACGAGAAGAAGGAGATCGAGCCTTATAGCTGGGATTTTGGCACTATCAAAGCAGGGGAGATCGCTAAGCACGATTTTGTGTTGAAAAATGAATCCCAGGGCACCATTAACATCAAAGAAGTGACTACCTCTTGCGGATGCACCACGGGTAAATTAAACAAGACGGTGCTGGGACCCGATGAGAGCACTACGGTGGAAATAACCTTTAATAGTAAGGGCATTGCCGGCGGAAGCGTGCAAAAATACGCTTTCGTTAGAACCGATAATAACAATGCCGTAGATAGCTTGAGCGTTGACGGGAAGATGCTGCTTATTAAGCCTTCTGTTCCCGCGAAAGAATCCGGGATCCAACCGTTTCTTGACAATTCCATACTCAGGCTTATCATCAAAGGCGAGGTAAAAAAGTAGAAGACAGAGACCGCGCCGCAGGCGCCGGGAAAATAAAGGGAGGTTGATTCAGATGTTTTTCTTACAATTACGCATGTGGATTTTGATTACCATACTATTCGGGATCATCTACGCGGTCCTGGTCGTGCTCGGGACCACGTTTTTGCATGTGGGAGGATTCGCCTTTTACTTGATCCTTTCCCTGGCGATGATGTTGATCCAATATATGATCGGGCAAAAGATCGTGGAATGGACTATGCGCGTCAAATACGTCAGCCGCAAAGACTATCCGCGGCTTTTTGATATGGTGGAGAGCCTGGCTATGCGCGCCCAGATCCCTGTCCCGCGTATCGGCATCGCCCAGATCGATATCCCCAATGCCTTTGCCTTTGGCCGCAGCTTACGGGACGGCCGGGTATGCGTGACCGAAGGGATAATGCGGCTTTTAGACGACGATGAATTAAAGGCAGTGCTCGGGCACGAGTTGACCCATCTGAAAAATCGCGATGTGTTGATCATCACGCTGCTTTCGGTAATACCTATGGTCATGTATAGGATCGCCTGGCAGTTCCTCTTTTTCGGCCGCAGGCGCGATGAAAGAGGGGGTAATACCATATGGATAGGACTGGTTGCGTTCATTTTTTATTTCATTACCAACTTACTAGTGCTTTATGCCTCGCGTATACGCGAATATTTTGCAGACCGCGGTTCGATACTTCTGGGAAGTGAGCCTTCGACCCTGGCCTCTAGTTTATATAAGCTTGTTTATGGCTCTGCGCGCATAAATAAGGAATCCCTGAAAGAAGTGGAAGGCCTCAAGGCCTTTTTTATCAATGACCCCTCTCAGGCCTTAAACGAGCTCCGCGAATTGTCACAGCTTGACCGGGATAAAAGCGGCACTATCGACGCCCAGGAACTGGCGCTATTAAGAAATAAGACCGTGCGCCTGCGTCTGGGGGATAAGTTGATGGAGCTTTTAAGCACCCATCCAAATATGTTGAAGCGCATAAAACAGCTTTCTACTTACAAAGCCTAATCTGTTTGATTTTTTGGATTTAAAAGGGGCGTTCCATAGGGACGCCCCTTTTTAATTTATGTAACTTATTGTAAATTAAGGATTTTAATCTCTATTAAAAGTGCTCCTTGACAAAAGCAGTTTTATGGCTTATACTATATATGTTAGATTCATCGCGCAAAAATGGCGATTCCCTTAGAGGTAGGGTTATTTGTTTTATCAGCCTTAAAGAAGGGAGCGTTTTTTGCGAAAAGATCATAAAAAGGGGATAAATTATTCTTAACCGAGAAGCCAAAACGTTTGAGTTTTGGTGTTCTCGGTTTTTTTAGGATCATAATAATATGGTTTGCCCAAACATAAAAACGCAGGATATCATTAAAGGCATCGAGGCGGGGCTCTGCCTTCTGGACCGAAAATTGCGTATCCTCTGGATGAATAAACAGCATCAGGATTGGTTCGGTCCATTGCGCAACCTGCGCGGCAGAAGCTGCTACCGCTATTTTGAGCACCGCGATCACCCCTGCCATGGTTGTCCTACCCTCAAGGTTTTTAAAACAGGTAAAACGCATAGGGCCAGACGGGTCGGTACTACAAAGTTGGGGGTCAAGCGTTATTATCAACTTACCGTCAGCCCCATTAAAGATTCCTCCAGCGGGATTGCCTATGCCCTGGAACTTGTGCAGGACGTGACGCGTAAAGTGCTTTTGCGCAAGAAAGAACAGAGGACTAGGGAGAAATTGCGCGAATCGCAGCTTGCGCTTTCAGCGATTAACCGAAAACTGCGCCGGAAGATATCAAGACTGGAAGACTTTACCCGCAAAATAGTAAAACTGGAGCATTTATTTAAAGAGAGGTGCCATCGTAAGGCAAGCGAATTGACCAGCGTAAAGGAGGAACTCAAAGATATCTTTAAGCTTAACCATATTGTTACCCGGGAACTGGATTCGGCAAAGGTCTTCTCGCTGGTTACCAGGCTTACCTGTTCTTTGATGCACACCCACGCCTGCATCCTGCGTTTTTATAACGAAGAGGATAAAACCCTGATCGCCAGCTCTACCTACGGTTTCAGTGATGGGCTGGTAGATAAGATGATGGTGGTAAAAATGGGTGAGTCTATCTGCGGAAGGGTGGCTAAGTCAAAAAAAGCCATAGTTGTAAAAGACATTGAAAAAGAACCCCGCTTGATGAGCCCGCAGGTATTGGCAAAGGAAGGATTTCATTCCTTGATCTGCGTACCGGTTCTATTTCAGCATAAGATAATGGGGGTCTTGTCGACATTCTCCAAGTCAAAAACAAATTTTCCCAAAGAAGATATCTCCGTGCTTGAGGTATTTGCCTCTCAGGCGGCAGCGGCAGTGTATGAGGCAAAATATTATGAGAACACATACCTTAATTATTTCAATACGATACATGCCCTGGTGCTGACGATCGAAGCCAGGGATCCCTACACCCGCGGCCATACCGAGAGGGTGACAAATTATTCCTTGCAGGTTGCCCGCGTCTTAGGATTATCAATGAAGGAGCAGGAGCTCTTACGTTATGCCAGCGAGATCCATGATCTAGGCAAGATCGCCATACCCGATTCCGTGCTGAATAAGCCGGGCAGGCTTACGCCGGAAGAAAGGGCCGTAGTCGAGCTCCATCCTGTCAGGGGGGCTGAAATGCTTGAGCCGTTGGATTTTTTAAAAATGGCTATACCTATCGTGCGGCACCACCACGAACGCTATGACGGTACCGGATATCCTGACGGCCTGGAGAAACAGGGTATTCCTTTTATGGCGCGTATCCTGGCCTGCGCCGATTCATTTGATGCCATGACTTCGGACAGGCCATACCGCAAGAGGAGGCTTACTACAGAGGAAGCGCTTTATGAAATAAAGATCAATTCCGGCTCACAATTCGACCCCCATATTGCCGATCTTTTTGTGAAAACCCTTTGCCAGCAAAACCCCGCATCAGCAAAAAACTATTCTAAATAACTCCTTATGCGCTAAGAAGTTGTGCATTGACAAATCCGCCAAATTACTATAAAATAAGTCTCTATGGAAATTAACGAAATACTGCAAGAGAGGCAGTCTAAGCTGGCCTCTCTCAAGGGTAAGGGGATTACTGCGTACGCAAGCCCGGTCGGTCAACCTGTTCCTATCGGTAATGCGCTTGCCGGATTTGCCGAGGGTAGAAGTCTATGCTTCTGCGGCAGGATCATCTCCCGGCGCCTGCACGGCAAGGTCATATTTGCCGACCTGCGCGACGCAACCGGCAAGATCCAGCTTTATGTAAAATCCGATATCCTGGGTAAGGAGCAGTTCGACCTTTTTCATGACGATATAGATATCGCGGATTTTATCCAGGCGAGGGGAGAACTTTTTAAGACCCATACCGGAGAACCGACGCTCAAGGTCACCGATCTTTCTGTGCTTACCAAAACGCTTAGGCCGCTCCCTGAGAAATGGCACGGCCTTAAGGATGTTGAGCTGCGTTACCGTCAGAGGTACCTGGATCTGATCGCCAACGAAGAGGCCAGAGAAGTTTTTTTGAAGCGTTCCCGCATTATAAGCTCGATCAGGGGATTCTTGGACGAGAGAGGGTTCTTGGAGGTAGAAACCCCTATGATGCACGGCATCGCCGGCGGCGCGGCCGGCCGGCCGTTTAAGACGCATCATAATGAATATAACATGGATTTGTACCTGCGCATCGCCCCGGAGCTTTATTTAAAGAGGTTATTGGTGGGAGGGCTGGATAAAGTCTATGAGATTAACCGCAGTTTTCGTAACGAGGGAGTTTCCACGAGGCATAACCCCGAGTTCACCATGCTTGAGGCTTACCAGGCTTATTCCGATGTCGAGGGGATGATGCGCCTTACCCGGGACCTTATTACCTCTGTCGCCAATGATGTATTCAAGAATAATTCCTTTACTTTCG
>JAPLLV010000080.1 GCA_026387405.1 Candidatus Omnitrophota bacterium
CTGCCCAAGAGCTGTCATATTCTTTCTTCTCATAATAGGCAAGCCCGCGGTTATAATAGGCCTCTGCATCGTTAGGGTTAATTTCAATGGCCTTGGTAAAATCAGAGATGGCTTGGGGAAAGTTGCCTTGGGTGCCATAGACAAGCCCGCGGTTATAATAGGCCTCTGCATCGTTAGGGTTAATTTCAATAGCCTTGGTAAAATCAGAGATGGCTTGAGGAAAGTTGCCTTGGTTGCCGTGGGCAAGCCCACGGTTAAAATATTCTTCCACAGTTTCAGCATAGACAGAAGAAATGCTTAAAAATAATACTCCTATTAAAACAAATATCATTATCCTAGAACTCTGTAGTTTAATTTTTATCCTCTTTTTTTATTTTATTTCAAACAAAACCCTCTGCAATATATTCTATCACAGAGGGCTAAGAAATCAATTGCCTCCTCCATCATCTAAGTGGACCTATTTTCCCCTCCCCGATGCTTCCTTTAGCTGTTCCAGGAATTTAGGATCGACTTTAGCTCCTAGTTCTTCCGCTTTATGTACATCAGCCCAAGTTTTATCATAATTGTTTGCTAGAATATAAATCCTCGCTCGGACAATATATATATCCCCGCTCTGAGGACTGAGTTCTATCGCTTTATTGCAATCGGCAATGGCAAGGTCAAAATCTTCCTTATCGATTAAATCCAGCCCTGTGTTAATATAAGCACTGGGAGAATTGGGGTCGATTTTCTGCTGCTTAATTTTATTCTTAAAAGCATAGGCGAGCGCCCTATTGCTATAAACCTCGACATAATCAGGATTGATTTTTATTGCCTCACTATAGTCTAAAATAGCCTGCTCCATATTATTCACCGTAGCATAAGCAAGGCCCCGAATAAAATAAGCCATGGGGACACGAGGATTGATTTCGATTACTTTACCGACATCTGAAACAACCTGCCCAACATTACCCTTATTAATATTAATTGAGCAGCGGCCAAGATAAGCCTGTACATACTTGGGATTAATTTCTATCGCTTTATTATAATCGGAAAGGGCAGGCTCCAATTTATTTTTACTAACATAAGCTAACCCTCTGACGTAATAGGCTTCTTCATACTTAGGATTTATTTCTATCGCTACGTTATAGTCAATAATTGCCTGATCGGCATTGTCCTTCTTCATATAAATAAATCCTCGATTAAGATAAGCCTCGGAGTAGTTGGGATTGATTTCTATTGCTTTACTAAATTCAGAAATAGCCTGCTCAAAATTGCCTCTGTCAGAATAAGCCATCCCTCTTTTAAAATATTCTTCGGCAGTAACAGCGCTGCCGACCGCTACATCCTGAAAAGGATTTTTCGAATCCGCAACAGGCGCTGATGGCACAGTTTTAACAACATCGATGCTCTCCCCATCTATGCTCCCCACTTCAAATGCATGATAAGTTATAATTGCGCCCTTGTAGTCTATTATTATATATTTATCATTTTTATTAATTACGCTGCCTTCTATCTTTTCACCGGATTTTAAGACAATGGTTCCAGCAAAAGCCAAGTTGGAAAAATACAAAATAACAACTGACAATAAAATAATCTTTTTCATCATTCCTCTCTTCGGATTTATTTTTGAATTATTTATTTGTATGATTTACGCAATTGGTATTCTACGAAGCCTGCCAGGACTTCTTGGATCTTTACCGAAGGCGAAACAGCGAAATAATAGGTTTCTACGGCATGGGCTATTTCGTGCCCTAAAATTTCGCGTTTAAAATGTTCCGCGGATACATAAACCGTATTCAGGCCATAAACATAATAAGAATGCCTATCGGTAAGCCCCCTATCAAATAAATTTTTGTAGATACCGCTTACCTGCTTAAAATCCCGGCAGATTTTGATAGTGCCGTGGAAACTATAAAGTTGCATGTCCAGGATGTCGCACACCTGGGAAAACAAAGTATCGATCATACCCCCAAGATCATTTTGATAAAAACTCCCTGTTATTATCTTGTCTAAAGGGTGGATACCTAATTCTTGAGCTAATTCATCCGGATTAAGTTCGGGTGCGTAATAAATAGTAAAGTGCTGACTTTCTATTTTTTTGGCAGCCCCGAAACCATCGTCCATCTTGGCAAAGGAATAGCCTATAAATAAGGACGAAACCAAAATAACCGCTAAAGAAATCCTGCCGAGGTATTTTAACATCAGACCTTAAAATAACGTACTGCCTTATCTAATTCTTCGGCTATCTTCTTTAATTCTGTTAATGCCCCCCGCTTACTTGCAGGAAAATCATTTTCGGTTAAGCTATCCAATTTCTGCTTTAAGGATATCGCCTTATTTTTAATGCCGCATACCTCCTGCTTAGTATTGCGTATCATGCTATTAATTTCATCTGCCAGGCCACTGAGCTGGTCCGTTGAACGGATATTAAACTCTGACGAAAAATCGCCCCGCTCTAGTCTTTCTATTACCTTTTTAAGCCGGTAAAGCGGCCCGGAAATCTTATGAGAAATGAACAAAGTCAATATTCCTGCGATTATACCTACCAGGACAGTTACAGCTATAACTGTCTGGATAAGTAAGGGCAGAATAAAATCTGCGGTAGTCTTCGCTATTACACGAGAGTTTTGTATGGCTACTGTTTTAGATTGAGTCCCTAAGAAATAAAGAAGCACTACGGTAAGTAAGCCGCCGAGAAAAATTAACGCGCTAAACTTCACGATAAATTTAGCCTGGAATTTCTTATCAATAAGATAATTCTTGCGCCTGTAGGTTCTTTTATCCATCTTGCCCCTCCCTTATTTATCCTTAAGAATCAAATCCTTATTTACATGGATTTTAGCGTTTTTATGCAATTCTAGAAGCCATTCATTCGTCATCTGGGACTCTTTAAGCTTTGTAATATCCCTTTTAATCTCCTGGTACATCTCTTCATATGACTTAGTGGTTTTTCCGTCTTTAAGTATCTTCTCATACGCTTCTTTTATGACATTATCGCTCACGAAAGAAACCCCGATAAGGTCATTAGATTTCTTTTCAAGCGCCAATTTTAAAAGTGATTGCATCCAAAATTTCTCTACCACCCTAAGAAATTGGGGGTCGTTGTCCAGGCCGCTCTTTTGGGCATCCTGCACAATCAGAATTCTATTAACGAGATTTTCAAGAAAATCTTTCCTTGACTGCGAAGTATCAAACCTGCCGAAACTGGAATCTTTAAATTCCTGCTCGAATTCGGCTTTTGAGATTTCGTAATTATTGATTTTAACTGCTATATCTTTTGGCTTATCACAGCGTGTGCATCCGACGAGAAAAGCGGCTATTATAAAAACAAATATTAAATTTTTCATCTTTTCCTCCCTTTTCGCAGTAGCGAACACTGGCCCAATTTTCGCCACGAGGCGAACACCGACGCAATTCAGATAAGCGCCGGGCGCCTAATCTGGGCCAGGTGTCTTTTTAAATATTATACTCCATTAGAGGTTGAATTACTATAAAAAGGTATAACCGAAGCTATGGTTCCGGAGCGGAAAGATTTTATCTTAGAAGTGATTAAGGAGAAAATAACGCTAGGAGGAAGTAATACCTGCTTTTTGGGCGAAGCGGATGAGTTCGGTCACGGTTTTAGCCTGCATCTTCTGCATGACCCGGCCACGGTGGACTTTGATCGTCTGAAGGGCAGTTCCCCGCTTTCGGGCGATCTGTTTACTCAGCATCCCCTTGGCTACGAGCCGAAAAACCTCTAGTTCCCGCGGAGACAAGGTTCTGATGCGGCGTTTTATTTTTGATATCTCGGCTAGTTTTTTAATTTGGATTTTGTTTTTTGCGATGGCAAGTGTCACGGCATCAATTAGTTTCTTCTTAGTAAAGGGCTTGGTGCTTGAATGCCAGAAAGTCTGCTGCGCGCATAAACGTCTCAACCTTAAACCCGTGTGATTTCAATAATAATGATAGAGCCCTGCATATAGAAACATCATCATCAACAACATAGACAATAGGCCTGCGGTTATTCACTTAAACATCCTTTTTATCAAAAGGTAAGGATACTGTTCTTTATTTCCGATATGTAAAGCATCTTATATTATATAAGGATTTTTTGCAACGTGGGTTTAATGGGTATATATTGGGTATATAATATACCCAATCGCATCAGGGGAGGGGGGGGTACAGCACTTAGATTTTTGCGGATTAGAGTTTTTGCAGAAAGGAGGTTAAATTAACCTTTTTCTTAGCTATGGCTAGCTTCTTTCTGATATTTCTGCGGTGCTTGTCTATTGTCTGGTAGGATACATTTAAAAGTTCAGAAATTTCTTTGCTGGAAAGGCCCCCTTTTATCATGTCACAAATTTCAATTTCTCGGGATGATAACCTCGTACTTCTTTGTGTTATCTTACGGCCGAAAGACGAGGTTAACTCCTTCAAATGATGCTCGAGCAGTTTAATATATTTAGGTAAGGCACCTTTTATTTTTAGTTTCTTTAAAATCGGCGTTATGAATTCTTCCACATTTATCGCTATATCTTCTTTTGTCTTATTCTTAGTCCTTTCCATATGCTCTAATAATTCCGCCAGGGCTAAGTTCTTCTGTTCCAAAAGCAATTTATTTTTGCGCAATTCCTGTTCAGATTTTTTCAATTCCGCTTCCGCCTTCTTGCACTCGGTGATGTCGCGCTCCAGTTCGCGGTTGACCTGCTCCAACTGCTCCATCTTCGCTTCTAGCTTACAGATGAGCACCTCGTTGTATTGTTTCAGATAGCCGACTTCCTCTTGCTGCGGCGCTTCGATCGGCACGCGGGTCGGCGCGGCGGGCGGACGCTGGACTTGCTGGATGACTTCCAGAATCGTTCGCATGAAGGCCTCGGGCTCCACCGGTTTGACGAGAAATTGCTCCGCGCCAAGACTGAGCGCGAACTCCCGATCGTGCTCGTCGGTGTAGGTCGCGGTGTAGAAAACAAACGGGATTTGCCGCAGGCGTTCGTCCTTCTTCCATTCACGGCACAAGGCGAACCCGTCCATCACCGGCATCAGGATGTCGCTGACGACCAGGTCCGGCGGATTCTGCCGCGCCTTGGCCAGCGCCTCGGCACCATTGGCGGCACTGACAACCTGATACCCGTTTCCGCTCAGGAGAACCTGAAGTTGGTAGAGATTCAGCTCGTTATCGTCCACAATGAGAATGGTCATGATTCACTCTCTTCGCCCGCGGGCTGGGCTTTCAGATACTTTTCGATTTGGCTTATGAATGTGTCAGGGTTGATGGGTTTCTCGATGTAGCCGTTGCAACCCGCCTCCAGAGCTCGCTCCCGGTCGCCCACCATAACGTAAGAAGTCACCGCCACGATAGGCACGTCCTTCAGGGTAGGATTCTGTCTCAACTCTCGCGCCACAGCGTAACCGTCCATCTGTGGCAATTGGATGTCGAGAATGATAAGAGCGGGCTGGATCCGGCCGGCTAGTTCGATCCCCTCGGGTCCGCTTCGGGCCGGGATCACCTTGAAGCCGTTCTGTTCCAGTAAGAATGTCGCGAGGCAGAGGTTTTGTTCGTTGTCTTCGATAAGAAGAATGGTGCGTTTCATGATTTCCTTTCTGGATGGATTGGCAGTGTGAATCGAAACGTGCTTCCTTTGCCCCACTCGCTCTCGACCGTAATCGTGCCGCCCAACCGCTCGACCAGCCGCTTGCAGATGGCCAGCCCCAACCCTGTCCCTTCGTGCTGTCGCGTCAGGCCGGTCTCAAGCTGGCGGAAGGGTTGAAACAACTTGTCCAGATCCTCACGCTTGATGCCAAGACCGGTGTCGGCCACGGAAATGCGGAGTGCGGAATGCGGAACGTGGCGTGTGTCTGGCACGATTTCCGCAGTCAGCGTGACTTCGCCTTGCTCGGTGAACTTGATCGCGTTGCTCAACAGGTTCAACAGGATTTGCTCAACTCGCCAGCAGTCGCTGGTGATCCGGTTCACGTCCGGCGCGGTCTGCGCGATCAACGACAGCTGTTTCTTTTTGGTCATCGGCGTCACCGCTTGCACGACCTTTCGAATGGACTCGGGCAGGTCAAACGGCGCGTTGGTAATCTCGAGCTCGCCGGCCTCGATCTTGGAGATGTCCAACACGTCATTGATGAGGGCCAGCAGATGTTGCCCGCTGTCTTTGACCATGCGGAGTTGCTTGGTTTGCTCCGCGTTCAGCGGCCCCGCCAGGCCCTGCAACAGGAGGCCGGTGAAGCCGATGATGGAGTTGAGCGGCGTGCGCAGCTCGTGGGACATGGTGGCGAGGAAGGCAGACTTCGTTCGATCAGCCGCTTCGGCGCGATCCCGCGCCACGGCCAGTTCTTTCCGGGCTTTTTCCAGCCCATTTTCTATCTCCTTGCGTTCGGTGATGTCTTCAATAGCAAGAAGGATGATCCGCTCTTTTCCCAACACTCTTTTGATCTGTCGGGCATTCAGAAGCATTATGCGCCTGCCAATGGTCGCAAAATCGTGTTCCACCTCATAGTTATTAAAGGTTGCCTTTTGGGGAAGAATGGTTTCCAGCAGTTCCCGCAGCTTGGGGATATCCCACTGCTTATTGCCCAGGTCATAGATAAGCTGTCCCATAGTCTCTTCAGGTTTTACCTTAAAGAATTCATAGAAGGAGCGGCTGACGGAGACCACCCTTAAATCTTGATCCAGAACGATTAAGGGTTCACGCACGGTGTTAATGATGCTCTCGGCGTATTCGCGGGCGGCATCTTCGGATATTTTAGTTGCTGCCAGTTCTTCCCGGGCTTTTTCCAGCCCATTTTCTATCTCCTTGCGTTCGGTGATGTCCCTAACAACTGCGTGGACTAACACCTTCCCGCCATACTCAACCCTAGATAACAACACATCCGCAAAAAACTCCTCGCCGTTCATCCGCTTGTGTACCCAATAGAAGAAGTGGGAGCCTTCGCGCATCGTCGTCTCGATCATCTCTTTGGCTTTCTCGATAGAGTCGCGCCCGTCCGGCTGCAGTTTGGGAGACAATCCCCAAGGTTCATAGGACAAAAACTCCTTCTCGTTCTTCGCCTTGAACATTTCTAATGTTGCCGGGTTTGCGGCTGTGAACTTCCAATCCGGCGGCTCAAGAGTCATAGCAGCGTCATGGGACGATATAAAGAGACCCCGATACCTTTCTTCCGATGCATTTAATTCCTCATTGGCTTCCTTGCGCTCGGTGTCCGTTTTCTCAAATTCCGCTATCCGTTTTTGCAGGAGCTTTATTTCTTCGATAAATTCTTCTTTAGTTTTATCTTTCTGCGTCATGGTTTTCCTTTCTGCAGACCCTCAACAGACAAGCCCATTGATATCCGGCAGCTGGATGTCCAAGACTAGGCATCCTTTTTAGCAATAGGAATGGTGAAATAGAAGGTTGCGCCGCGATCAGGATTATTTTTTACATCCAATCGCCCGCCATGCGCCTCAATAATGGAGCGGCTGATTGACAATCCCATACCAAGACCATCCGGTTTACTGGTGAAAAAGTGAGTGAAGAGCTTAGGCATATTTTGCGCGGGGATTCCGCAGCCGGAATCTTCCACCTCCACCATAATCGTGCCGGTATCTTTACGAGATGTGCGAATCAATATTTCACGGACACCCTGGCTGCTCTCCAAGGCATCGAAACTATTACTGATAAGATTCAGGAGAACCTGTTGCAGTTGTATCCGATCGCCGCGGACAAGAGGAAGATCACTCTCAAGCTCGATTTTTAAGAGATCGTTCCTTACGGTGGCATCGGTAGCAATAAGCGCAACAGTCTCATTGATAATGGCATTGATATCTATCCGTTTCATTTCAGGTTTACTCTTCTTTAACAGTGAACGTAAACGCTTAATAACCTCAGCCGCCCGCTGGTCATCATTAATGATGTACGAGAGAACCTTCTGCAGTTCAGGTTCCCTCCCTGCGAGCATGCGTTGGGCGGCCTGGGCATAAGAAAGAATAGCCGTAAGGGGCTGGCTAATTTCATGAGCCAGGGACGAGACAAATTCCGCAAGTTTTCCTACCCTGGTGACGTGCAAAAGCTCATCTCGCTGTTCATCAATCTCCAGCTCCCTCTCCCGCATCAAGGTAACATCTGTCTGGATCCCTACATAATGGGTGACGGCGCCGCTAACATCACGCACCGGTGCAATGCGCAATAAATTACAACATTTTTTACCATTCTTTTGAAAATTAAGCATCTCTCCGTGGAAAGATTTACCTTGACGTATCGTGTGTTTAATTTCATTGACTATGCGGGGATCAGCATCAACTCCATAGAATAAGAAGTAATTTCGGCCTAGAATTTCCCTTTCTGCATATCCGGTCATCTTCTGAAATGATTGGTTGGCATAAATAACAGGAAAATTTGGCTTTTGGGCATCGATAATAAAAATACCGTCTGCAGTCGCTTCCATCGCTTTAGTACGGATGTAAATCTGCTCTTCTGACCTTATCTGCTTCTCTGC
>JAPLLV010000084.1 GCA_026387405.1 Candidatus Omnitrophota bacterium
TTTGGTTCATCCGAAAAAGAAGAAGCTTTGGTAGGTGCTCTTTAAAAACAGAAATACGACATTTCTATTTTGGCTTAACAAACATGAAAACCGGACATTCTTGCTTTGCTAGAAACAGGACATTTTTGCCTTGCAATAACATAGGCCTTTAAAAGCCTTGACAAAATAATAAAAACGTGGTAAAGTCAGAAAGAATGTGTTGATGCGATACGGTGACTTGCAGGCTTATGGCCTCAAGATGCGCAGAAAACACTAACAATGAGGCACCGCTCAAAAAAAGGAGGAGAAGCATGAACATTAACACTGCACCAAAGGAGTATCGCCTTCCGGTCCAACAGGACCAAATTCGTAGTATTAAAGACCCCTACAACAACGAATTAACAATAATTCACGCTTTCGTCAAGGTTCGCGATCTACCTAACGGTCAGATTCCTGATAAAATTAATCCTCGTTCACACGAGGTCGTTAGGATGGAAACTAGAATCCCACAGGCTATAACCGCTTCTTTAACTGATACTCCAGAGATATTTCATCTCATAAATAGGGGTTGTTTAGTATTAGCTAAGAAGGCGTGGTATGATAATCAAACACGTACCTTACACTTCCTTGTAGAATCTCCGGAACAAAATGGTATGGTAGATGGCGCTACTACTGATAGAGTATTAGCTAAACTGAAAGAGCAAGTTTCCAAGGCTGATTTCTCTACCTTAAAGGAAGAAGAAATCCCAGATCACCTTAAGGAAGCTTATGTTCATCTGGAGATTATTGCGGGAGATACAAATGACGATTTACGCTTAAAACTGGCAGATGCGCGTAATACAAGTGAACAGGTTAAGGCATTTAGTCTAGAGGATTTGGGAGGCGGATATGATTGGTTAAAAGACATTATTGAAAAGTCAGAATTTAAAGGTAAGGTACGGTATCGAGAGAATGAACCTAAACCAGTAGATATTCGGCTGGTCCTAGGCCTGCTAACCCTATTTCATCCTTACTGGAACGAAAAAAAATCCGATCCGATAGTTGCTTATACGGCCAAAGGAACAGTTATTGATAACTACAGAGATGAAGCATGGAAGAAGGGGTATGAGAAGTTGGCTCCGGTAGTGGTTGATATCCTGAAGCTATATGATTACATCCATGTAGAGTTTAACGATGCTTATAGGGCTGCTTATGCTTCAAAGAATGTAAGTGGAAGCTCAAAGTTAGGGCTTCGCAGAGAAGTTAAGTATATAAATAAAGCAGAAAAAGCAAAAGAGCTTCCGATAACAGGAGCGCGAACGCAATATGTGCTTACCGATGGTTGGCTTTACCCGCTTTTAGCATCGTTACGCGTACTCTTGGCTTGGCCAAAAAGTGGTAAGGGAGATGTAAAGTGGGTTGCGGAACCATTTAAGTTTTTTAAAGAAAATGGTCCAGATTTGGTTTATGATCTAGTTGAGCAATCCGAAGAGCTCGGGAGGAATCCCAATGCCACAGGTAAAAGCAGAAGGGTGTGGAGTGGTTTACGAATAAGAGTAGAAAATCAACTTTTTAAGTCCGGAGTTGTTACAGCGTAGTTCGGATAGATTAATTGGGGGGCCAGGCCCCCCTCCCATTAAAGAAAGAAAGGGGATCTCATGGAGCGCAAAAGAAAAACATTTGCCTATTTAAGTACAAAAGTTTATGGTGGACGACCAGAGAATAAAACCTTAGGAATAAGATTCGAACCTAAGGATAAAGACAATGCAATAAAATTTTCAAAGGCAATTCTTCAAGCCGCCGAACATGGTAGCGGCGTAGATATAACAGTTTTTAGATACAAGCCATTGAAGGATGGTTCGGTGAGGGTTACAGTTACGGCTCCAAATAAGATAAGTGGGCGTTTCTAGTAAAAATTATTTTTCAATGAGAGGTAGAAAAAATGGAAAGCGTGAATTCAGAAGTTAAAAAACAAATAGAAGAAGATTTAAGAGACGGCGCTGGACCAAAAGTAGCTAGATATGCCCTTGCTTGTCTAAGCGGTCTTATTCCACTTATAGGCGGGGCTGTCGGTGGGGTTGGGGGCGCTTGGTCAGAAGCAGAGCAAGAAAAGCTGAATAAATTGTTAGCAACTTGGCTTAAACTGCAGGAAGATGAAATTAAAGAAATTGGGCAGACCCTAGTTGAGGTCTATGTAAGATTAGATAAGAATGATGAGAATATTCGTAAAAGAATTGAAAGTCCTGGGTATTTGTCACTTGTGAAGAAATGTTTCCGAGATTGGTCGGCTGCAGAGAGTGAAGAAAAAAGAAAGTTAATCAGAAATCTGCTTGTTAACGCAGCTTCCACAAATATTGCGGGCGATGATGTTATTCGCCTGTTTATTGAATGGGTTGATATGTATAGTGAGGCCCATTTTAAGGTTGTTGCAACTTTATACAATAATGCTGGTTTAACTCGAGCCATTATTTGGAATCGCATCCATGGAAACGCGGTTCGCGAAGATTCGGCTGAGGCTGATCTATTCAAGTTAATTATTGCCGATTTGAGCATGGGGCATATTATTAGACAGCATAGAGAAGTCGATTATTCCGGTAACTTTATTAAATCCGGAAGAAGAGGAAGATCAATATCAAGTTCGGGTTATTATACCTCTGCTTTTGATGATGAGAAGGAATATGAACTGACGAGCTTGGGACAGCAGTTTGTTCATTATACAATGAATGAAGTTGTGCCAAAGATTGAATATAGGCCAGAAAATAGGCAGTAGTTATAATTTCTTAAATTTTTGTCCTTTAATTATTTGTTCTTTGACCCGGCAAAATTTGCCCGCACCAAATTTTGCCGGAGCCAAGCGTAGTTGTGGGGCGGGCGTGCCCGCACCACGCCCGCCCCATGCTTTTGCTTTAAAGCGCTGGACGAGAGAGGCGCAGCAATGCCGCGTCCAAAGCGGTATTTGGGAAGTAATAGCGGCATAGCGGACGAACTTCTTCCTAAAAATCGATTTTTTTCTTGTAGTAGACTGTCGGTTCGGACGCGCAGGGGCTGCGGCTGCCCGCACCAGCCGCAGCCCCTGCTGCGCCGCACACGCATTGCATTAGCTGGAAGCCGGCCGGCCAAGGCCGGCGCCCAGCGAGGCCTGCCCCCAGGCAGGCCGAGCGGTATAACGCGAGATGCGGGAGCGCCCCCCAGGGCGCGGGGCATTATAGCTGTTTCATTAGAGACTTTCCTTCCTAAAAGAAACATCCTTCCAAATAGGTTTCTCGCAAAAAATTTGTATTTTATCTATCTGTTGCTTAACTTTTTTATTGACAAGTAGTATTTTATTAAGTATATTATTAGCATATGCCAATAACTAAAAGGAAGGTATATGTCCAGGCCTTGTAGGTGCAGGAGAATAAGATGTAATCCCGATGCAAATTACTTTAAGCCCAGGGGAATCCCTTTAGATGAGCTTGAAGAGGTAAATCTTGCCTTAGATGAATTGGAAGCGGTCAGACTTGCGGATTGGGAAGGGTTATATCAGGAAGACGCCGCCAAGAAGATGAATATTTCCCGGCAGACATTCGGGAATATCATCAATAATGCCCATAAGAAAATTGCTGATACTCTTTTACATGGTAAAGCGCTTAAGTTAGGAGGAGGAGCGGTAGAAAGGGTCAGTGGATAAATGGAAACCGATGTTATAGAAAACCACAAACGCTATTTAGCCCGGAAGGAATTATTCAAAAACTTTGGCTGCGATATTGACCAGGAGCGTGAGTTTGTTCTAGCTCAGGCGCAGCCGCTTACGGGAAGTATTCTAGAAGCCGGTACCGGAAAAGGGCATTTTTCCCTTACTCTAGCAAAGGCCGGATACAAATTTACGACTATCGATATATCTTCGGAAGAACAAGGATTTGCTAAGCTTAATCTTAAGTATTACGGGCTTGATGGTAATGTTGATTTCAGCATCGAAAATGGCAAGCACCTCAGTTTTAAAAATGACAGCTTTGATGTTATTTTCTCTGTAAATACTATCTATCACTTCAGTAACCCTTATGTTGTTATTGATGAACTTATTCGTGTGCTTGCGGCAAAGGGGAAACTCATCCTGAGCGATTTTACCCCAGAAGGGTTTAAGCTGATTGAGGAGATTCATGCCTCTGAAGGCAAGGTACATGAAGAAGGAGGCGCTTCGTTAGAGCAGGTTAAGACGTATTTAGTCAGGAAAGAGTTTCGCGTGAGAGATTCAGCTAGCTGATTTCAAGGTGTTCTCATCGCACAGAGAGGAGAGATAAAATGAGGATATGTATTCCTACAGAAACCAAAGACGGGCTCAAGGCAAAAGCGTATGATCATTTCGGCAGCGCGCCGTATTTTACAATCTATGATACAGAAAAAGAAACCTTCAAGGCTCTGGATAACACTAATGCCCATCATTCTCATGGCATGTGCCATCCGATAGGGGTTTTGGGTACTTCATCCATTGATGCAGTGGTGTGCCAGGGGATGGGAGCACGAGCTATCCAGAAGTTAAATGAAGCTAATGTTAAGGCCTACCGCGCTGCAGGCGAAACCGTGGCTGAAATAATCAAAAAATTCAAGTCAGGCAAGCTAGAAGAGATAACCGTACAGAATGCCTGCGCGCAGCACGGTTGCCATTAGGAATTTTTTCAATATGAATAAAATAGTGCTGATTAATGAAAGCTTGTGCTTAGCGGAACGTGCATTAAATCACGGAATCAGGAAGGAACCGAAATGTGCCCGATTAATACGATGAAGGATATGTACGAGATCATTGAACCTTGCTAATCTTAGTATAAGAAATTAAATAATGAACAAAAGTATTTTTAATACCGCACAATTCCATGTATGCGTTGATTCAGCTCATAAGCTTGATGATACCCAGGCAGAAGTTGCCTTTGTGGGTCGATCGAATGTGGGCAAAAGCTCGCTTGTAAATGCGCTTTGTGGCCGTCGTTTGCTTGCTAAGATTTCAAAAACTCCCGGTAAAACCCGTACAATTAATGTATTTTCCATACGCTATGGTAAGTGGATTGTTGATCTTCCGGGTTATGGTTTTGCTGCTGTTTCAGTAAAAGAAAAAGATAACTGGAAGTCTATGATTGAAAGCTATCTTTCCAGCCGGTCTTCACTTAAAGCTATTTTTGTTCTAGTTGATGCTCATGTTGGAGCAACAGCCCTTGACCGGCAAATGTTGGCATGGTTAAAAAGTAAAGGTATACCGTATCGCATAGTCGTTAATAAAATTGATCGTATTACGCAAGTAAATCTTGCTGAACAACGCCAAAGTTTAGCCTTAGATTTAGAAGTAATGCCGGAGCATATTCTTTGGGTTAGCGCAAAAAAAGGCACAGGCATCGCGGAGCTACGTACAATTATATCCGGTTTTCTTGCATTATAAAATGGCCATTGTAGAACCCGTTATCAGACCGCCGGCAGAATCAGACAGTTTTCTTTTGCAAGTAACCCTGGGATGTTCGGCAAACAGCTGTAGCTTTTGCGGCGCCTATAAGAATAAAACCTTCCGCATAAAAGACCAGAAAGAGATCCTGGCGGATATCCATGGGTACGCCCGCCGGCATAGCGATGCGCGGCGTGTTTTTCTTATGGACGGCGATGCACTGGTCTTGAGCAACAGCAAACTGATTCCCATTTTAGAAAAGCTGGAACAGGTCTTTCCGCGGCTTTCCCGCGTTTCCAGCTACGCGAATGGATGTAACATTACGCAAAAAAGCGACCAGGAATTAACCGAGCTCTACGATCACAAACTAAGCCTTATCTACCTGGGTTTGGAAAGCGGCAGTCAGGACATCTTGGAACGGTGCGGCAAATCTTCCGGCGTTGAGGAAATGATCGAGGCGGTCCAGAGGGCGGCTAAGGCGCATATCAAGGCTTCGGTTATCGTTTTGCTGGGTTTGGGCGGCAGGAAATATTCCGCAGAACATGTCGCCGGTACCATCGAAGCGCTGAATAGGATGCAGCCAAGATACCTTTCGTTTCTTTCCCTGATGGTCATTCCCGGCACGCCATTGGCGGAAGAAGTCAGGAACGGTGATTTTAAGGAATTGAATTCTCTCGAGCTGTTGAAAGAGTCTTACGAAATCATTAAGGGGTTTGATCTTACGAAAACGATATTCCGGTCGGATCACGCCTCAAACTATCTGGCGCTGGAAGGGGCGTTTCCAAAGGATAAAATGGCGCTGTTAAATATCCTGGAGTCTGCCATTGGCGGCGAGATAAGGCTGAAGCCGGAGAGCTTAAGAGGCTTGTAGTAAAAAACTGCGACCTATGAATACAAAAGTCCTGCTTTTTAATTTGCCTCCTTTGGGAGGCGATCTTTTTCCTATATCGCTCGGCTATATTGCCGCAAGCCTGGCCAAGCATAACATTGATTCAGTTATCGCTGAAATAGATTCGCTTACTACTCTTACGGATAAATCGATCAGCAGGTTTGTCCTTAAATCTAAACCTGCGGTAGTGGGTTTGGCGGTATATCAGGTGAATATCCGTCTGGCAATGCAATTGGCAAAGCTGATTAAAATGTGCGATCCGTCTATTGTGGTTGTATTGGGTGGTCCTCAGGCGACTTTTATGCCTGGCCGGGTATTAACGCAGATGCCTGATGTTGATGTGATCATCCGGGGAGAAGGTGAGATCGTGATATCTGCTCTTATTGACTGCCTACAGAAGCGGGGAGATATCACAAAAGTAAAAGGTATAGCATTCCGGCTAGGGGGTGAGATCTATGAAACAGCATCTCAGCCGTTTGTTCGTAACCTGGATAAATTACCTTCCCCTTATCAGACAGGCGTATTTCGCTGGAGCGATCATACCGGAGCGGCGATGCTCACTTCCCGCGGTTGCACTTATAACTGCAATTTTTGTTATACCCCGCGAGCTTTTAACCGGACTATCCGGGTGCATTCGCTTCACCGCGTGCTCGCAGACATGAACGTCTGCGTTAAGAACGGGATCCGTAGATTTTTCTTTGCCGATCCTTATTTTACCTTTGATAAGAAGCGGGTCAGGGCGATCATGCGAGGTATCATCAAGAAACGCTGGAAAATCGAGATCTGGTGTGAGACACGCGCGGAATTAGTGGACGCGGACCTGCTTAATCTTATGGCCAGGGCAGGGGTGAAGTATCTTGCCTATGGCCTGGAGTCAGTTGATCCGGTGGTAAACAGGGCGATCAATAAACCGATCGACCTGCGTCAGTTTGGAGAGACTATTAGATCAACTCAATCCGCGGGTATTGAAGCTGAGGTTTTTACTTTGTATGGCCTGCCGAAACAGACGCGGCAGTCGAGTCTAAAGACCTTGAGTTTTTTGCAGGATTTAGGCGTTAAGATCATTGGCAATTCCGCTGGGCAGCAGTTAATTCTTTTTTTCGGCACGGATGTCCTGGATAATCCGCGGAAATACGGGATCCGCTTGTTCAAAAAACGCCGGCCGCTTTATTTTTCCGCAGGAGCTGATTTCCAGACTGATTGGATGACAACGCGGGATATTGCTTTCGTGGCCCGAAAATACAAGTCTGCTTCTGCGGGGAAAAATTCCCGCGGCAAAGGGTGTATAAGTTTGTTAACCGGAAGGCTTGCCCCAGCAAGGCCGACTGATGAATCGGGCAATGTGGGAGCGCCCGGGGCGTTTTTAAGCTGTTTCATTAGAGACCGGGCTTAACCGGGGGGTATTAAAAGCGGCCCCCACCTAATGGTTTCCCTCCTAAAGATAAGAATTCTCTTGACAATTATAGGACATATGGTATATTTTAATTGATGATATTGATAGGACATATGTCCTATCTGCTATGGGGGTATATATGGAAGGTTATCTAATTAGCGATAAAGAAAAACTAAAAAAGATACTTCAAAAAACGGGTGTTTCACGTTCTGAGTTGGCTAGGCGTCTGGAGGTAAGCTATAAGACTGTATACCGGTGGCTAGATAAAGACATTAAGCCGCACCTTGCTCAATCTCGGGATATTGATCAGTTATTCAAGGAGTATGTGGATTTAAGGAGCTTTGTTCTGGAGATAAGGAATAAACTCAAGGATCCGATTAAAATTTTGAAAGCAAACAAAAGATTAAAGGACCAGTTTTTTCTTGAGATGACCTATAATTCTAATGCTATAGAAGGAAGCCGAATGACTAAAAAGGATACCGAAATGGCATTTGAGGGAAGAAAGGTCAAGGGAAAGGAAATATTTGAGATATTAGAAGCGGTTAATCACAAGAATGCATTGCAGTTCCTAATGGAAAGTATCCGAGCCAATTATAAAATCGATGAAAAATATATCTTAAAGTTACACGAAATCGTCATGTATAACTTTAATAATAAGCTTCCCGGTAAATACAGAACAGGTTTCGTTAACTTGACTAATACGGAGGTGCCTTTGCCTCCTCCGCAGGATGTGCCTCTTAGAATGGGTAAATTTATTAAGGAAATTAATCGTTACGGTAGCGATCCGATAGGTAAAATTTCCCGGGATCACTATGAATTTGAAGCGATACATCCTTTTTTTGACGGAAACGGAAGAGTGGGTAGATTAATTATGATTACCCAGTTATTAAGTAAAGGTTTTCCACCTGCCATAATACAGATTGAAGATAGGTATAAATATTATATGGCATTGGGAAAGGGCGACACGGGAGATTTTAAGAACATTATTCAAATGGTTTGCGACAGTGTTATAAAGGGATTTTAACTTTTGGATTGATTCCTTCCCCTAAAAATTTCGGCAGTTTTTTGAAAAGATAGCGCTAGGCGGGGCGCGGGGTGGGGGCCGCGCCCCGCCCCATGCTTTTGTTTTGAAGCACTGAACGCAAGAGGCGGGGCATAGCGCCATCCAAAGGTTATTTTTCGTATCGCAGGCGCTACGCGGCCGAGCCTCTTTCCTAAAAAACTTGTTTTTAAGGGTTGAAGGCTGGCTGAAGCGAGGACGCTGCGGCTGGCACTGCTGATGACGAAGGCTTTGCCAGACGCAGGCCACGCGCCGAACCCGCTTTGCATTAGCAAGAAGCCTGCTGGCCAAGGCAGGCGCCCAGCGAGGCCTGCCCCCAGGCAGGCCGAAGCGGATGCCTCGGGAGATACGGGAGCGCCCCCCAGGGCGCGGTGCATTATTAGCTGTTTCATTAGAGACCGGGGTTACCCCGGGGATTAGAAGGTGCGGCCCTCGCAATAGGTTTCCCACCCAAGGTTAGTTGTCATTTAAGGTCGTAATAAAAATAGTTGACATCGTTCTTAAATATGATACAATTGTTCTCAAAAGGAGAACAATATGCTACAGAGCTTAATAGTTTCAAAAACCCGGCAAACTCTTCTTAAGGCATTCTTTGAGGCGCCTGAGATAGAGCACTATACCCGCCAATTAGCTAGTAAATACCATATGTCGGTGGGAACGCTTCATAGGGAACTGCAAAAACTAAGTGCCTCAGGAATACTTAAATCACGTAAAATCGGAAACATAAAATTATTTTCCTTAAATAAACAAAATCCAATTTACGAAGAAATTAAAAATATTATTTCTAAAACGGAAGGGGTAATAAAGTTTATAAAAGATGCCGTATCCGGCATAAAAGGCATTAAGGTTGTTTTTATATACGGTTCTTTTGCTAAGGGAGATGAAAGACAAGACAGTGATGTAGATATATTTTTGATAGGTGATAGTATAGATGATAATGAATTGGTGATAAAAATGAGCGGCTTGGAAAAGAAATTATTTAAAGAAGTTAATTACACGTGTTATACCGAAAATGAATATGAAAAGGAAAAAAAGAAAAAGAATTCATTTGTTTTAGAAGTCATAAAGGGTAAAAAGATATTTATCAAAGGAGACCAAGATGACCTCTGACAGCTTTTTGAATGAGTATATAGAAAAAAAATTGATAAAAACGGAGAAGATAGGACTTGATCAGATTGAAAAAGTAATAAAGAGCGCAGAGAAAGATCTTAAGGTTGCAGAAAAATTGCTTTCAATTGATGAAGGCCATTCTTATGAGACGGCTTATACCGCCATGCTTCATGCTGGTAGGGCATTTGTATTTATCAAAGGCTTCAGACCATCAACTAATTTCCAGCATAAAACCGTTGTGGCCTTCACCGCTCATTTTTTAGGTGATAAATATAAAGCATTAATTGAGAAGTTCGATTATATGAGGAAAAATCGTAATAATTTTATCTATGAACCTTGGAAGATAAATATTTCCATGACCGACGCAAAAAACGCTTTAAAGTCAGCTCGGGAATTTGTCGAACTCATTAAAGACGAAATCAAGCGAGAACATCCGCAGATTAATTTTAAATTCTAATGAGTTATTGCAAGAAATGCCATAAACAAATAAGCGCAGATTGTTTTCTTGATATAGGTATTTGCGTATTTTGTTATTATAAAACCAATGAGTGGGAAAGTAACGGTGCAATTGTAACAAAGAAGGAAGCCATTAAAGACGGGGAGAGGATTTTTAGATATTTTCAATCAACTAGATTAAAATCAAGAAGAGCCAAGAAATCCCGTAACCAGGGATCAGATTTTCATTATTCTAAAGAGGAGCTTAAAGCTATAAAGAATTTAGTCAAAAAAGAGAAAAGCAGGGCGAAGATATTTAAATCCGGAAAAGAATTCTCTTGCTGCATCAAAAGATTGACTAAGAAATAAAGGGAACGGTTCTAATTTCTCCCCTAAAAATTGTGGCAGTTTTTTGCCCTTCGACTTCGCTCAGGGTAAAAAAAGATAGCGCTGGGCGGGGCGCGGGGCATTATAAGATGTTTCATTAGAGACAGAGGTTACCCTGAGATTAGAAGGCGCGGCCCCGCCCCCACCCAAAGGTTTCCCACCTAAGGCTTGTTATTTTGCGGGAAGCGTTTTATTACTAAATCGGTCGTCATTAGCGAAAAATTTCGTTTGATATTCAACTATTCGTTTAATATAATAAGCATGTGTTCACAAAAATGAACGGAGATAGGATTAGTTAAGAATTATGTTGACATATGTCAGAAGATAACATAAAATGTTAAACTATGACAGGGTACAGACCGAGAGAAATATCTAAAGTTTTAAGTGAGGCATTAGAGAATATGCCTGTTGTTGTGCTTTCCGGTATGCGGCAGGCAGGCAAAAGCACTCTTTTGTTAAATCAGCCGGAGCTTCGTAACCGAAGGTATATGACGTTTGATGACTTTGGTGTTCTTGAAGCTGCCCGGAGGAATCCCGAAGAATTGGTAGCCGGGGAAGAGCCGTTTACCATAGATGAGGCGCAAAAATATCCTGAGCTGTTGAATGTTATTAAAAGGGAAGTAGATAAAAAACGTACGCCTGGTAGATTCCTTTTAAGCGGTTCTGCGAATTTCCTGCTTTTAAAAAAAGTGGCCGAAAGCTTAGCCGGCCGCGCTGTATATCTAACACTACATCCTTTTACCCGCAGAGAAATTCAAGGGGTTACGAAAGAAATTCCTGCCATAGTTTATTTTTTGGGAAAAGGAATTTTCCCCAAGCGTAACGTTAGGCCTATCAGTTGGCAGGAGATTATGAAAGGCGGGATGCCCTCTGTTTGCCTTAAAGAAGTGAAAAATCCCAGTATATGGTTTCGCGGCTACGAGCAAACCTATTTGGAGCGTGATATCCGTACTCTAAGCCAGGTAGCTGATTTGGTGTCTTTTAGGCGCCTCTTGCAATTAGTGGCTTTGAGAAACACTAAAGTGCTAAATATAAGCGAATTAGCCCGTGATGCTAAACTAAACGTAGTCACTACATCTCGATATCTTTCTTTAATGGAAACATCGTTTATATTAAGCCGTATGCCTCCGTACTTAGGTAACCGTTCAAGCCGCCTGATAAAATCTCCTAAAATATATTTATCCGATACAGGGTTGGCGTCGTATCTTGCTGGAATAAAGAGCTTAGATTTAAATGAAACGCTGCGAGGCGTATTCTTGGAGAATTATTTTGCTCAGAATCTCGAAGGGGTATTTTCTGCTCACTATCCGGACGCTAAGGTTACCTATTGGAACATACAGGGTAGATATGAAGTGGACTTTATTATTGAGATAGGCAGTGAAACAATTGCTATAGAAGTTAAGAATGGCAGCCGTTGGCAGGAGCGGGATTTAACCGGAATTAAAGCATATTTAAGTAGCTCCAAGAGATGCCGTGCCGCAATTTTGGCTTATAACGGGAATGACGTAT
The DNA here is from genome assembly GCA_026387405.1 of Candidatus Omnitrophota bacterium. GTDB lineage: Bacteria > Omnitrophota > Gorgyraeia > Gygaellales > Profunditerraquicolaceae > JAPLLP01. The sequence continues at coordinate 12,149 of JAPLLV010000084.1, forward strand.
TAAAATTAGAGGATAGGATTTGGGCAGTACCAATTAGTTTGTTATTAAGTTAATCAGTTACCGATACCGGATTTTAACCTGATGATATGTGTCCTCAAGATTCCCCAAGACGCCGCGACATTATACAATCTATCCAAAAATTAGACACAGAAATAGCCTCTTTTAATCAGCAGAAACAACAATTACTCCATGAACTAAAATCCATTCATATAAGCGAACGCTCCGCTGCCCCCGGGCAGGCCGAGCGGTACAACGCGAGCTACGGGAGCGCCCCCCCAGGGCGCGGTGCATTTAAAGATGTTTCATTAATAACCGGCTTTACCCCGGTATTAGAGACAAAAGAACAAAGAGGGAGTTTCTCACCTTTGCCTACCGGATGTAGGTATCATAGTTAGAACTTCTGAAGGAGCAGGGTAAGAGAAGATGAGTTTAAAGAGAGCAGGCATTCCTTTATATAAAATTCCTTTAGCCTTAATTGTTTTGAGCACTTGCCTAATCCTTTCTTCGTGCGCAACTTCCAGTTCAGAATATAATAGACTTTACTCTCATTTGGATAAAAACAGAGAAGTATTTAAAAATAAAAGCCTCAATGAGGTTGCCCCTCAATTCTGGAAAGAAGCAAATTTAAGCTCAGTATTCATTGTTTATCAAGACATCCCGTTTATATTAAGCACTATGCCTGGTGATACTATTTTTTTTACTCCCATATCAAAAATCGGAATTTTACCTGCTTTGGTTGATAAGGCCGTTAGGCAGAAGAGTAAGGATTTATTTAAAAAGAAGATCGGCGGCTTTATAAAATCATATAACTGGAAGATAAGTGATTATTTTATGGGGATTTTCAAACAGGAAATCTATTTCCCTAAAGAAGCAAATATATCATTTATGATAAGTGAAGATTTCCCCCCGGTTAATATTTCTGATAACGATATGATCCTTTTTATTAATAATTCGTTTTTGTCTATGCTAGGAGAAGAACAATTAGGCTGGGGAGAACCTATGGCTCCCTTAAGTGGACAGATAGGAGTCACCATTGCTTCAGGCAAGGCATGGCAAGGTTTTATTCAAAAAAATAACGGCTGCCTGCCAATTACGCCAAGTTTTAAGTATGCGGATTATGTTACAGCGCCAACATATTCAGAGTTTATGCGGCTAAAAATGTATCCTGATATTTATATGGTGCGGATTAGTAAACATACAAAACCATATGTCAAGAGTAAATGGGAGTCCGGAGAAGGTGCATTTCTGGAGCAACAGATGAAGGCTTTGACTGAGGATTTAGCAAAAGGGACCGCTAAGTTGTTAAAGTAAGCTCTAGACAAAAGACACTTTCCAGCACAAATGAGGGACACTTTTCCGCTCAGTGCGGAAAGCGTCTGTTTTATGTTTTATCTTTTGGGATCATTCCCATAACCGAAGATGCTATACCATATTGCTGTCTGGGTTATATTCTTTGTCTTCTATTGGATGTTTATCTGGCTCGGCACTGCGTTTTTTTGTAGCGATCCACAGGTCAGTTGGTCTCTATTGGGGGCTGATTCATGGGGTTGGAAAGCGGCCTATTATTTAGCGCCTATTTTTTCATTCGCGCTCGCGGCAATGCTTAGCGGCCTTATGCAAGCCAGCCGCGTTGCAAAACGATTCCCGTGGAGACGCGTAATTGTTTTCATCATAGTTTTTTGGATCGTGGATAGGATTATCTTATTTATTGATTCTTCCCCATGGTATTCTTCTCCCGGGATAGGAGGGGAGCCGCGCTTTATATTAAACCGGATATTATTTTTTCACGAATTTATTGCTCAGGCCTTGGCCATAATTATTACGGTTATAATGATTGGTAAATTTAAATTACGCTTAACAGAAAAACCATAAAATGAAACCTCGAAATACAAAGCACAAAAGAATCCTCTTTGTATACCGGGATTTTCCTGCCGGCACGCCGGGATACGAAGCCACCGTGTGTATAGTCGAATCCTTAAAGGAAAAATATGATATTACGACCTACTGTAATTTAGACGAGAAAGTTATTGAGCTGGTAACTTCTGTTCCTTCGGATCAAAGATTTTGCGCTATGGTTACCAATGTGCCTTATAAGCCTTCGGCGGGCAGGCCCATGGGGGCTGTTGGGCGGCACATGCGCGAAACTATAGAGCTGTCAGAATCTTACCAGGATAGTTTACTTATACTACGCCAGATAAAATTAGCCGGCGATATACCTATTATCGCTTACACCGGAGCGGGAGATTCATCTCTGGTGGCTAATATTTTTTGGGAGATTGGCGGTGTTGATCATATTGTGCCAAAGACAATAGATGCGCAAAAGGATTCAGAAGATATATGCCGCGCCTTAGAAAAGATTATTCAAGATTACGAAAAATTGCCTTCAGCCATACCCGAACCCATTTTGGAAACAGAAGGTGGTTACACCAAAGTCAAAGTAAGAGTCAATCTTAATGGGGGATTAGGGCTGGCGAGCGCGGGAGTGATACTTAAAGAATGCGGAGCTTATCGGGGAGATGTACTATTGAAAAGAATTGGCGACACGAAAGAAATAGAGACCCATGATGTTAAATCGGCTTTAGATCTCTTAAGCGCGGCGATCTCTGAAGGCGAAAAAATCACTATCTTTGTTGAGGGGTTGGATGAAAAAGCAAAAATACTTGCAAAACGGCTATATTCCGCCTTTAGTTGCCGGTATCCATTCGCAATAAATATGGAGAGGTTTATATAACAAGATGGATAAAACGCATCAAATAACATCACTAATTGCTAAGATTCGGCAAAGCGCAGCGCGCTGGATTAGCGTAATCTCCTTGGTTTCCTTGGCGTTATCTCTCCTGTTGTTTATCTGGATGTGGTCGCGCGCTTATATGCATGGAAATATCCCTCATACGAGTTGGGGTCAATACGAAGGCAACCATGGCCCGTGGCGGCACAACTATGATCTGCGCGGAGTTTGGTGGCAGATATTGAATCTGCAACTCTGCGCTTTAATTCTCGGTTTGGTTTCTTTTGTATTCAAGCCGAACCGCAGGGTCGCCATCATTGCAGGGCTGGCTTTTGTTTCGGGCTGCCTGTTTTTTGCGACGCATTACTGGCTTGTAGATTGAGATGGAAATTATTTAAAAAATAAAGGATCAGGCATATTGGTTATGGGTTTGCCAACGACTGAAACCTGGGAACGCGCAAAACGTTACGAAGTGATACTGGGAGGTTGTGTTGTCTCGGGCCATGAGCCGAAATATGTTTTAGTCTGGAAAAAATGAAATGGCGGCGTTTCCGATTTTTGCAAAAAAAACAGAGCCATCTTAAGAAGAAATAGGTAGAATATGTTTAACAAAAAAACAGAAGATATAAGCGTGCAAAACCGTGTTGTCCGCGTCTTCGTGTCATCAACCTTTAAAGATATGTGTGATGAACGGGAGGAGCTGGTTAAGTTTGTCTTCCCTGAACTCAGGCGCCGCTGCCGCCAGAGGCAGGTGGAGTTCGTGGGCGTAGACCTGCGTTGGGGGATCACCGACGAACAGAAGGCAGAGGGAAAAGTTCTGCCTATTTGTCTTAGAGAAATAGAAGAATGTCGGCCCTATTTTATCGGTCTCCTTGGCGAACGCTATGGTTGGGTGCCTAAGACTATTGACAACGAACTTCTGGAACTCCAGCCTTGGCTAAGCAAACATAAAGAAAAAAGCGTAACCGAACTTGAAATACTCCATGGCGTCTTAGAAGACCCAAAGATGAAGGGGCTTGCCTATTTCTATTTGCGTGACAAAGGGGCATCAGAGAAAATTGAACAGTCTCTCTCAAGAGAGCCGGGATATCTGGCTGAACCGGATGCTTCAAGAGTAAAACTGGAAGTTCTCAAAGCAAGGATTAAGGCCAGCGGTTATCCTCTGAGGACTGATTATCTTGATACAAAGGCCTTTGGCAAGTTGGTGCTGGAAGACCTCTGGTCAGCCATAGATAGTAGATTTCCTCTGGAAAATGTGCCTACTGAACTCCAGCGGATACAGGCTGAACATGAGGCCTTCGCTTCTTTAAGGACCAAGGTCTATATCAAAAGGAAAGAATATTTTGACAGCCTGGATAACCATATTGCCTCAAGTGGTCCACCTCTAGTGCTTCTTGGAGAATCAGGTTCGGGTAAATCTGCTTTACTAGCCAACTGGGCAGAGGAATACAAGAAAAGCCACTCTAAAGATTTCATAATTTGTCATTACATCGGCAGTACTCCTGACAGCGCAGACTACGTTCGTTTACTTTGGCGGATAATGGATGAGATAAAAGAGCGATACGAGCCAGGGGTAAAAGAGAAAAAAGCAGGTATATTTAGGATCAGAGGTTTGTTTTCCGGCGGGCAAGAAGAATGGGAAATACCTACAGACCCCCAAAAGGTAGTCGAGGCATTTCCTATCTGGCTGGCGCGCGCAGCAGCCAGAGGTAAGTTTATTCTTCTGCTTGATGGCTTGAATCAGCTTGAAGACAGGGATAATGCCTCTGATTTGGGTTGGCTTCCGTATAGTTTTCCTGTAAATGTGCGGCTGATAGTCTCGACGTTACCCGGCAGGAGCTCGGACGCCCTAAAAAAGCGCAACTGGCCTGAGCTAAATATCCAGCCAATGGAAAAGAATGAACAGAAAAAATACATCATTGATTACCTGCAGCAATATCGCAAGGCCCTTACGCCTGCGCAGATAGATAAGATTACCCAAAAAAAGCAGTCATCCAATCCGCTATATCTTAGGACGCTCCTTGAAGAGCTGCGCGTTTTTGGCTTACACGAAGACCTGGACAGAAAAATAGATTATTATCTTCAAGCAGAAACAGTGGATGGGCTTTTTAATCTTGTGCTGGAGAGGTTAGAAGAGGATTATGAAAAAGAGAGAAAGGGTCTGGTCAGAGAAGTGATGATGCTTATCTGGGCGTCACACAAAGGGCTCTCTGAAACCGAACTTCTTGAATTCTTGGGTTCAGAAGATGCGCCACTACCACGCGTTAACTGGTCGGCATTATACCTGGCGCTTGAGGAATATTTAGTTAGTCGTGCAGGGCTGCTTAGTTTCTTCCACGATTTCCTGAAAAAGGCGGTAGAAACACGTTATCTCTCGAGTTCGGAATTGAAACGGGAGGCGCATCTCATTATAGCCGATTATTTTGACAAAAGGAACATGGATTACCGCAAAGTTGATGAATTGCCCTGGCAGCTTTTGCGGGCAGAGAGCTGGCAAAGGCTGGAAGGCTGTGTTACGGATATGGATATGTTTATGAAGCTAATGGTAGAGACTAAGTTATATGAATTAATCGGGTATTGGTTGTCCATCGGGATACGGTATGATATGGTAGAGGCATACCAGAAGATGATTGGGCAGTACGAAAAAACTTTACCGCATGAATCTGTTCTTGCAAATAGGCTCAATGAAATTGCTTTATTTCTTGATATCAACGCCAGATACCAAGAAGCAGAATTCCTTTATCGCAGGGCGCTGGCGATTAGAGAAAAAATATTAGGCCCTGAACATCCTGACACAGCTACCAGCCTCGGTAACCTCGCATTACTGCTTTATAAAAAAGGGGAATATCAGGCGGCAGAACCTCTTTACCGCCGTGCACTTGCTATTAGAGAGAAAATGTTAGATCCAAATTCTAAATCTTCCGTTACAGCTACAACCCTAAATAACCTTGCAGTTTTACTTAGCGAAAAAGGGGATTACCGGGAGGCAGAACATTCTTATCGCAGGGCGCTAGCGATTAGAGAAAAAATATTAGGCCCTGAACATCCTGACACAGCTACAACCATAAATAACCTTGCGCTACTACTTGACGAAAAAGGCGATTATCCAGAGGCAGAACCTCTTTACCGCCGGGCACTTGCCATCAGCGAAAAAGTATTAGGCCCTGAACATCATGACACAGCTACGACCTTAAACAACCTTGCCTTGCTACTTAGTAAAAAAGGCGATTATCGACAGGCAGAACCTCTTTACCGCCGGGCACTGGAGATCAGGGAAAAAATATTAGGCCCTGAACATCCTGACACAGCTCAAACCTTGAACAACCTTGCTTCGTTACTTGATAAAAAAGGCGATTATCGACAGGCAGAACCTCTTTACCTCCGGGCGCTGGCAATCAGAGAAAAAATATTAGGCCCTGAACATCCCAAAACAGCTATAACCTTAAACAATCTCGCCTTGCTACTTAGTAAAAAAGGCGATTATCGACAGGCAGAACCTCTTTACCGCCGGGCACTGGCGATCAATGAAAAAGCATTAGGCCCTGATCACCCTATTATAGCTACAATACTATGTAATCTTGCAGCACTACTATGTGATAAAGGAGATTATCGTGGCGCAGAATCTCTTTACCGTCAAATACTAGCTATCACCGAGAAGGGGCGAGGTAAAGAGTTGTCTTAAAAATCAGGAGGTGATTTATGTCGCTATTTGCAAGATTTTGGAAGAAGGATACCAATCATGATAAAGTAATAGAATTAGATCCTAGAGATTCTTTAGGCTGGGTTAAAAAGGGGCTTGTTTTATCTAAGCGTGGCAGGTATCAGGAGGCACTTAGCTGTTATGAAAAAGCAATAGAGCTAGATCCTCCAGGTTATGCTGGAATCTGGATTAGTAAAGGGGTGGTTTTAGCTTCTCTTAGCAGATATCAGGAGGCAATTACCTGTTATGATACAGCGATAGGGCTAGACCCGAGATTAGCCGAAGCCTGGGATGGCAAAGGCGTTGCCTTACGTAATATCGGAAAATGGCAGGAAGAAATTAACTGTTACGATAGAGCGATAGAACTAAACCCAAGATATGCTCTAGCTTGGGGTAATAAAGGGCTTGCCTTGCATAATCTTGGTAAGCATCAGGAAGCATTAAAATGTGTAGATGAAGCAATCAGATTGGACCCTAAAGCGCCTCAAGTACATTCCACAAAACGAATGATTCTTCAGGTTCTCAGTAAACAATCTAAAGATGCTGTAGTTTATGATAAGATAAAAAACGTAGAACCGGAAGATGCTTTAGTCTGGAATAAGAAAGGGCTTGCCTTGGCTAGTCTCAGCAGATATCAGGAAGCAATCAGTTGTTTTGATAAGGCAATAGAGCTAGACCCGAAAGATGCTTTAGGCTGGAATAATAAAGGAACCGCTTTAACTAATCTTTTCAGGTCCCAGGAAGCAATCAGTTGTTTTGATAAGGCAATAGAGCTTGAGCCAGGGAATGCAAGTATCTGGTTTAACAAAGGGGGTAGCTTGTATGCTTTTGCTAGATACGAAGAGGCATTGAAATGTACCGAGGAAGCAATAAGATTAGACCCCAAATTTAAAGCTACTTATAAACTAAAGAAATTAATTTTTGAGAAAATAAATGAGTAAATGGGGACGATAATATGATAAATTGCGATGCGATCATGTGCGGAAAAGTGTTTTTTAAGCGAATTTTTAAAGGGTTGCTTGAAAAGAAGGAATCAAAGAAAAATAAGAGATTTTTCTGTTTGCACTGTAACACGGAAATTTTGTACGAAGAATATCGGTATCAGGGCAGCTTATGCCAACGATGCGCAGAGTGTTCATGCATATGCTAAAGAAAAACGCTTGTCCACCCCAGTAATATCATTCTCCCAGCATAATCGGAGAGTTTAACGGCTATGATTACTGTTTCGATCATAGCCGTTTTTATCTTACGCTATGTTAAAGACTTAGAGCATTGCGTTTATTGGCCGCACATCGAAAGTTTCCGCACGACAATGGTCGTCCCTATGTTGAATATTACTGCCCGCCGTGGGAGGGGATACCTCTTGACAACATATCTTGAGAGATATAATATAACATGCAATAAATGAATAACATAAAAATAGGTAAGGTAGTGAGGAATAAAATCCATTAATAATATGAAAGAGATAACAAGAATAACGTTATTTGTTTTATTTTTTGTTATCTCTTTTTTATTTTCATCAAGCCAAAATATTTTCGCCCAAAACCCTCCGCCGGGACAAGAACCGGGCGCGCAGGTAGAACGTTATAAATATGATGTTGAGAAAGAGAAAAAAAGGCTTGAATATAAAAAGCCAAAAGCACCGAAATTAGAGGTTGAGAAAGAAAAAGCTAAACCTGTAAGCGAGGGCCCTTCCTTTATACTCAAAGAAGTCAATGTTATCGGCTCTACCATTTTTAAACCGCAGGATTTTAAGGCAATTTACGAACTTTACCTTAATAAGAATGTCACCTTTCAGGACATGGATATAGTTTCAAAAAAGATCGAGTCAAAATATAAAGAGAAAGGGTATTTTACTACCACAGTTTATATTCCTGAGCAGGAGATCAAAGACGGGATAATAGAGATCCGCATAGCCGAAGGAAAGATGGGGCAATTAAACGTGGAAGGAAACAAGTGGTTCTCCGCCGATTTCATAAAAAAATTCATTCACGTAAAAAAAAATGAGATACTGAACATTAACACGCTGGCAAGAGATATTTTGCGAATAAACAAGAACCCGGATTTAGAGATAAGATCGGTAATTTCTCAGGGAAAAGATCCGCTAACTTCGGATATCTCATTGAAGGTAGGAGGTAAATCCCCCTGGCATACAGGTATCCTGGAAGATAATCGCGGTTCACGCCTTACAGGAAAATATCGTTCCATGTTTTTTATCCGCGGCTCTAATGTTTCCGGATCAGGGGATACGATTTTTGTCAATACGCTTAATAGCGGAAAATCTTTTGCTGAATCAGTAAGCTGCAGTATACCTATCGGAACTTACGGAACAAAATTCGGAATTGATGCGACTTATTTTGGAATGAAGCTGGGTGAGGAATATAAATCTTTTGATATTACAGGTAACACACAGATTTATTCACCCCATTTTTCCTGGGAGCTTGCGCTAAGAGAAGATTTTGACGCTTATGCCGACCTCGGAATTGATATTAAGTCAATAAAGAAAAAAATGGGGGGCGATACTACTGCCAATGATCAATTACGTACTCCGTATTTTGCTTTTGAGCTTTCAAAAATAGATTCCGGCGGGCAAACCACATTTTCCCCCAGATTTGATTTTGGCACATCAGGATTCTTGGGCGCTTCTTCCCGTAATCATCCGACTTCCAGCAGGGCAGGGACAGGGGGGGTATTTTTTAAATATGGGCAATCCTTAAACCGTATACAAAAGATGGTTTTAGACAGTTATATGTCTATACGGACACAACTGCAGATCGCATCGCATACCCTTGCGTCGTCAGAGCAATTCCAACTTGGAGGAGCAGATTCTGTCCGCGGCTATCCCGAAGGAGATTATTTGGCGGATACCGGAGGTGTTTTAAATTTTGATTGGGTTTTTCCTATGTACATTATTCCTAAAACTTGGAAATTGCCGGGACAAGAAACGCCTTTACGCCACCAGATAGAGCCTGTCTTTTTTGTTGATGTAGGAGGCGGAAAATTAAAAAAGGTTCTCCCCGGGGAAAGTAAAGATAAGTCTCTTGCCGGAGTAGGCGGGGGATTGCGCTTACATTTTAAATTCTTTTCGCTTCGCTTAGACTGGGCCAAGGCTATTGGTGACAAACAAACTTCAGGCTCAGGTCCTTCCACATTCTACTTTACTTTTCAGTCGGAAATATAATTATTTAGTGTTCCTTATCTGTAAGTGGTTTATTTCTTGACTTTTACAGAAAGGCGCGGTATATTTAAGTAGCTCTTTATAATACAAGGAGTTACGATAGAGGTAAACTACAGCTATGTTTACCAAGCGCTATTTAACAATTATTTTGTTAGATCTAATGCGCGGGTTAAGAGTAAACCCCATTTCTGGTTTCGGAAGTGGGGTTTTTTGTTGGAATCTAACTCTTTGTAAAAACAAGAGTTAGATTAGATAGAGGATGGCAGATGGATTTTATAAAAAAACTATTACTCGCCAAACAAGAAATAACCCAGAAACAGCTGCGCCTTAAATTAAGAACTACTCTTTTTGTGTCTATTGCCGCAGTTATATTCTTCTCAAGTCTTATTGCTATCGTTTATTTTCTAGGATTCAATGTGTTCCGCGATAAAGCAATTGAAAGCCAGGGGGAAATGGCGCGGACTTTGGCGTCTGCGGTTGATTCTACAATTGAGAAGCAGGCTGAGTTGTTAAAGTTGAATGCGAACACCCAGTTGATCATAGATGCGCTAAAAGAAAACAATTTGAAATATCGCACAAAGAGCGAGAAGGAAACACAGCGCTACCTTATGGACGTGGATAAAAGGTGGATTGAGGCGTCTGATGACCATCCTTTCTTAAAGGATTATCTTGGAAATAAACTCAGCCTTGGGTTAAAGGCGCTAAAAGGAGAGGATGAAAAAATAGTTTCGCTTATAGTCACAGATAAGTTTGGAGGTTTAGCCGGCTCTACAACCAGGCCATCGGGGTTTTACAGTTTTGATAAAGATTGGTGGCTAAATTCATATGCCAAGGGCCGCGGTAAGATTTTTATTGGAGGAGTTGAATACGATGAGGAAAGTAATTTATGGTGCCTACCGTTTGCAGTTCCTATTGAAGATGAAACCGGAACCGTTATCGGCATAGCTAAGGCGTCAATAAGCATCGATACGTTTTTTCAGCCGTTATTAAATTTTAGGATAGGAAAAACCGGAAATGCGGTTTTAGCAGATGATAAGGCATACCTTGTGTATCATCAAAAGGCGGCGCCCTTTGCTAATAAATTCTGTGAATACGAAGAATTCCAGAAAACGCTGCAGAATAGCGACAAATGGGGAATATTAGGTAGCGCCTACCTTAACCACGGAAAAACATTGGCAGCTTATTCTGAAGTAGTGTCAGCCAAAGGGGTTAACTGGTTTGTATTTGTGGAGCGGGATTTAAGGGAAATATTCGCGCCATTAAATAAATTGATTCTTGTGATGGTGCTTATCGGGATAGCGCTGACGATTATATTGGCTTTATCGGTATTTATTTTAAGCGCTCAAGAATCCCCGGGTTCTATATTGCAAGTGATCAAGGAGACGCCGCTGGTAAAAACAGAAGACGAAAAATCTAACCGTATTGAAGGAAGGGCTAAGCGCTTGCCCAGAGATAAATAATGACAAAAAAGATAGGCATTTTGTTCTTAACGGTTATATTTACCCTTTTCTTGGACACCAATAACATATTTGCCTTGCCTGAAGGTGAAAATGTTGAGGCTGGCAGCGCTACTTTTGATAGGCCCGATCCTTCCACAACAAATAACATTTCGACTCTGAACATCCACGCCGATGATAAAACCGTGATCAATTTTAATACTTTTAATATTGCGCAGAATGAAACAGTTAATTTTATCCAGTCTTCTGCTACAGCCTCAAGCTTAGCGCGCGTCACGGGTGGTCAGATCAGCAAAATCTTTGGCATACTCAATGCAAACGGCATACTTTTTTTAACTAATCCGCAAGGGATTTATTTCGGTCCTTCGGCGCAAGTTAATGTGAATACTTTTGTTGCTTCTACGTTAGATATCTCCACTAATAATTTTCTTGCCGGGAACTATATCCTTGAACACTCCGCAGGTTCTCCTTACAGCCAAATCTTGAATCAAGGGGTTATCACTGGGAATAATATAGCATTAATAGCAAGCGCGGTAGATAATCAGGGCACAGTCATCGGCCGCTTAGGCAATGTCTTTTTTATATCCGGAGATAGGTCTACGGTAACCTTCGATAGGAAAGGAATAATACAAGTAGAGCTTAACCAGGAGACAAGCGGCAGGGTATTTGATAAGGATGGGGTTGAGGTTAAAGACGCAGTGGCAAATTCCGGCAGCGTTGAAGGCGCGCAGGTAGTAATGGAAGCCAAAGTGGCAGCGGATATTTTTAAAAACGCGGTTAATCAGCAGGGTATTATTAAGGCGACGGGTTTCAGTGAGCAGAATGGCGTAATCCGGGTCACCGCCAATAGAAATATCCAGATCTCAGGGGTTGCCAGAATAGAGGAAAAGCCAGCCACTCAAGGAATTCAAGTTTCTTCCTGGAATTCCGTAACGGTAGATGCCGAGTTTGATTCTACCGGAAACACTACGTTTAGCGCATTTAAAGATATTCTGGTTAATGCCGATATTAAAACTGATAGCGGTGATCTTGAGCTTTTAGCAGATGCGGATTTAGATGGCAATGGTTCTTTCAAGCAGGCATCAGGAACTCTTATTGCGACGCATAATCCTAACAATGAAGTCGATGCCGAAGGTAAGCCGGTTGGCGATATCACAATTCAGTCATCCGGGGAAAGTACACTGGCTAATGTTAATGCTGCGGCTAATTTTATTTTAAAGCAGGGCGGAGCGCCGGCGGTGTTCCAGCAATGGCCGGATTCCCGGATTATTACAGGCGATTCGTTGATTATAAATAGAGGCGTTACCCTTAATGCCGCTGATACGGTTTATGAAGTCGGCAAAGATTGGATTAACTTAGGAATTTTTAATCCGCAATTTTCCCGGGTTTCGCTGGTGTCGGCAAAAGACGCCTTGGTAAGAGGCAGTAATATCTTTTACGATTTTTCCATTACCGAGCCGGGAAAAATTGTCAAATTTGATTCCGGAGAAACACAGGCCATAATCAGAAATCTCACCTTAAGAGGAGAATACGGCAAGTTATTAGTATTGGGTTCAATAGATCCGCCTCGGCAATGGAAGATTAATCCGCAAGGAGTTACAGATATAGCATATACATTAGTGAGTGATTCGGTAAATATCCGCGGGCCTCCGCTGAAGGCCATACATTCCTCTTCTTCAGGAAATCTCACCAACTGGGACTTGGATCCCTACTGGACAGGTCAGGGTACATGCGAAAACTGGTCTGATCCCGATAATTGGGATACGGGAACTCTTCCTACCGAATTCGATACCGTTACTTTTGACGGTATAACTGGTTTAAACCCCAATAAAAACTCAAATATAGACTCATCTTTTGCCGGTGCCATCGATAACCTTATCCTTGATGGTTATACCGGAACGCTTACAATCTCCCGCGATCTTACCCTACGCAACTTCACCTGCATTACACCGGGTACAACCGTTATCTTTAAGGCAGGCACTCTTACCACCATCCTTGGAAATCTGACCATCGCGGGAGGCCCTGGTAATCTCGTAAGGCTCATCTCTACCGAATACGGCTCCCGATGGAACATAAGCGTAGCTAAACAGGAAAACGTCCATATCTCTTATGCCTGGGTCGAGGATTCGGTCAATAATGCTCCTTACCTCATGCCGATGACGCGTTCCTACAAGGGGCCTAACTGCGTAAATTGGGACCCTGCCTTCATATCGACATGGAACACAGAAAACTTAGGAGGAACCGGAAGCGCCACAAAAACAATCGTATTGCCTATTACAGGAACTTATACCGTTGATTGGGGTGACGGCACTATAAATTCTCTTGCAACTCATGTTTATAACACAGCAGGCAGTAAAACAATTAGCATCACCGGAGCGATCACCGGCTGGAGCTTTAATAACGGCGGAGATAAATCAAAGATAACGGATATCAGCCAGTGGGGGGATTTAAGGCTAGGCAATTCCGGCGGTTACTTCTGGGGATGCTCCAATATGGCCATCACCGCCGTGGATGACCTGAACCTGTCCGGAACAACAACCTTAGCCAGCGCCTTCAAGGGCTGCAGCTCAATTATAACTGTCCCGAGCATGAATAGTTGGGATACATCAAGCGTGACAAATATGTCGAATATGTTCGAAAACGCCACCTCCTTTAGCCAAAACATCGGAAACTGGAATACGTCAAGTGTTACGAATATGGCAAGTATGTTCAGCGGCGTTTATTACTTCAACCAAGACATAAGCGCAAAGATAGTAAACGAAGGAGAACCGAATCAATATACAGCATGGGATGTTTCAAAAGTTACGGATATGAGTTATATGTTCTACCTCGCCACCTCCTTCAACCAGAACATAGGAAACTGGACTACGTCAAGTGTTACGAATATGGCAAGTATGTTCTACTCTGCTATGTCCTTCAACCAGAACATAGGAAGCTGGAATACGTCAAGCGTTACGGATATGTCTAATATGTTCATCGGCGCCACCCCCTTCAACCAGAACATAGGAAGCTGGAATGTATCAAAAGTTACGAATATGTCTGGCATGTTCTGGTACGCTGCATATTTCAACCAGAATATAGGAAGCTGGGATGTATCAAAAGTTACAAATATGTCTGGTATGTTCGTCGGCGCCTCATCCTTTAATAATGGCGGAAGTGGCTCAATAAATAACTGGGATGTTTCAAGTGTTATAATTATGTATAGGATGTTCGACGGCGCCTCATCCTTTAATCAAAACATCGGAAACTGGAATACGTCAAGTGTTTTGGTTATGCAAAGTATGTTCATCGGCGCTTCTGGCTTCAACCAAGACATAAGCGCAAAGATAGTAAACGCAGGACTACCGAATCAATATACAGCATGGGATGTTTCAAAAGTTACGGATATGAGTTTTATGTTCTACGGCGCCTCCTCCTTCAACCAGAACATAGGAAACTGGACTACGTCAAGCGTGGCAACTATGGATCGTATGTTCGGTAACGCCTCATCTTTCAATCAAAACATAGGAAGTTGGAATACGTCAAGCGTTGTGAATATGTATCAGATGTTCTATTCAACTCCTTTTAACCAGTCAATCGGAAACTGGGATGTTTCAAAGGTTGGAAATATGAGTTATATGTTCGGTAACGCTTCATCTTTCAATCAAGACATAAGTAATTGGGATGTTTCAACAGTTACATATATGGCAGGTATGTTTGATGGGGCCGCGTTATCAACAATCAATTACAGCGATCTACTGGTAGGTTGGTCTGAGCGGACTTTACAGAGCGGCGTCACTTTCTCAGCCGGCAGTTCCACTACATATTATACAGGGACTCCTGCCACTGCGCGCGCAGTGCTTACCGGCACCTACGGTTGGACGATCACTGACGGCGGCTGGAAGGAGCCCGCATCTTTTAACGATGCTGGCGATGACAACTGGAATGCAGGAGCCACCTGGGGCATCCCCGGATCCGTCGAGGGCACAAACTATCCTGGCCCGTACGACAGCGCCACGGTAGACTCGAATAAGGTAACTCTATCAGGCACCCAGAGGGTAATGGATATCACCGTATCCTCAGGTGGCACGCTTGACGGCTCGTCCAATATTTTAAATGTCTATGGAAACTGGTTAAATACAGGCGGCACCTTCACCGATACCGGTTCCACCGTGATCTTTAAGGCCCGCGCAACAGGAAAGACCATTACCACCAACTCCGTTAACTTCAATATCCTGGAGTTTAATAATGCCAAAGGCGGCTGGACCATCCAGGACGCTCTTGCCACAGACAGTACCCTGACCATTAGCGCCGGTAGATTAATTATGAACGGCGTCAGCCCCACCATCACCGGCAACTTAAGTATTGCCGCAAACGGCACCCTGGTCCTTGTCGGCTCGGAAACCCTCAAGACCCCGAGCAGCAATAACGGCACAGTGGAATACACCGGCCTCACCGCCGGCAACACTACCTATGACATCCAGAACTGGACCTACAATAACCTGGCCATAGATGACGCCTCTACCGGAACTGCCAATACCTTCAGGCCGCTGGCGCCGAATAACCTGACAGTGGGGGGCAACTTTACCTTAACTAAAGGCATCTTTACCACGCTTGATTCAGGCCCTGCCAGCAGGAACTTAACCGTTGCCGGCAATGTGCAGTTAAATGGCGGCACCTTCAGCGCGAACAATTCTACTTTAACGCTAAGCGGCTCCTGGGCAACCGGCGCCTCCGCAACATTTACCTGCGGCACCTCAACGTTGGTAATGAAAGGCGCGTCCAAGAGCTTAAATTCCGGAGGGGACAACTTCTATAATGTGCAGATCGTAGATGCCACAGACGGCGCCAGCGTCACCATATCCACCAATGATCTGTCCGTAACCGGCGCCTTAACCATAGGCGACGGCACACAGACCACATCATTGACTACTGACGGCTATGAACTGGATGTTGCCGGCGATATCACCATAAATGCCAGCGGAACACTGGATGCGACCAACGGCACAGATGGCAATACCACGATTAACGCAGGCGGCAGCTGGACTGATGCCGGCAGCTTCACCTATATCAATTCCACCGTGATCTTTGATGCCGGGGCAACAGGAAAGACCATTACCACCAACTCCAGTTATTTCTATATCCTGGAGTTTAATAATGGCTCCGGCGGCTGGACAATCCAGGATTTCCTAGCCACATACAATACCCTGACCATTACCGCCGGCAGATTAATTATGAATGCCATTAGTCCGACTATCAGCGTCAATTTGGATATCGGTGCAAACGGCACCCTGGTCCTTGTCGGCTCGGAAACCGTCAAGACCCCGAACACCAACACCGGCACCGTGGAATACACCGGCCTCACCGCCGGCAACACTACCTATGACATCCAGAACTGGACCTACACCAACCTGGTCATAGATGACGCCTCTACCGGAACTGCCAATACCTTCCGGCCAAAGACCACGGCTACAACTGTCGCAGTTGCCGGCAACTTTACCTTAACCAACGGCATATTTACCACCGCGGATTCCACTGCCGCTGCCCATGCTGTCACCATCGGCGGGGTGATGGCCTTGAACGGAGGGACTTTTACCGCTAACTCTTCGACCATCACTATCAGCGGCGTCTCCGGCACGTTATTCACCAAGGCCGATGCCGCGACGTTTACTCCCGGTTCATCCACCGTAAAATTCAACCCTGATGCCGCGGTGACCCTGACCTCCAACAACGCGATCACATTCTACAACTTATACCTGAAGCCGACTATCACTGCCGCCCGGGCTTACACCTTCGGAACGAGCGCCCTTGATATTGACGGTGACTTCGATATCAACGCCACCAAGTCCACAGTCGGCTCTGCGACTCTAACCGTGAACTTAGGCGCCGCCACCGATGTGGCCTCTAACGGCTCAACCGTGGCCGTTAACGGCAACGTGGATATCGCCGCAGGCGCCACCTTGACCGCGACCACCGCCACCATGACCATCGCCGGGGATTTTGCCAACGCCGCGACCGGCGTCTTCACGCATTCATCGGGCACGGTGACATTCACCGGCGCGGGCAAGACACTGAACTCCGGAGGGGATAGTTTTAACACCGTAAACATTGTCGGCTCTTCGGCCGCGGCCACAATTAGCCTGCTCACCAATGCCTTGACTTGCGACGGCACCTTAACCGTCGGCAGTACTGGCGGCACATACGCGGATAGCCTTACCACCGCGGGCAATTCCCTGAGCGGAACAACTGCGGTTAAAAAGAATGCCTTATTGACCATCCAGGGCGGCGAGTCGCTCCCTGCAAACCCGACCTTAGACGCGGCTTCCACCGTCACCTATACAGGTAACGGAGACAGCTCGGCCACTATCTATGATATACAGGACTGGTCCTACGGCCACCTGACCATAAATTCTACGGACACGCTTCTGGTCCAGGATACCTTCCGGCCAAAGACCACGGCTACAACTGTCGCAGTTGCCGGCAACTTTACCTTAACCAACGGCATATTTACCACGCTTGATTCAGGCGCTGCCAGCAGAAACTTAACCGTTACCGGCAATGTGCAAATAGATGGCGGCACGTTAACTTGCAATGCTTCTACAGTGGATGTCAACGGCGCAGTAACCATCTCCGGCGGCACGCTTACAGCGACTTCCGGCACGATGACTGTCTACGGCGACTGGACGCAGACTGATGGCACCTTCACTCACTCTAGCGGCACTGTGGAATTTGACGGCGCAGCCCAGACCCTTACCTTTGGCGTGGATCCGTTCTACAACTTAAAGCACTCTGGTTCAGGCACGCTACAATTAGTAGCTGCTTGGCCGTATGTGAAGAGCATTACCATCTCTAAGTCAATGGTCTCTGCTGAACCCCAAACTGACTTCCCAGTGGTAATTTATTTAACTTCAGATGCCGGCCTTGCGGCCCACGCGCAAAGCGACTTTGATGATATTGCCTTTACTGATGCCTCTGGTACCAAACTCGCTCACGAAATAGAAAAATACACCAAGGCTACCGGTGAGTTACTGGTCTGGGTAAAGATTCCGACATTGTCAGATTCATCTGATACTGTGATTTACCTGCACTACGGCAACGCCACCTGCTCCAGCCAG
The DNA here is from genome assembly GCA_026387405.1 of Candidatus Omnitrophota bacterium. Lineage (GTDB taxonomy): Bacteria > Omnitrophota > Gorgyraeia > Gygaellales > Profunditerraquicolaceae > JAPLLP01. Next base: position 30,306 of record JAPLLV010000084.1, read on the forward strand.
CAGAATGTAACCGGGGTCTGGAGCAATAGTTTTGCCGGAGTATGGCACATGAATGATAATGCTGCAACTACGACCGTAACAGATTCTAGTTCCAATAATAAATATGGCGCTGCAGCGCAGAATACTGACCAGATTGATACCACAGGGCAAATTGGTGGCGCACTGACCTTTAACGGCAGCAGCGATTCTATAAACATGGGCACTGAAGCAGTGCATAGGCCGACCACAATAACTGTTTCAGTTTGGGTAAGGACCACTGTCACGCCTGATCAGTATGACTGTGTGCTTGCAAGGGTAGATGAAAACGGCAACGGCTATCGCATATGGACAAAAGATTCTTCTAATGCGAAATTCTATTGGGAGCCAAACAATGGAGATGATTCAGTGTCCACAACGAGTATTTCCACTACTGGTTGGCAATATGTTGTAGTCAGAACGAGTTATTCCAGCGTAAGCCGGATTTACATTAATGGATCTGGACAGGGGTGGAATAGTCACTATACCGTTCAGGATGGCTATAGTAATTTATTAATCGGCAATCAGACCGGGCAATCCTCGTATTGGACCGGCGCTATTGACGAAGTCCGCATCTCCAGCACTGGCCGCGCAGATAGCTGGATCGCGACCGAATACAACAATCAGTCTGACCCAGACGGTAATTTCACTCTCGGCAATGAGGCCGCCGGCATCTTGGCGGTGGCCCATGACCTCACCGACTCTGCCTCAACCTTTGATACCAAGGCCGGCTCTAACTATGGCGTTACCGTTAACCATGACCTGGTCCTCTCCGGAGGCACATTTACTTCTAACGGCTCTACAATAAACGTGGCCAACGATGTTTCTATTGGCGCCAGCGGTAGCGGCGGTACGCTTACTGCCACTACTGCTACGATGACCGTGGGCGGCAATTTCACTAACGATGCTTCCGGCGTCTTCACACATTCCAACGGCACCGTTACTTTTACCGGCGCAACTAAGACCTTAAACTCTGGCGGTGATAACTTCTACAATGTTATCATCAACAATTCCGGTAATGGCTTATCGCTGGATACTAATAACTTAACTCAAGCTGCAGGCGGCACATTAACCATGACTGCTGGCAAATTAAGTTTAAACAGCCTGACCTGGACCTTAGGCACTGATTTATCAACCAGCGCAGGCACCATTGCTGTCGGCACTGGTACTTTAACCGGCGCAGCTGGTAACTATGACTTGGCGGTAAACTCGGGCGCTACGCTTACCCAAGGCACCGGCACAGTGAGCGTGCAGGACCTGACTATTGGCGGCACCTATACTTGCTCTGGTGATTCTGTAATTGGCGTAGACGGCAACTTGGAAATAACCAGCGCTGCAACATGGACAGCGTCTACTTCTACCATTACCATGACCTCAACCGACTCTAACTCTACCTTAAATGCCGCAAAGACAATCCATGATCTGGTAGTGAATACCGCTCGGATTATTACGCTAAACAATAACTTAAGTTGCACAGACTTAACCATCAGCGCCGGCACAGTGGATGTGGGCTCAAGCAAAACCATTACTGCCAGCGGAACGCTTACACTAAATGGAAACGCCATAAAAGCAGATGGTGCTAATGATATAGACCTTAGGGGATGCGCAACCATAACGCTCGGCTCTGATGTTACTTTGGACACCGAGGCTGGCGGTAATTCCAACGCTGGCAGCATCATATTCTCGGCCACAAGCAACATAAACGGTGCACACGCTTTAAGCCTCGATACAAGGGCATCCGGCAGCAACTATAATGGAGGAAGCGCAACGCTTGGTATACTGGGGGCAACTACTCCTCTAACCGGACTTACGGTAACCACCACTGGCTCGGGAAGCGGCACTTCAGGTAACATAGTGCTAGTAGGCAACATCACCACTGCTGACCAAAATATCACCTTTACCGGCCCGGTAGTTCTTACCAGCAGCGTAACCATTTCTACCGGCCCAGACGCAGGCGGAGATATTGAGTTTACGAGCACACTTAACGCTAACACCGGCACTGAAGGCCTGATTCTGGTGGCTGGCACCGGTGCAGTCAAATTTGATGGCGCAGTGGGCTCGAGCGTTACGAACATCTATGCGTTATTTGCCGGCGGTTACAATATTACCGGTTACCCCGATTACACGCCTTACAGTGTTGTCTACAAATACTTAAACGGTGTTTGGGTAGATACAGGGTTAGATGTAACTTGCCTGTTAGTACGGGCCCTGGCCACAGACTCCAGCGGCAATCTTTATGCCGGCGGCAATCTTTGGATTCTTGAAACAGAAACTCGTATCGGTGCGGTATACAAATACTCCCAGGGAACCTGGGCAGACTTAGCAATAATAAATAATGTTTTGATTGTCTACGCTTTAACCACAGATACCAGCGGCAATCTTTATGCCGGCGGTTCAGCTGCAGATTGGAGTGGTTTTGTCTACAAATACTCCGGTGGCTCTTGGTCAAATACAGCGGCAATCGGCCTTGCTCCGGTACAGGCCCTGGCCATAGATACCAGCGGCAATCTTTATGCCGGCGGTGATGGAGGGGTCTACCAGTACTCCAATGGCTCCTGGTCAAGTCTGAACTGCGGCATTAGCACAGTATACGGCCTCACCATAGACTCCAGCGGCAATATTTATGCCGGCGGTAGTAGTGGTAAAGTCTATAAATATTCTGGCAGCCCTCGTGCGTGGTCAGATACGGTGCAAAGCGGGCTTACGGGTATATACGCTTTAGCCAGAGATAGCAGCGATAATATTTATGCTGCCGGTGACGGAGGGGCCTGTTTGTACTCCGGTGGCTCTTGGTCAAATTTGAATTGCAGCATTAACCCAACATATGGCCTCACCATAGAGTCCAGCGACAATGTTTATGTCGGCGGCGGTAATGCTGTCTACAAATACTACACCAGTGGAACTTGGATATCTACAGCAGTAAGCGGATTTTACGAAATGCCGGCCTTGAGCATGGCTGCGGTCTCTAGTTGCCCGCTGGCCTCACTTACCATTACTACTTCAGGTAACGTTACGGCAAGTAGCACTCTAAGTGCGGCCGGCGCAATTGATATAAATGCAGGGGCGGTTAACTTAAACAATACTGTTACTACTACCGGCGGCGGTTCAGTTACCATTACCAATTCTGGCATCTTGACCATCGCCTCTGCAGCGGACATGACCTTAGACGGCGCCTTTCTGCAGGACGGCGCAGGCGCTGTTTCAACTGCAGGCGACATCACTACTACCAGCGATGCCATCACCTTTACCACTGCCACTACCTTAACCGGCTCGGTGGCCTTAAGCAATGGCGGAGGAACAAACACCGGGGACATTTGGTTTAAGGATACAGTTGCCGGAACAACTGGTGGTTCAGCTGAAACACTCTCCCTGACATCAGGTGCAGCTGCGGTTACAACTAACGCTATCTACGGTTCAGGCACATCAGCTGATGCCACCGGCCTGACGACGATTAATATTACTAATACTTCCGGCGGCACAGGCACTATAGGCGGTACAGTAGCGATCAGCGGCACGCTTACCAAAGCAGGGACAGGAACCGGCGCTGTTACTCTTGGCGCGATTACCTTTGGCGTAGGCGCTCTCGACATCACAGGCGGCAGGATGATTATGAACGCCATCAGTCCCACCATCACCGGCAACTTAACTATTGCCTCAAACGGCACCCTGGTCCTTGTCGGCTCGGAAACCGTCAAGACCCCGAGCACCAATAACGGCACAGTGGAATACACCGGCCTTGCCGCCGGCAACACTACCTATGACATCCAGAACTGGACCTACAATAACCTGGTCATAGATGACGTCTCTACCGGAACTGCCAATACCTTCAGGCCAAAGACCACGGCTACAACTGTTACTGTTGCCGGCAACTTTACCTTAACTGACGGCATCTTTACCACGCTTGATTCAGGCCCTGCCAGCAGGAACTTAGCCGTTACCGGCAATGTGCAATTAAATGGCGGCACATTTACCGCTAATGGCTCAACCTTAACTGTAGACGGCAACTGGGCCACCGGCGCCTCTGCCACATTTACCTGTGGCATCTCAACTCTTAGCATGACCGGCGCGTCTAAAACTATTAATTCCGGCGGCGACAATTTTTACAATGTAAAGATTTATGATGTCACCAACGGCGCCAGCGTCACCATATCCACCAATGATCTGTCCGTAACCGGCGCCTTAACCATAGGCGACGGCACGCAGGCCACATCACTAACTACTGACGGCTATGAACTGGATGTTGACGGCAACATCGTTATCAATGCCTCTGGCACTTTAAATGCCGCTAACGGCACTGACACCAACACTACCATAAACGCAGGCGGCAGCTGGACCAATACCGGCTTCTTTACCAATACCAATTCTACGGTGATCTTTGATGCCGGCGCAACAGGAAAGACCATCACCACTAATTCCCGTAACTTCAATATACTGGAGTTTAATAACGCCTCTGGCGGCTGGACCATCCAGGATGCTCTTGCCACAGAGAGTACCCTGACCATTACCGCCGGTAGATTAATTATGAATGCCAAAAGTCCCACCATCACCGGCAACTTAAGTATTGCCTCAAACGGCACCCTGGTCCTTGTCGGCTCGGAAACCGTCAAGACCCCGAGCAGCAACACCGGCACCGTGGAATACACCGGCCTCACCGCCGGCAACACTACCTATGACATCCAGAACTGGAGCTACAATAACCTGGTCATAGATGACGCCTCTACCGGAACTGTCAATACCTTCAGGCCAAAGACCACTGCCACCACTGGTACTGTTGCCGGCAACTTTACCTTAACTAAAGGCATCTTTACCACTCGCGATTCTGCTTCTAGTGATCACGATATCGCTATCAGCGGAACTACAGACTTAAACGGCGGAACCTTTACTGCTAATAGCTCTACTATTACCTTAAACAATAACTTTACCAATAACAATGCCTTCACTGCAGGTTCTTCAACCGTAGTCTTTGGCGCATCAGCTACCATTGCCGGCTCAAGCACATTAAACAACTTAAGCTGCACAACTGCCGGGACCACGCTTACCTTTAATAAAGATACAGAGCAAATAGTAGGCGGCACATTAACCTTTACCGGCACCTCAGGCAGCCCAGTAGTGATTGTTGCTTCAGTAGCAGGGACTAATAATCCAAAGCTAACCTTATCAGCCGGTGGATTACAATCTATTACCAATGTCAATGTAACCAACAATAATGCCACAGGCGGCTTAATGTTAATCGCAAGAGGTACATCTACATTAACAGGCACAACCAACTGGGCATTCACAGGGACATTTGTCTGGACCGGCACAACAAGTACTAACTGGGCAATAGCTTCTAACTGGGACCTTGGCCTTGTGCCTGAAGTAGGCGATACCGCGGATATAAGAGATGTTGCTAATGACCCTATTTTAAATGATCCTAGGTCCATTGGTACCTTAACTATGACTTCAGGAATCCTTACTTTAAATGGCCAGACACTTACCTTAGGTTCTGATTTATCTATTAGCGCAGGAACTATTGCTGTTGGCACCGGCACATTGACCGGCTCAGCCGGTAATTATGATTTGACTGTAACTACAGGTGGAACTCTTACTCAAGGAACCGGTACAGTCAGTTTTCAAGATTTTACTATATCAGGCACTGGTGTATATACCTGCTCAGGTAACTCTGTAATTAGTGTAGGCGGGGATCTTATTATCACCAGCTCAAGCTGGACTCCGTCTACATCAACAATTACCATGACCGGCGCATCTAAAACCATCAATGTCTCACGGGAACTTAATAACTTAAGCATATCAGATGCCACAGACGGCGCCAGCGTCACCATATCCACCAATGATTTGTCCGTAACCGGCGCCTTAACCATAGGCGACGGCACACAGACCACATCATTGACTACCGACGGCTATGAACTGGATGTAACAGGCGGTGTTACCATTAACGCAAGCGGTACCTTAAATGCTGCAAGCGGCACAGAAGGAGCCAGCACCATAACAGTATCAGGTAACTGGACTAACAGCGGAGCATTTACTAATACAGGCTCAACAGTTATCTTTACACCAGCAGCTTCTTTAATTATTTCCGGTGATACTATATTTAATAATTTTACCTGCACTGCTAGTGGAAAAACTCTATACTTCGTGGTAAACAGCACCCAGACAATAAGCGGCATCCTTACTCTTACGGGTACATCAGGCAATTTATTAACTTTGGCCCGCTCAGGAGGTTTTGGAACTAACCGGTGGTATATTACTCTTAATGGGATTTCATCTGTAAACTATGTTTTTGTAAGCAATTCCAACGCTTCAGGCGGAAGCACTATATTAGTGCAGAACTCTTATAGCGGCGGCAATAATACCAACTGGCAATTCGGCAAGGATTTCTTCGGGACAGTTTATTCTGATGAAGGCACAACACCCATCGGTGCAAATATTACGGTGGCTATCGCGGTTAACGGCGCGGCCGCAGCCAAAACCGCTGAGACAGATGCAAGCGGGGCGTTCAGTCTGATCAGTATTGATGTAGATAATGGGGATGTGCTTATAGTCTATATAAGTGGAGAAACACAGAAGGGATGCACAGTAAGCGTGATAGCCAAAGAGGATCTTACCGGCCTTAACATTTACCAGAATATGGTCATTGTGCGCAATGACTATTCGGCTGGAACAGGATATACCACTAACGCAAACCTGCGCACCGCTGATAATGGAGACGCCGACATAAAATACTCAACCGATGCTTCCAATAACCTGACCATGGATTCTGGACAGGGATTATTTATATGGTCAGGCGATACATACCAGCCGGGCGCGAATGTAACTACACCGCATTTTGATATAAGGGGTACGGTGACTGCGGGTCCTAATACCTTTACCATCGGAGGTAATTTTGCCAACGCAGGGACATTTACCTGTAATACAAGCACGGTTACCTTTAACGACAATTCCCAAACGAGCATAATATCTGGTTCAACTGCTTTTTATAATTTTTCTTCAACAACCGCAGGAAAAACTATTAGCATGACCGGCGGCACAACGCAGACCGTGACGAATAACTTAACGCTAACCGGCACCGCTAGTAATCCTATTGTCATAAACGACACCGGCGCGGGCGCGGTCCCGAAACTCACTCTGCAATCGGGAAAGATCCAGAGTATCTCCGATGTTAATGTTGCCAACAACGATGCCTCAGGCGGGATTCAGCTTGTGGACAGAGGAACTTCGGCTTTATCCGGCGCGACGACCAACTGGGTGTTAGGTTCAACCGGAACTACCTTCACCTGGACAGGGGCTGTTTCTACGGATTGGAATGTCTCTGGTAATTGGGATTTGGGAATAGTGCCGTCATCAACTGACGCAGTCATTATTCCTTCAAACATTATCAGTCAACAAGCGCTTGGTAATGACACAACTGTAAAAAATCTTACAATCAATGCTGGGGATACGTTGACTACCGGCGGGTACGCTTTAACCGTTAATGGCAATCTTGAGGTGAACGGCACCCTTAGCGCCGGCTCATCCACAATGATCGTCCACGGAAATATTACGGGCTCCGGTAATACAATAACTGGAACGAATCTTACCCTATTGGTTGATGGTTACATAGGAACGAGGGCTAACCCTATCAGCACAGCGATTACCGGGATGCTTACTATTCACGCGGGCAGCATGAAGGATATGGTTTCCATAGCGCTTCGGGGTTCCGGTAATTATTCTTGGCAGGAAAGGATACCCGGTTTTGTATTTGTGAATAATAATCTTGAACCTCACGTTGGCCAGCAGAACTTCCGTAGTTCGCTGGAGACAGGAGAGAGCGTCGCGTATAAAGTATTATCTGCGCCGCAACCTTTGATGGTTCCTTCTGGTATTGCCGTTCCCATTAGCATAATGGCAATGACTCCTGTCGGGCCTATGCCGGTGATGATGGCGCCGATGCCGCTGGTATATATGCCTGCTGTGCCGAAGTTGGCGCCGCCAACATTGCCAGTTCCAAGCCCGGTTATAAATCCCGTGTTAGCAGCAAAATTACTGTTTAAAGAAGCAATAGTGAGCGCAGAAGTATTGAAACTTTCTCCTCCCGAAACCTTTAAAAATATAACAATTTATACCAATGTTCCTTCTTTTTTATATTTTAGAGACGCGATAATTACTTCCAATATATCCAGAATAATCACTCCGAATATATTCAGCAATATCAAAGTGTTCTCGCAGATTCGCTAAGGAGAAAATTCGGGGAATTAGTTCAAACGGTGTTTAAGATAGGATAGGGGATGGCTGCTGTTTATTGTATTTCAAAGGTAAGCGGTTTTGTAAGTTGTTTTTTTCCTGACAAGATCGTCACTTTGTATAAGCCGGAGGGTAAAACTTTTCCTTCCGGCATGGAAAGCACGACATTAGCAACGCCGTCCTTTTTTGGGATGTTTAAATTATAATCGTAGATAGGCACATCATCAGTGACATAATACCACTTCACTAAAAGCTGGGTATTGATTTTTGCGTTTCGCCAGCTTATCCAGGCGGAGACCTTTGAGGTATTTTTAGGGAAGAAATTCGTCACCTTGAGGGGCATCAGTTGTTTATCTACGCCGGTAACGATTTTTGCGTCCCGTATAATAATATCCGTATGCCCGCTTAGATTATAAAGGAATAGCGCAGAAAGGATAAGCAGGGTAATTAAAAATATTATCTTTTTATAGTCCATTTTTCCACCATATACCCACCTGTAGATTTAACCACAAATAATCATTCTCTTCAACTATATTTTTCTATATTTTGCTTTACAGTTTTTAGCGATACGCATCAATGTCCGGACAAAGAAAGGAGGATAGTTTTATCTCTCATCCTCTCTCTAAGTCCGGAATATTCTTGATATAGTAAGGTATTGCGTATATAATTGACCATGTAAATAGTGAGAGGTTTTCCCTCGGCTCATACGAGCGGGAGCCAAATTTTATAAGGAGGTCTAGTATGGGAGTTCAAAAAGTAGGAGAAAAATATAGATGCAATGTTTGTGGTAACGAGGTTACTGTAACTAAAGTAGGCGGCGGAGAGCTTGTTTGTTGCAAAAAGCCGATGGAGAAAATTGAAGGATAGGAGGTAATTAGGATGAGTAAGTCAGTTAAGGGAACAAGGACAGAGAAGAATCTTTTAGCGTCTTTTGCCGGAGAATCGCAGGCTAGAAATAGGTATACCTATTTTGCCTCAGCCGCCAGAAAAGAAGGCTATGAACAGATCGCCAATATCTTTACCGAAACAGCAGAAAATGAAAAAGAGCATGCCAAGGTATTTTTTAAATATCTTGAGGGAGGGGATGTAGAGATCACTGCATCTTACCCTGCCGGGATAATTAAGGTTACGAAGACTAACCTTGAGGAAGCGGCAGCCGGAGAGAACCTGGAGTGGACTACCCTTTATGCGGATTTTGCCAAAACGGCTAAAAACGAGGGTTTTCCGGAGGTAGCGCGGTCATTTGAGCAGATATCCAAGGTGGAAAAATTCCACGAGTCAAGATACAGAAAGTTGATCAATAATATATCAAATGCTGAGGTATTTAAGAAGAAGACAGCGGTAAGATGGCATTGTATTAATTGCGGATATGTTATCGAGAGCGCAGAAGCGCCTAAAGAGTGCCCGGCTTGTAAGCATCCGCAAGGCTTCTATGAAGTTTTAGCCGAAAATTTCTAAATAAGAACTTATATTTAAACGCAAGAAACTGGATTTGTTTAGCAATATCTTGGTAATTATAGGGTTGCATAAAGCGTCTTAGTAGTGAAATTCATTCACTAAATTGCTTGCAATTTTGAAATTGGAGAAGTATTATTAAGGGTAAAGGATGGGCGAAAAGAGGCTTTCCTGGTTTTAAAAGTCAAAAACCAGCTTACTAAAGAAGGAGGTGTTTTGCAAATGCTAAAAGATAAATTGCAGTCTATGGTTAAGCCCAATATCTTTTGGTCAAGTATTATAATTCTAGTTGCCCTATGCGTTTGCTTATATGTCCTTGAAGAAAAGGAAAAAACATTAAGGATAAATGCAGAACAACAATTAAGTAGAACCACTGCGGCAAAGAATGTGCTTGAGCTTAATCTGGCAAAGGCTAATAAAGAGATAGCGGCAAGAGACGAGCAAATAAAGCTTGGTTTAGATAAGCTGGAAGCAGCTATTAAGGAAAAAGAGGCTTTAGAGGGGAAGGTTAAAGAAATGACGGCTCAACCTCCCACTCCCAATGTTGAGTTGCAAAAAATTGTTGTTAAAACTCCTCCCCAATAACAGAACAAACAGTCTTAATAGTTAGATATCTGAAGCGAGGGCGCTAAGGAGTATTTTGTGAAAGGATTTTCCCGCAACGCACTGCTGATCAGCCTGTTTCTCTGCGTTTTTCTCCTGTGCAGTATCTCTGCCGCAGTACCGCGCTGTTCCGATACCGCCATCGTCGTACTGGGAACGCGGCCGCTCGATGACGTTACGCCGAGCCTGGACATGATCAGGAGGGTGGAAAAGGGCATTGAGTTACACGTAAAATATCCGAATGCAGTATTGATCTTTACCGGAGGCATGACCGCAGGGCCGGTCTCGGAAGCGCGCATGATGGCAGAACTCGCGGCAAAGGAAGGCATCCCCGCGGGGTCGTTGATCTTTGAAGAGCAGTCGCGCTCTACTGAAGAGAACGCGCGATTCACGGCCCAGTTAGTTCTTAGCTGTTCTATCAAAAGAACGATCCTCGTTACCAGGCCTGGGCACTTGAGGCGCGCTACGCGCACGTTTGGCAAATACCGTGTCTTCGGGAACATCCAGCCGGCTGCCAGCCGTATTTCCAAGAACGAGATCATCCGGAATTTACAAGAGTACCTCACTGGTCATCAGAGTACCGTTGTCCAGCAGATATTGGAAAAAGTAATGAGGGAATAATAAATATAAGGGGGAGGAGAGTTCCCCGCATAATGGGAGAGCTTAAAGGCTATTGATCGGATACGGTCAATAGCCTTTTCATTTTCTAGAGAGCGCATTTTGTGAAAAGGGGATTGACAAACCGGTAATTTGTGTTAATCTTATATTGAGTGAGTGCTCACTCAATAGGAGGACGCAGCAATGCCGGAAGCAATAATGATCGATATGCGCAAAAGGATCGTAGAGGCTGCGATCGCCGTTGCGGCGCAATCGGGGTTTACCCAGGCGACTACCAGGGAAATCGCCAGGGAAGCAGATTGCTCCGAGGGCATTATCTATCATTATTTTATGAGTAAGCACGAGCTCTTTTTGGAGGTCATTAAAGAAAACGCGGAAGACTTTCTCGGGCAGCTGAAGATGGAGGTCAACGAAGGCAGGACCGCGAAAGATAGGCTGGAAAGGATCATTGATTTTCACTTTCATTATTTTACGGGGAAAATCCATATTTTTCAGATCCTTTTCGGCAAATCAGGGGATGCGATGGTCCCTTTTCCCTATGTGCTTAAAACCATAATCCTGCCTTACCAGCGATATATCGAGCATATTATTACACAAGGCATTCATTCAGAGGAATTTCATCAGGTCAATGCGAATATTATAGCCTCAAGCCTTCTTGGGATGATGCAATTCAATATCATCAAGCTGCATTTCGGAGTCAAGGACAGCACGGTAGATGAGATCAAGGATACGGTAAAATACTTGCTTTTTAGGTCGCTCATAAAGGTAAAACCTTAGGCGCTAAAAAATGAAAAAAGAGATGAGATCAGTGATGATCCTTATGATGTTTTTCTGGGTTATTTCCCGCTGTTTTGCTTCCGCCGGGGAAACATCGTCTAATTTTAGTCTATCGCTAAAAGAAGCGATCGAGGTTGCCTTTAAGAATAACAAGGATATCCAGATCCAGGAACAGGAAGTCAACGCGGCTAAGGCAGTTGTATTGGAGGCGCGGAGCGGGTTTCTGCCGAAAGTAAACGCAACGGCAGGCTATACCCATAATGGCAGCCTCCTGACTATATCTCAGACGCAAAACACGAAAAAAGACATTGGTATTTTTACCGGACACAAAAATGATAACAAGTTGGGGATAGAAGTGGGTCAGAATATATATAGCGGCGGAGCCAATACGGCGAATCTGAGGCAGGCGCAGATCAGGCTTAAAGTCCAGGAAGAAACGCTGCGAGCGAGAAAGCTCGATGTCGAGTTTGAAACAACAAGGCTTTATTACGGGTTGCTATTGGCTTATGAGACCGAACGAATCGCGCAAAGTCTGTTTGATCAGGCTCAGTCTCACTATGCAGACGTGAAAAAGAAATATGAAGAGGGCACGGCCTCGCGTTTTGATCTCTTGCGGTCTAAGGTACAGGTCTCAAAGGTTGCCCCCGAGCTCATCAAGGCAAAGAATGCCGTTGATCTTATAGCCGCGGAATTAAAAAAGCTGCTCGGTTTAAAAATGCAGGATACGGTTATCTTAAGGGATAGCTTTTTGTATCATCCCATAGAGATCGAGGAAAGCGAATTCCTAAAGACAGCATATCTTGATAAGCCGGAGATGATCTTGCAGGCTTTGGGCGTTGACGTGGACCGGTGGTCTATAGCGATCGCTAAGGCGGGATACAGGCCGCAAGTGAATGCCAGTCTCGGCTACAATTATAGTTCTAATAATATAGCTAATATGATCAACAGCCGGCATAATACCTGGGATGCGGGATTTTCGGTCAGCATACCTATTTTTGACGGGTTCTCTTCAAAAGCGAAAGTAGATGAAGCAAAGGCGCGGTATGCGCAGGCAATTTTATCTAAAGAGAATTTAAGCGATCAAATAGCCGTGGATGTCCGGCAGGCATGCCTTGATCTAAAACAGGCCGAAGAGCTTATTAATTCCCAAAAGGATAATGTCGTGGAAGCAAAAGAAGCGCTTAGTATCGCCAATGTCAGTTATGATAACGGCAAGGCAACTAATCTGGATGTATTGGATGCGCAGGTTTCTTTGGCGCAGGTCGAGAAAAATCTTTCCGAAGCGATTTACGATTATCTTATCGCCCATTCAAGCCTGGATAGGACCGTGGGAGTGAGTATTTTTCTGCCGAAGCCGGAAAAGGAGGCAAAGGAATGAAAATAAAAAGTAAGATCGTCATCTTCATTATCATTGCAGTTATTGCCGGAATAACAGGCTTTTATATCTGGCAGCAAGGAGAACATTCCAGTAAAGAGATCAAGGTCTCGGGAAATATTGAAGGAGATGAGGTGAGGTTATCTTTCCGGGTCCAGGGCCAGATATTAGAACTTTTGGCTGATGAGGGAAAGGTGGTAAAAACCGGTGACATTGTCGCTAAGTTGAATACGGATGAACTGGCGAAAATAAGGGATAACGCGCAGGCTGCCCTGAAGGCAACGGAATACCAGCATAGTCTCGATAAATTGGATTATGAACGCGCGGAGAACTTATTGAAGGCAGGCGCGATCTCCGCGCAAAGCAGGGACACGGCAAAAACTAAATTTGACGCGGACCAGGCCAATGTCGACGCGCTGAAAGCTTCCCTGGAATTGGCAAATACCAGATTAGGTTTCGCGGAGCTGGTTTCTCCGCTTGATGGTTATGTGATTGTAAAGAGCGCCTTGCAGGGCGAGGTTGTGCAGATAGGGGTACCCGTGTTTACGGTGATCGACTTGAATAATATCTGGGTGACTGCCTATATAAATGAAACCGATCTGGGCAGGGTCAAACTAGGCCAGGAAGCCTATGTGACCGCGGATACTTATCCCGGAAAAAAGTATAAAGGCAGGGTTTCTTTTATTTCCAGTGAAGCGGAATTCACTCCTAAATTCATTCAGACTACGGAAGAAAGGGTAAAGCTCGTCTATAGGATCAAGGTCAGAGTAGATAACTCTACTTTAGAGCTAAAACCCGGCATGCCTGCCGATGCCTACATCATAAAATAAAATGTTTACTATAAAGACAGTCGGCTTGACCAGAAAATTCAACGGCCTCACAGCCGTAGATAACCTTAACCTTGAGATCGAAGAAGGAGAGATCTTCGGATTAGTCGGGCCTGATGGGGCAGGAAAGACTACGACCATGCGTCTTTTAAGCGGGATACTGGACCCTACGGAAGGAGAGGCCTGGGTGTTTGGAAGGCATGTGGTGAAAGAATCAGAAGTCCTCAAAGATAATATCTCTTATATGCCGCAGCGATTCGGGCTGTATGAAGACCTGACGGTCGGCGAGAACATAAATTTCTATGCGGATATTTATGGCGTGCCGGATAAGGGAAGGGATGAGCGTATCAAGAGGCTGATGGATTTCAGCGGACTTGAGCCGTTCAAGAAAAGGCTGGCGAGAGATCTTTCCGGGGGCATGAAACAAAAATTAGGGCTTAGCTGCGCGCTTATCCATACTCCAAAAGTGCTTTTTTTGGATGAACCGACTAATGGAGTAGACGCCTTGTCAAGAAGGGATTTCTGGAAAATACTGTATCAACTTTTAAAAGAAAAGGTAACCATATTATTTTCTACTTCGTATCTGGATGAAGCAGAGCGTTGCACAAGGGTGGGGCTGATGCATAAGGGGAGATTGATGAAATGCGATGTCCCCAGCCGCATCAAGGAAGAACGCAATGCGGCTTCTCTCGAAGAGGCATTTATCTCTATCATAAATGAATACGAGCACGAATAACAATATCGCGGTTAGCGTCCGGGATCTCGAGAAAAAGTTCGGTGATTTTACGGCAGTCAACCGTATCAGCTTTGAGGTGAAGAAAGGCCAGATCTTCGGATTCTTAGGCCCAAACGGAGCGGGGAAATCAACTACGATAAGGATGCTTTGCGGGATCCTGGTCCCCACGTCAGGCAAGGGGAATGTGGGAGGTTTTGATATTAATAGCGAACAGGAATCGATAAAGCAGAATATCGGTTATATGTCGCAAAAGTTTTCTTTGTACGAAGATCTAACCGTGGAAGAGAACATAGATTTTTACAGCGGTATTTATAAGGTGCCAAAGCAGTATAGAAAGGAACGCGAAGAACGCATAATCAAAATGGCCGGGATTGAGCAGTTCCGAAGCAGCCTTACCGCAACATTGTCCGGGGGGTGGAAACAGAGGCTGGCTTTAGGGTGCGCAATAATACATGAACCAAAGATAGTTTTCTTGGATGAGCCTACTTCAGGGGTTGATCCCATTGCCAGAAAGAATTTCTGGAAACTGATAAAGGAAATGGCGGCAGCAGGAGTTACGGTATTTGTCACCACGCATTATATGGATGAGGCAGAAAATTGCGATGTCCTGGCTTTGATCTATAGGGGAGTGATCATCGCATCGGGAGCTCCGGTGGATTTAAAGACGCGGTTCATGAAAGAAGAGGTGTTGAGGATAACAGTGGCTCATCCTGAAGATTGGATCGAGCAGGTATCCGGATTAGGGGCTGTCAAAGAGGCCGCGCTCTTTGGGTCGGCTTTACATGCTATCGTGACAGATGTCCCCCAGGCCAAAGCGCTTATTGTAAAACTCTTTCAAAAGGAATTGATACAAAGTTATTCTATAGAGAAAATTCAGCCTACGCTGGAAGATGTTTTTGTTTCGCTGATCGAATCTTATGATGCGGCCGGAGGTGGGGGTGAATCTAAGAAGAGTTAGCGCCATTACCAAAAAAGAATTCATTCAAATAGTGCGCGATTACCGCAGCCTGGGACTCGCCATAGTTATCCCCATTATTTTACTTATTTTATTCGGTTTTGCGCTTTCGCTGGACGTGGATAACATACCCCTGGTTATCTGGAATCAGGATAAATCACAGGTTTCCAGAGATTTTATTCTCAATTTCGGTAATTCACGCTACTTTAAGATCGCGGGCTATTTTGACAGCTACGATAAATTACAAGAGTACATTGACACAAGAAGAGCCATGATGGCCCTGGTGATCCCAAAGGATTTCTCTAAATATATCCAGTCAAATCAGGCTGCCCCGGTGCAGCTTTTAGTCGATGGAAGCGATTCCAATACAGCTACCATTGCCATGGGGTATGCCGATTCTGTTGTCGCAGGTTATAACGCAAGGTTTATAAACAATTCTATAGCCCGGTCAGGGCTGGGAAAATTTTCCCTGCTGGATCTAAGGCCGAGGGTCTGGTTCAATGAAGACCTGAAAAGCAAAAACTATATCATCCCGGGGCTCATTGCCGTGATTATGATGATCATCGCAGCCCAGCTTTCTTCTATAACCGTTGCCCGTGAATGGGAGAGAGGCACAATGGAGCAATTGATCTCTACTCCCGTAAGAAGGGGAGAATTGATCCTTGGCAAGGTGATACCGTATTTTCTGATTGGGTTCCTAGATCTTTTGATCGCAGTGGCAATGGGGCAGTTTGTATTTCTTGTGCCTTTGCGCGGAAGCTTGGCTTTGCTTTTGATCTTAAGCAGCATTTTTCTTGTTGGAGCATTAGGGCAAGGGCTTTATTTCTCGATCACTGCAAAAAACCAGCGCCTGGCAACGCAGCTGGCGATTCTTACCACATTTATGCCGACATTTTTGCTCTCCGGATTTGTCTATCCGATCTATAACATGCCTAAGATCATACAGGCTATTACTTATCTGGTTCCCGCGCGTTACTTCATCAATATACTCAAGGGGATCTATTTAAAGGGCGAGGGATTAAATATCTTATGGCAGCCGGCATTATTATTGCTGCTTTTTTCCATATTTATAATCCATTCCGGGTACCGGAGGTTCCAAAAGAAAGTCGCCTAAAGAGGCCTGAAATGTTCGAACGCATACATACCATACTGATCAAGGAGTTCAAGCAGATATTCCGCGACCCAAGGATGCGGGCGATGATCTTTCTTTCTCCTATAATACAGGTGCTCGTTTTTGGCTATGCCGCTTCTACCGACGTAAAGCATATTCCCACTGCCGTGTATGATTTAGATAACACCCCCCAAAGCCGCAAGGTCATCCGCGCATTTTCGTATTCAAAATATTTTAACATAAAATATTATGCGGATAATGACGATGAAGTAAGAGGATTGATCGATAGATCTAAGGTAAGTGTGGTATTGCATTTTAACCATGGTTTTGCGCAGGACTTGGAAGGTAACAGGGGGGCGCAGATCCAGATTATCGTGGATGGAACGGATTCCAATACCGCGGGGATCGTCCTCTCTTACGCCTCGAGGATCATTCAGAAATACAGTTCTTCGCTGCTAAAGGACCGTATAAATCTGGAATTAAATAAATCAGTTGTGTTCCCCAGCGTTGACCTTAGAGAGCGCGCGTGGTTTAATGAGAACTTAGAATCGCGAAACTATTATATTCCCGGAGTGATCGCAATGCTGGTGACAATTACCTCGATCCTTCTAACGGCAATGGCTATCGTAAGGGAAAAGGAGATCGGCACCATGGAGCAG
>JAPLLV010000022.1 GCA_026387405.1 Candidatus Omnitrophota bacterium
AAAGAATACGGCTTTAGCGACAAACAGTTAGCCAAGTTAATAGACAAAAGAGAAGAAGAGGTCTATAATATGCGTATGGCAGAATCGATTAAGCCTGTCTTTAAGCTTGTGGACACCTGCGCTGCCGAATTCGAGGCCTTTACGCCGTATTATTATTCCACCTACGACAAATAGCGCTTTAGCTTATGAAAAAGATCGCTTTTGATAACGAGAAATACCTCAAGGAGCAGACCGCGGCAATCTCCGACCGGGTGAAGCGCTGCGGGAATAAGCTATACCTGGAATTCGGGGGGAAGCTTTTATTCGATTACCACGCCGCCCGCGTATTGCCCGGATATGACCCGAACGTCAAGATCCGCCTGCTGCAATCCTTGAAGGATAAGATAGATATCGTGCTCTCCATTTACGCCGGGGACATCGAGAAGGGGAGGGTGCGCGGTGATTTCGGGATCACCTATGACGCCGCGACATTAAAATTAATCGATGACCTGCGCAAGTGGGGATTGGATATACTGGCCGTGGTGATCACGCGTTTCGCCAACCAATCTTCGGCGGTAATTTTCAAAAATAAATTGGAGCGCCGCGGCGTCAAGGTATATCTGCATTACCCTATAGACGGATACCCGGCGGATGTAGATACTATTGTCAGCGAAGAAGGCTTTGGTAAAAACGATTTTATCGAGACGAAAAACCCGATAGTGGTGGTGACTGCCCCTGGACCGAACAGCGGAAAGTTGTCGACCTGCCTTTCTCAGCTATACCATGAGCATAAGCGCGGGGTGAATGTGGGTTATGCCAAGTTTGAGACCTTCCCCATATGGAACCTGCCGCTTAAACATTCGGTGAATGTCGCCTATGAGGCGGCAACCGCGGATATCCAGGATTTCAACCTCGTGGACCCATTCCATCTGACCAAATACAACAAGACCGCTATAAATTATAATCGCGATGTGGAGAGTTTTCCCATATTGAAACTTATCCTGACCAGGATATTCAACAAAGACGCCAACCTCCCGATATATAATTCCCCCACGGATATGGGCGTTAACCGCGCCGGATTCGGCATAGTAGATGATGTCCTGGTGCAGGAGGCGGCAAAGCAGGAATTGATCCGCAGGTATTTTAGGTATAACGCCGAATATGTTTTGGGCATAGAGAAGAAAGAGACCGTGGATAGAGTGGTGCTTTTGATGGAAGAGATGGGAGTCAAGGTAACGGACAGGCCGGTGGTAGAGGTCGCGCGTAAGGCCGCGGAGGAAGCGGAGTCAAAGGGCAGAGGTAATGAAGGCATCTGCTGCGGCGCAGCCATCCAGCTTCAGGACGGCAAGATAATCACCGGAAAGAATTCCCGGCTTATGCATGCTGCCTCAAGCCTGGTTTTAAATACCATAAAGGTGCTGGCTAATATACCCGATGAGATACTGCTGCTTTCCCCGCACATCATTAATCAGATCGCCAAGCTCAAAGAGGGGATATTGAAGGCGGAATCAGAGAGCCTGGATCTAGAAGAGGCCTTGATCGCACTTTCCATAAGTGCAACCACCAATCATACCGCGGAATTAGCCATGAATAAATTGACGGAGCTCAGGGGTTGCGAAGTCCATATGACTCATATTCCTACTCCGGGAGACGAGGTCGGCCTGAAGAGGTTAGGCGTTAATCTTACTACCGACGGTAAATTCTCCTCGCGCAATCTGTTCGTGACTTAAAATATATAACCCGTATCATTCCCTAACATAGGATCATCTTATGGCGATAAGCATCAAGTTTTTAGGCGGCACCAGGACTGTTACCGGCTCAAGCCATCTTGTGCGCACGGACAAAAGCGAGGTGCTCATTGATGGCGGCCTCTTTCAGGGTCGCCGCGAACAGTTTTACGCCATCAATACCACCTTCAGCTTTAATCCCCATAAGGTCAATGCCATGGTCCTTTCGCACGCCCACATTGACCACTGCGGGAATATCCCCAGCCTGATCAAGAAAGGCCTGCGCTGTAAGATCTACAGCACCTTGGCCACCAAAGATATTGCCAAGTTGATGCTGGAAGATTCGGGGAAGATCCAGGAAGAAGATATCCGTTACGTAAATAAGATCAACAGGAGGATGTCTCTGCCTTTAAGGCAGCCGCTTTATACCCAAAAAGAAGCGACAAAGGCCGCGCGCATATTTCGTCCTCTTGCTTATAGGCAGCGTTTCTGCGTGGCCAAAGATATTTTTGTCACGCTCCTCGATGCCGGGCATATCCTGGGTTCTTCTATAATCGTACTGGAGATCAAAGAAGGCGAAAGAAAAATAATGCTGGGTTATGCGGTGGACCTGGGCAGAAAGAACCTCCCCTTTCTTAATGACCCGGAAATACCCAAGGGCCTGGATTATCTTATCATAGAATCTACCTATGGTGCCAGGTTGCACGCTCCCATTGAAGAGGCAAAGATCAAATTGCAGGATGTGGTCAGCCGGACCGTAGCGCGCAAAGGGAAGATCATTATCCCGGCCTTTACCCTGGAACGCACACAGGAGGTAATTTATTTTCTGAACGAGTTGATCAGGCAAAGGCAGATCCCGGCTGTGCCTATATACGTGGATAGCCCGCTTGCCACCGATATCAGCGATCTATTCCAGCAGCACCTGGAGTTTTTTAATAACGAGACGCGCCAGGCCATTGCCAGCGGGAACAACCCTTTCGCATTATTAAACCTGAAGTTTATCCGGCAGCAAAAGGATTCCAAGGCCCTGAATACCGACAAGCGCCCGATGATCATTTTGGCCGGTTCTGGTATGTGCGAATCCGGAAGGGTCCTGCATCATCTGAAGAATAATATCGAGGAGAAGAGGAATACGGTCCTCGTGGTGGGATATATGGCCCAGGATACCCTGGGCAGGAGGATAGTGGAGAAGGTGCCTTCGGTGCGCATCTTCGGCATCGAATACGAACTGAATGCCGAGGTGGCGGTGATCAACGCCTTTTCCGGGCACGCGGATAGGAACGGCCTGATCGAGTTTATTTCCGGCTGCCTCCCTTTAAAGCGCATCTTTCTGGTGCACGGGGATATGGAGCAGTCGCAGGCGTTGCAGCAGACGCTTATCCAGGGCAACCTTAATGCCTATCTTCCTGATAAAGACGAAGAGGTAATATTAAGTTAACTGGCGGTACGCATAATTTATAACCGTCATTGCGAGGGAGCGAAGCGCTTGCTTCGCCCGTCATTGCGAGGCGCCGTAGGCGCCGAAGCAATCTCAATGCGGGCTCGCAACAGGCTGCGCAATCTAAAAAACGTGATTGCTTCGCCCTTCGGGCTCGCGATGACGATGTACTTATACATGCCGCTCCAGTTAATCATTACAGAGGAGGTTTAAATGGCTGGAGGAAAAGCAACTCCCAAAAAAGACAAGATGCTCAAGGTTTCAAGCGGGCAGCCGGTTAAAACCGGAGAGATCCTCGCCCGCGGCATGAGCACCTACAAGGCCGGGATCAACGTGAAAGGGCAAGGCACTATGCAGGCATCCTGTCCGGGCGACGTTTACTTTACTAAGAAAAAGACGCCGCACGGCAAGGTCAGGACGTTTATAAATGTAAAGGTGAAAGAGAAATAGCCTCCTCCTCTAAATATGTCCGAGCCTGCCGGAGAAGAGGTTTTATTGAAGTCAAGGCGTTATTCTATAATAAAATACCGCCTGGAAATAATCGAGACCCTGTATCTTCTGATCATCCTGGTTTTATTCCAGGGCTTAAGCCTTTCCAAGGCCCTGGCTGCCTGGGTATCGAGCCTTACCGCTTATTCCTTCTTTAGCAGTATCATCTATCTTCTTGCAGCCTGCCTGGGTTACTATATCCTGAATTTTCCTTTAACCCTCTATCGCTCCTTTACCCTGGAGCATTCCTTTGGTTTAAGCAACCAGAAATTACCCGACTGGCTCAAAGACCAGCTTAAGGCAGGGATTGTTTCCTATGTCATTGCTTTAATACTGATAGAGGTTTTTTACCTGATCCTGAACTTAAGCCCAGGAGGGTGGTGGATCTGGGTATCCGTGTTCTGGATATTTTTTAGCCTGATACTGGCTAAACTGGTCCCGGTTTTAATTATCCCGCTGTTCTTTAAGTATAAAAAACTCACCGACGAAAATTTACGGCAGCGTATTATTGCTCTGGCGCAAAAAATGCGGGTCAAAATTATGGATGTCTTTGAGATAGATTTCAGCAAGAAAACGCTTAAGGCCAACGCGGCCTTTGTGGGTTCGGGCAATACCCGGCGGGTGATCTTGGCGGATACGTTGAAAGATAAATATAGCTACGACGAGATCGAGGTGATCCTGGCGCACGAATTCGCGCACTATAAATTAAAACACCTGCTCAAGCTTATTTTAGCCAATTCCCTGGTCACAATATTAGCGTTTTATCTTATTTTTCGCTCCAGCACCCGGGTCCTGGGGGTTTTTGGGTTAGGTTCGCTCTCGGATATCGCGGCGCTGCCCATAGTGCTTTTGTACTTGGTGATCTTTAGCGTCTTGATGCAGCCGTTTGCCAACGCCTTGAGCCGTAGATTGGAGAAAAATGCCGATAGGATGGCGTTATCAATTACCGGGTTGAAAGAGGCGTTTGTCTCGATGATGGAGAAACTCGCCGCGCAAAACCTCGCGGACCGTAATCCCTCCAAATTGATCAAGATTTACTTCTTTGACCATCCGCCCATCGATGAGCGTATTGCTATGGGGCGGGTTTTTGCAGAAAAGTAAGGATGGTGTTTGCCGCGCGGGAACTTGCGCCGGGCGCGCCGAGCGAAGATTTAACCTGTCCGAGGGCGTTACGCATCTCTTCCAATCTGCCGGGGTTTTGCATGATCTCTAATGCGCCCGCCGCGATTTTTTCAGGTTTTGCCCGGAACTGGATAAACTCCGGAATGATTTTTTCTCCCGCCACGATATTGACCATGCCGATATAAGGGACTTTTACCTGAGGACGATAAAGCAGATAATTTAATAATCCCATCTTATAAACTATGCAGAACGGTTTTTGCATGATCGCGGTTTCAAGCGTAGCCGTCCCAGAACAGACCAGGGCAAAATCCGCCGCCTCAAGAGAGTCATAGGTTTTTCCGTCCACGATCTTCAAATCCTGATGAAAATCTTTAGTGGCGCGGTTATAAATATTTGAATCTACTCCGGGTGCCTTGGTGATCACAAACTGTATGTCCGGTATTTTTTGCGCGATGAGCTTGCCAGTTTCCAGCATGATCGGCAGGATACTTTTGATCTCGGATCTACGCGAGCCGGGGAGAAGCGATATAGTGCGTTTATTTTCCGCCAGACCGAATTCTTTTAACAATGCAATCCTATCTTTGCCGGGTTTTACGATATCTAAAAGCGGATGCCCGACAAATTCCGCCTGAATGCCGTGTCGTTGGTAAAATTCCTGCTCGAATTTAAAGAGCACGATCATTTTGGAAATATATTTTTTAATAGTCTTGAGCCTGCCTGGACGGGAGGCCCAGACCTGGGGGCTGACATAGTATATTACCGGTATCTCGTTATCCACTGCCTTGGCCAGGCGCAGGTTAAACCCGGAAAAATCCACCAGTATCAGGCAGGCGGGCTTTTCTGCGCGGATCTTGTTTAAAATGAGGTCTTGGAGTTGGAAAAACTGGGGTAGTTTTTTAAAGACGTCAAAGAGGCCCATGACCGCCAGGCCCTTGATATCATAGAATACCTCTGCACCAGCCTGGCGGAGCAGTCCTGCGCCTACGGCCGAGATTCTTATCTCAGGGTTAATTTTGCGGATTGCTCGGCTGAGCCCCGCGGCATGCAGTTCTCCGGAAGGCTCTCCGCAGACGATCAGGATCTGTTTTTGCGCCATATCTGGTCCTGGATTTCTAAGGCTACCTTAAGGGCTTCTCTTGCCACGCGGCCGGAAACCAGAGGTTCTTTATGCTCTATTACGCAGGAGATAAACGCAGCGAGCTCTTTTTGCAGGGGTTGTTCTTTTTCGATGGGCAGGTCTGTCTTGGCAATGCCTAAACCCTCTTTCTTATACACACTGGCTAAGGCAAGGCGGTAATCCAGAGAAATATATGTATCTTTTTGGAAGATCCTGATCTTGCGCATCACCTCGTCGGAGACGCGGCTGGCAGTAAGGTTGGCTACGCAGCCGTTGGCAAAACTGATGCGCGCATTGGCGATATCTTCGTAGTTAGTCAGGACGTTTACTCCCACGGCATCGATCTTCTTGATCTTTGACCCGACCAGACCAAGCACGATGTCGATATCATGGATCATAATGTCAAGCACCGCGCCGACATCCAGCGATCGGCCGCTGAACGGGCTTAAGCGGTGGCATTCGATAAATTTGGGATTCTTGATAAGTTGTTGGGTGGCGGCAAAGGCAGAATTGAAGCGTTCGATGTGGCCGACCTGCAGGATAAGCTTGTTTTTCCGGCCGATCTTTATCAGGCTATCCGCTTCCTTGAGGTTCATGGTAAAGGGTTTTTCCACCAGGGCATGGATATACTGCCTCAGGAAATCCGCGGCAACCGGATAGTGCAGCTTGGTAGGAACGGTAATGCTTACGGCATCCAGCTTGATTTTACGTAAAATTTCCCGGTAGTCGCTGTATCCGGGTACGTCCAACTCCCGCGAAACCTGCTCCAGGCAGGCCTTATCCTGGTCGCAGACAGCCGCCAACTCGCAGCCCGGCAGCCCCTTGTAGATCCGGGCGTGGATACTCCCCAGATGCCCCACCCCGATCACCGCAACCTTTATTTTTTCCATGCGCCTATGATAGCAGACGCTTACTTTAGTTGCAATATAATTTTGTTCTTCGTTTGCTCGGGACATTGTTCGCGCACGAATTTTTTCGCCGAGTGCTTCGGTTTACGGTTCGCGTCAGCTCGCTGCTTTCGCTTTCTCGCGTAGGTAACTCGCTGCCGCTCGCCGTAAGCCCCTGCCTGCCGGCAGGCAGGCTCGCACTCATTTGCCGAAAAAATTCTCCCGCTTTGCGGGATCCCGCTGAATTTAAAATTTTGGTGCGGGATAATTGTGCTCACAATATCCCTAGCAAACTCCGAACTCTAAAAATTGCTCGAAACATGCCTCGTCACCCGCAAAATATGTGGTCGCAATTTGGGGTTGCTCAAAACTCAGGTTTTTGTAATTTTAGCCCCATTAAATTGCTTGCAATTTTGGGATTTGTGATAAAATATATTTTAGGTGATTTATATAGCAGAAAAATAAAATATAGATAGGAGTATGTGATGAATTTAGCATTACAGGATTTTCTTACGAATTTATTCGGGCTTTCAATTATTATTGCTATTTTTTTTGTTCCACTTTTTTTATTTTTTCGTCATACCAAGAACAAGACGCCATTAAGATTAGCTATATTATTTTGTTTGATGCATTTTATTGTAGTCCTTATGAGTAGCCTCGTTTCTTATATAACAAGATTAGATTTGGGTATTCAGAAAGGGCTATTGTTTCTTATCGGGTTCTTAGATATGCCAACCACATTGATAATAGCGTTATTAGGTAGTAATATAGATCATTTTCTCACACCTCGTCAATCTGCCGATATCGAGGGTTTTATATTTTTTGGTGGTTGGGCTCTATTAGGGTCAATTCAATATTTCCTTATTGGTTTGTTGATAGGTTGGATATATAAAAAGAAGCATTCATCCGCGCTAAAGTAAAAGAGTAATTTAAGTAACATACCATTATTCACTCAGGGCTGGAATTAAAACGTTTCAGCCCTTTTTGTTTGTAAATTTCCCGTTAGATTTTCCCGCTTTTTACGTCTTATTGCAGTAGGAGGTGGAGAAATGGACGAGCATGAATTTTGGCAGTTTTTGGAGGAGAGTTGGAAGGGCGGAAGGGCTGCGCAGGTGTCAGGGGTTATGGATTTTGCTGATCCTGCCGGTTCGCCTCACGGCGAAGCCGTGGGCAGGCAAGCAGGCAGGTATCTTCAAGGACACGCCATTCTGCCTAAGAACTATGACCAAATTAGCGAGGAAAATATCATCAGGATGGGGAGTTTGCTTTTAGGGAAGTCATCCGCACCCAGGACTAAAGAGGCGATTATGATGATTCTGGCGCATCAGCCTTCGGAAGTAGCCTTGACAATTCTGGCTAAATATAACCTCAATCCTGATTCTGGGCTTGAATTCTTTGCCCAGATGGCCCTTGAGGAATGCGCGATGTGGAATGAATGAAGAGGATATCACAAATTGTGATATCAGAGAAGGAGGCTAAAACATGACTAACCTAATTTCTACAGAAGTAATCGCTACAAAGATTTTGCTGATACGTGGGAAAAGGGTGATATTGGATAGAGATCTTGCTAAGCTTTATGAAGTTGATACACGACAATTGACCCGTCAGGTAAAACGTAATGGCGAGAGGTTTCCGGAAGATTTCATGTTTCAGTTAACGAAGGATGAGCTT
The DNA here is from genome assembly GCA_026387405.1 of Candidatus Omnitrophota bacterium. Taxonomy (GTDB): domain Bacteria; phylum Omnitrophota; class Gorgyraeia; order Gygaellales; family Profunditerraquicolaceae; genus JAPLLP01. The sequence continues at coordinate 8,431 of JAPLLV010000022.1, forward strand.
AAGAACTTGATGTGCCAAATTGGCACATCAAGTTGGGGCGGTACGCGTAAGCTTCCCTATGTTTTTACTGAACAGGGTGTGGCTATGCTTTCAGGTGTACTTCATAGCAGAAGAGCCATACAAGTAAATATTCAGATTATGCGGGTATTCATTCAGTTGAAACGAATGCTTTTAACTAATGTAGACATCAGGCGTAAGATTGAGGCAATGGAGAAGAAATATGATAAACAGTTTCTTATCGTCTTTGAAGCCATCAAAAAATTACTGGAGCCACCACCTGTGAAAGAGAAACCGCGCATCGGATTCCATGCATAATGTGTACTACTTAATTAAATAAGTAAGACAATATATATTTGACTTACCTTTTAACCTATGGTATACTTTTGGTGGAAAGGGGGAGATAGATATGACTACGGCGATTGTAACTACAAAAGGCCAGATCGTGATACCTTCAAAAATCCGCAGAAGGCTAAATATAAAAAAGGGCACAAAATTATACATTGAGGAAAGGGGGGATGAATTGATCCTTAAGGTGGTTACTCCCGCGTATTTTGAAAAAATATCCGGAGTCTTGCAAACTAAAGGAAGGTTATCCAAAGCGCTGATTGAAGAGCGCGCCAAGGATAAAGAAAAAGGGGCATAACAAATGACAAGGGTCATTGATGCGCATGGCCTTTTAGTTTTCTTGGAGAAAGAGGCCGGTTACGAGAAGGTCGAGCAATTCTTAATTTCAGCCGTTGAGAAAGCAAAATATTTACTGATGACTTCCGTTAATTTTGGGGAAGTGTATTATGTTGTTTTGCGCGAATGCGGTTTTGAGAAGGCCCAGGAGATCGAAAAGATCATCGGAACTTTACCCATTGAGATAGTTGATGTAGATATAGAGATAGCCCGCGAAGCAGCCCGCTTTAAAGCCAGCCATAAAATATCTTACGCCGATTGTTTTTCCGCGGCATTAGCCAAGCTTCATAAGGGAGAGGTGATAACCGGGGATAAGGAATTTAAATCCATAGAGGGCGAAGTTAAAATTTCCTGGTTACCCTGATTGTCCTGTCTTTAAGTTTCGCACTTATATGAGAGATCCGGTATACCGCCGCTTAAGGCGGTATTTTTTTGGGTTTCGAGGGTTAAAATTCTCATAAAAAACATTGCCCCAAGTCAGGGGATATGGTAATATATTAATTCATTTTGGAGAGTCAAAACATGCGCGAATACTTTAGGTTACTGAGATTTGTTAAGCCGTATAAGTTCACTTTTGGCGTGGCCATTGTCTGTATGGCCTTTTCCGCGGCCTTTGACGGGGTCTCCCTGGCCATGATGGTGCCTTTGGCGGATAAGATCTTGACCAATAAACAGATCATAATACCCGCAAAATTACCCGTTTTCCTGGCGAATTTCGTGGCCCAGATCAATAATACCCCTCCGGCGGTGTTATTGAACTATATGGCCGTGGCCATAATCATTTTATTCTTCCTAAAAGGGATATTTAACTTTCTCCAGAGTTATCTTATGTCCGATATCGGACAGAAGGTGGTCAGGGACATAAAATCCAAGCTTTATACTAAGCTGCAATCGCTCTCCCTGGAATATTTTACCCATAAGCGCGGAGGAGAGTTGATCTCGCGCATCACCAATGATGTAAAGCTGGTAGAGACTGCCGTTGCCTATGGCTCTACGGACCTGGTTTACCAGGGCCTGCAAGTGCTTATCTTCGCCTTCCTGACTTTCTTTATCTATTTCAAGCTGGCGCTGGTCACCATAATCCTTGTCCCCCTGATAAGTTTTCCCATTGTAAAGGTGGGTAAGGTGCTGCGTAAGCTCTCCAAGCGTTCCCAGGAGAAGATGGCGGATACTAACTCCGTGCTTTATGAGACGATCCTCGGCACGCGCATTGTCAAAGGGTTCAATATGGAGAATTACGAGATCGCCAAATTCGACCGCATAAACAATGATTATTATAAAATCTCCATGAAATCCATAAAGCGGCTTTTGATTTTAAGCCCGGCCACGGAGTTTTTGGGCTGCATCGCCGGGGTTTTTGTTTTCTTCTGGGCGGGCAAAGATGTTATGGCAGGCAAGCTTTCTTTCGGGATATTCGGGCTTTTTATGGGTTCGCTGTTATCCATGGTGCGGCCGTTTAAAAAAATAAGCTCGGTTAATTCTTTAAATGAACAGGCTATCGCCGCCAGCGTGCGTATATACGAAGTCCTGGATACCCAGCCCACGGTGGTGGAAAAGCCTCATCCCTACGAATTGTCTGCCTTCAAGGACTCCGTAGTATTTAGCGATGTCTGGTTTAATTATGAACAGAAAGAGATATTGAAGGGCATAAATTTAGAGGTGAAACGCGGCCAGATGCAGGCCATTGTCGGCCCCAGCGGTTCAGGTAAAAGCACGCTCGTGGATTTGATTCCGCGTTTTTATGACCCTAAAAAGGGCGCTGTTCTCATTGACGGGGTAGATATAAGCACGATGAGCCTGAAATCCTTGCGCAGCCAGATCGGGATCGTTACTCAGGAAACCATACTTTTTAATGATACCATAAGGGCTAATATCGCCTATGGCAATATTTCGGCTCCCCAGCAGGATATAGAAGAGGCGGCAAAGAAGGCGTATATCCACGATTTTATCCTGCATCTTCCGTTGGGATATGATACGGTTATCGGGGACCGGGGGATGAAACTGTCCGGAGGAGAACGGCAGAGGATTGCCATTGCCCGCGCGTTGCTTAAAAATCCGCCTATCCTTGTCCTGGATGAGGCTACTTCCCAGCTTGATACTGCCAGCGAACGCATTGTCCAGGAGGCCTTGAACAAGTTGATCGAGGGCCGCACCGTATTCGTAGTGGCCCATCGGCTCTCTACCGTAAGGCAGGCGCACAATATAGTCGTAGTGGATCAGGGCAGCATTGTGCAGCGAGGCAGGCATGATGAGCTCCTGAGCAAGCCGGGGCTATACCGAAAGTTGTATCAGATGCAGGAAGGGTGCGAAACTTAGAAATTTAGGGACAGTCCCCTTCAAGACCACTTACGGTATAGCTCTGCGGGGACAGTCCCTAAATTTTCACAATAATAGTTGCAATTTAGCGGCCTTATGATATACTTTGACACATTTTAATGATAAGAAAATCGCCTTCGGCGATAACTTTAAGCGATTTTCGAAATGGTTAGGAAAGTATTTATACTTTCCTATACCACAAGAAAAGGGATATATTTAAAGCATATAATCCTGAAAAATTTGAAAGGGGGAGATATTTTTGCCTACAGAATTGATTAAACAGCTATTAGAAGCAGGGGTGCACTTCGGCCATAGAACCTCGCGCTGGAATCCCAAGATGAAGAAGTTTATCTTCGGTTCCCGCAGCGGCATCTACATTATCGACCTGGAGAAGGTTGAAGAGTGCCTGAATAAGGCCCGGGAGTTCCTGCAGGATATCACTGCCAAGGGCGAGATGGTCATGTTTGTGGGTACGAAAAAACAGGCCCAGGAAGTGATCATCCAGGAGGCGACCCGTTCGGGCATGTATTATGTGAATGAGCGCTGGCCAGGAGGCCTGCTTACGAATTTTGCCACCGTGAAAAAGAGCATAAACCGCCTCAAAGAAATAGAGAAGATGAAAGAGGACGGCACTATTTCCAGGTTCACCAAGAAAGAGGTATCGCGGCTGGAGAAAGAGCTGGGTAAGCTCAGGAAGAATTTCTCCGGCATCGTTCAGATGGAGCGTATGCCTAAGGCCATCTTTGTGGTGGATACCAAAAAAGAGGAAACCGCGGTGCGGGAGGCCAAGCGCCTGTCTATCCCGGTGGTGGGTTTGATCGATACCAATTCCGACCCGGACCTCATCGCCTTTCCCGTTCCCGGTAACGACGATGCTACAAAATCCATTAAAATGATCACCAGCCTGATCGCGGATTGCGTGATCGAAGGCAGGAAGCGCTTCCTGTCTTATCTTTCCCAGGAAGGGGTGGCGGTTAAGGATAAAGAAGAAACAGTCGAGGAGCCCGTGGTTCTTCCCGAAGAGGAACAAAAGATAAAAGAGATCGGAGAGATCGTGGAAGAGACAGAGCCCGTAGATGGAGAGGCCAAGCCGCTTAAAAAAGGCCGCGCTAAGCCTGTGCAGAGTGAAGGCACAAAACTTAGAAAGAAGGTATAGTTCACATGTCCGTAAGCATAGAATTAATTAAGGAATTACGCAATCTCACCGCGGCCAGCATTGCGGATTGCCGCCATGCCTTGGCTGAGACCGGTGGAGATATCGTCAAGGCCAAAGACCTGCTGCGCAAAAAAGGCCTTGAGATCGCCGCAAAAAAACAGGGACGGGCGGCCAAAGAAGGAAGGATCGAGTCGTACGTGCACACGGGTAACAAGATCGGCGTATTGCTTGAGGTTAATTGCGAGACGGATTTTGTGGCCCGCAATGAAGAATTCCGCCAGTTTACCAAGGATGTGGCCATGCAGATCGCGGCCTTAAGCCCGACCTATATCAAGAAAGAGGATGTCCCGGAAGATGTGCTTAAAGAGGAAAAGAATAAAGAGCTTTTCTTAAAGGAATACGTACTTCTTGAGCAGCCCTTTATCAAGGATTCCGCCATTACCATAAAAGATTATCTGGGTAATCTCCTGGCGAAATTCAGCGAGAATATAGTCATCCGCAGGTTCGAGCGTTATAAGATCGGTGAGTGATGCATAAACCCGTATATAAGCGAATAGTCCTAAAATTAAGCGGAGAGGCGCTGCAGGGGAAAGAATCCCACGGCATCGACCATCAGGTCTTGGTTTCTATGTCCAGCCAGATCAAGGAAGTCAGGGATCTGGGTGTGGATGTGGCGATTGTTTTGGGCGGCGGAAATATCTTTCGCGGCCAGGAGAACACCGCCTCTTTAGGCCTGGATATGGACCGGTCGGTAGCGGATTACATGGGGATGCTGGCCACGGTGATAAACGGCCTGGCCTTGCAGAATGTCCTTGAGAAGACCGGTATCGAAACGCGCGTAATGACCGCGATCGAGATGCAGCGTATTGCCGAACCGTATATCAGAAGAAGGGCGATACGTCATCTGGATAAGGGACGGGTAGTGATATTCGTGGCCGGGACAGGCAATCCTTATTTTACCACCGATACCGCTGCCGCGCTAAAAGGCATGGAGATAGGCGCCGACGCCATATTAAAGGCTACCAAGGTTGACGGCGTATATTCTGCCGACCCTATGAAGGTCAAGGGCGCGAAAAAATTCGCTCAATTAAAATATATCGACGTGCTCAAAAAACGGCTTAAGGTGATGGATGCCACGGCAATAAGCTTGTGCATGGATAATAAATTACCTATCGTGGTGTTTAATTTGAATAAGCAGGGTAATATCAAGCGCGTGGTTCTGGGCGAGAAGATCGGCACAGTGGTTCAATAAGAATAGTTAACAGTTAACAGTTTGCTGTTAACAGCTTTATTTAAGGGCTGTCAACTGTTCATTGTGGACTGTAAACTTTTCCGAGCGAAAGTGAGGAAATTATGACTACCAAAGAGATTTTGCACGCCACAGAAGATAAGTTGAAGAAGGCCATAGAGGCGGTGACCCGGAATTTTCAGGAGGTGCGCACCGGACGGGCCAGCCCCCACTTAGTGGAAGGTTTACATATCGATTATTATGGGACCCCGACATTATTAAAGCAACTTGCTTCCATATCCGTGCCTGACGCGCATATGCTCCTGATCCAACCCTGGGATATAACCGCTATCCCCGAGATAGAAAAGTCGATTATGAAGTCTAATCTCGGCATCACTCCTTCCAATGACGGTAAGATGGTGCGTTTATCAGTGCCTCCTTTATCTAAAGACAGGCGTCAGGAAATGGTCAAGGTGATCCACGGAATGGCCGAAGACGGCCGGGTTTCTTTAAGGACCATCAGGCGGGATGCCAAAGAGCACTTGGAAAAACTGGAAAAGGATAAATTGGTCTCGGAAGATGATAAGTTCCGCAGCATAGACGAATTGCAGAAGCTCGTTGATAGATATACCGCTAAAGTAGAAGAGACGCTTAAGATAAAAGAGAAGGAAGTATTGGAATTCTAGATTTGGGCCTCTAGTAAGCTCACCCCGCTTGAAAAGAAGCGGGATTCGCTAGAGGCAGGGAATATATAAATCTAAATCTGGGCCTCTAGCTCATTTGGTAGAGCACCATCCTTTTAAGATGGCCGTGCCGCGTTCGAATCGCGGGAGGCTCATTTGATTTTGCATATTGCTTTTGGCTAATGGCGGATAGTTTTAGCCATAAGCCATTTGCTATATGCCATAAGCCAAAAGGGCGGATGGTGCAACTGGCAGACACGCGAGGCTTAGGACCTCGTGGGGTAACCCTTGGAGGTTCAAATCCTCTTCCGCCCATTTAGCACGGGGCATATGGCTAATGGCATATGGTTTTTGCCATTTGCCATTTGCCATAAGCTATAAGCCAATAATGCGGGAGTGGCTCAGTTGGTAGAGCGTAACCTTGCCAAGGTTAATGTCGCGGGTTCGAATCCCGTCTCCCGCTTAAATGAGTACTTGGCATTTACCTGTACAGATTTATTTAGGTAGATGTCAAGTACGAATTTACACCGCGAAAGCGGTGCCTAAATCAATAATCATAATAACCAGGAGCTAGCAATGAAGATTATGGAATTTCTTTCAAGTAAGGCAATTATCATGGATATCAAGTCCTCCAAGAAAGAGGATGTGATGCGTGAATTAGTAGATGCCTTGATTAATTCCAGCGATATTGATAAGCGTAGCCGTAACAAAATAGTCGATTCGTTAATTGCCAGGGAATCGCTGGGTTCTACTGCCATAGGCCAGGGAGTGGCTATCCCGCACACTAAATGCGACTGTGTGCAGAATCTGGTAGCAGCTTTCGGTCTTTCCAAGAAAGGAATAGATTTTGATTCGTTGGACGGCGAACCCGTAAACATCTTTTTTTTACTGATCGCCCCTCAGGATTCCGCGGGGCCGCATTTGAAAGCCCTGGCCAGGATCTCGAGGCTCTTAAAAGACAAGTATTTCCGCGACGGCCTCCAGGAGTGCGAAAACGAGGATGCGGTTATCCGGATCATCAGTCAGGAAGATGACAAAAAAATTTAATCTCAATAATATGCGTTTTAAGCTGGTAGGCGTATTCAAATGGCTATATCCCGGTATCGGCATAAAACGCTGGATAGGCTTAAGCAGTTTCGGCGTGATCCTGGTTGCTATAGGCTCGAACCATTTACGTACAGACGAGTACTGGTTGATCCAGTTGTTGGATGAGATAATTATCATCTCCGGAGTCATTATTCTCATATTGGGCATAAAGCGGATGATGCGTTCTTTTATCGCCGTATTCTTACCGTCTTCCAAAGATGTTCAATTGGTGGATATTTTATTCCGCAGGAAGTCCCTGGGCCAGGGGCCGCAGATTGTAGCTGTCGGAGGAGGCACCGGCCTGTCGTGCCTTCTAAGCGGGCTTAAGGATTTTACTTCGAACATCACGGCCATAGTGACGGTAGCCGATGACGGGGGTTCCTCGGGCAGGCTTAGGCAGCAGTTTGATATATTGCCTCCGGGAGACATCCGTAACTGTCTGGTGGCTTTGGCGGATGCGCCGGTATTGATGCGCGAATTGTTCCAGTTCCGCTTTGACAAGACCTCGGAGCTGGCAGGGCATAGCTTCGGGAACCTCTTTATTACGGCCATGACCCGGGTTACCGGAGATTTTGAGACGGCGCTTAAAGAGACAAGTAAAGTCCTGGCCTTGCGCGGAAAGGTTGTGCCCTCGACATTGAATAACGTGGTGTTGGTTGCCCAGTATAAGGACGGCACGGTGACCGAAGGAGAAAATAGCATACCCAAGGCCAACCTTCCGATAGACAAGGTGATGCTTAAGCCCTATCAGCCGACTGCCACCCCGGAGGCGATCCGGGCGATAAAGGATGCGCGGATAATCGTTTTGGGACCCGGTTCTCTTTATACCAGCATTATCCCCAACCTTTTGATAAAGGAGATCACGGATGCCATTAGCGCCTCCGGAGCTATAAAGGTATATGTGTGCAATATAATGACGCAGCCCGGGGAGACGGAAGATTACAGCGCCTCAAGCCATATCAAGGCGCTTACAGCCCATAGCCATCCCAAGATAATTGATTATTGTATATTAAATAACGGCGAGATTCCCGTCTCCTCGCTTAAGCGTTATAAAGAGCAGAATTCAGTGCCGGTTGAGATTGATACGCAGAATATCCGCAAACTCGGGTTTCGCGTGATCGAGGATGATATAGCTGCCGTAGACACTGACGGCGTGGTAAGGCATGACTCGAAAAAGTTAGCGCGGATCATCCTGGGGATAATCGAAGAGATCTAATATGGCTTTAGTCAAAAAGAAATTAGTAGTCAAGAATAAGCAGGGGCTGCACGCGCGCCCCGCAGCCTTGTTCGTCCAGGTGGCGAATAAATTTGAGTCACAGATAACCGTCAGGCGCGATAACGAAAAGGTAAACGGCAAGTCTATCTTGGGCATACTTATGCTTGGCGCGGAGAGCGGCAGCATTATTATAATCGAGGCCGACGGCAACGATGCGCAGCTGGCGGTAGAAGAGTTAGAAAAACTTATTAACAGCGAAGAATAATTACCATGGAAAAATTTAAAGGCATAGCGGCGGCACCGGGGATCAGTATTGCCCCGGCCTACAAGATAGGCAAGGAAGAATTTGTCATTCCCAGGCTGCAAATCCTCCCGGAAGAGGTTCCTGTGCAGATAGAGCTTTTTGAGGACGCGCTCATCCAGACCCGCAAAGAGATACTGGAACTGCAAAAAAGGATCTCCTCGGAAATGGGCCAGGAAGAGGCGCAGATCTTTGACGCGCACATCCTGGTCCTGGAAGACCGCATGATCATCGAAGAGGTCATCGCGCGCCTGAAGAGAGAGCATATAAACGTCGCCTACATATTCGATGAAGTGTTGAAAAAGTATATTGATATCTTTTCTAAGATAGAAGATGAGTATCTTAAGGAGCGTATAACCGATATTAACGACGTAGGTAAAAGGATCCTGCGCAATCTCCTGGGGAAACAGCGCAAGGGATTGGGGGATTTAAAAGATTTAAAAGAAAGAGTGGTGGTAGTAGCGCACGACTTGTCCCCTTCGGATACCGCAAGCATGCATAACAAGAATGTTTCCGCCTTTGTCACCGATATCGGAGGCAAGACTTCCCATACCGCGATTATGGCTAAGTCACTTGAGATCCCGGCAGTGGTAGGTATGGGGAGCGCGATCAATAGTATTCAATCAGGCGATATCCTGATCGTTGACGGCAGCATGGGGATGGTGATCATAAATCCAGACGAGCCTACGCTTGAGGAGTATCGCCGTCAGGAACTAAAGCTAAAAGGAATAGTCGAGAAATTCTTCCTCGTAAAGGATAAGCCGGCGGTGACGCAAGACGGCAAAGAGATCGAGTTGTCGGCGAACATCGAATTCCCGGATGAAGTCCCTTCGGCGAAACTCCACGGCGGCGCGGGTATAGGGCTTTACCGCACCGAGTTTTTCTATATGAACCGCAATGACCTTCCTTCGGAAGAGGAGCATTACCAGGCGTATCGGTATGTTGCCGAAGAGATGTCCGGGTACCCTGTGATTATCCGCACAATTGATCTGGGTGGAGACAAATTTTTGTCCCAGTTCCAGATACCTCACGAGATGAAGCCGTTCCTGGGCTGGAGGGCGATCAGGTTTTGCCTGGCGCGCCCGGATATTTTTAAGGTTCAGCTGCGGGCAATATTAAGGGCTTCGGTGCACGGAAAATTGCGGCTCATGTATCCGATGATCTCGGGGATCGAAGAGTTGATCCAGGCCAACGGCCTCCTGGGTGAAGCAAAGGAGGAACTGCGCAGGGAAGGCATACGTTTTGACGAGAAAATAGAAGTAGGGGCGATGATAGAGATCCCTTCAGCGGCCATGACCGCAGACCTTCTGGCTACCGAGGCAAATTTTTTTAGCATCGGCACCAATGACCTTATACAATATTCGCTGGCAGTTGACCGCGCTAACGAAAAGGTTGCTTATCTCTATGAGCCGGCGCATCCGGCGGTCTTGAGATTGATCAAGAGGGTAATTGACTCTGCCCATGAAGCCGGTATCTGGGTAGGTATGTGCGGAGAAATGGCAGGAGAGGCCGCAATGGTATTGATACTCCTGGGATTGGGGTTGGACGAATTCAGCATGCCGCCCCTGGTCATCCCGGAGGTAAAATACCTCGTGCGCCTGGTGACAATAGCTCAGGTCCAGGAAATCGCCAAAGAGGCATTAAAGCTTTCCACTGGTAAACAAGTCGAAGAATTCAGTCAGTCGAAATTACGGGAGATCCTGGGTTAATGAAGGCCTTGATATTGGCGGCGGGTTACGCGACCAGATTATACCCTTTGACCAAGGAATACCCTAAGCCGCTTCTTGAAGTAGCTGGCAGGCCTTTGATCGACTACATTGTGACTAAGCTTCAACGGGTCAAAGAGATAGACGAGATATTAGTAGTTACCAACAGCAAATTCGTAAATAAGTTTCGGCATTGGCAGGAGAATATTAATTCTCCCAAGCGCATCAGCGTCGTTGATGATTTAACGGCCAGCCACGATAATAAGCTTGGGGCGATCGGCGATATACGTTTTGTCATAGATAAGGCGCGCCTCAAAGATGACCTGTTGGTTATCGGAGGAGATAACTTGTTCGATGACGGGTTGGACGATTTCCTTTCTTTCGTTAAAACAAGGACAGATAGCCCGGTGATCGGGGCGTTTAATATAGGCGATAAGCTTAAAGCCAAGAAATACGGCGTGGTCAAGCTGGATGCGCAGAATAAGATCGCCGTATTCCAGGAGAAGCCCGCGGCGCCTAAATCGACGCTGGTAGCGATGTGTCTTTATTATTTTCCAAAGAAGTGTCTGGGTCTTATCAAAGAATATATGGAGTCCAAGAGCGATAAGCACGATGCCACAGGTTTTTATATCGATTGGCTAAAGGATAAGGTCCCGGTATATGCCTTTATATTCCGGGGACGTTGGTATGATATCGGGGCCCCGGATTTTTACGAAGAGGCAAATCGGTCTTTTAGAAGAAAGGGAGGATAATGAAATGGCGGCGCGTAAGCATTTTTTTACTTCTGAGTCGGTAGGCGAAGGGCATCCGGACAAGTTATGCGATCAGATATCTGACGGGGTGCTGGATGAGGTCTTAAGGCAGGATCCCGACGGCCGGGTAGCCTGTGAGACTTACGTTACCATGGGGCTTTTAGTCGTGGGTGGGGAGATTACCACCAGCGCTTATGTGGATATACAGAAACTTTCTCGCAAGATCATCGAGAGGATCGGTTACGTTCATCCCAAATACGGGTTTGATCATCATACCTGCGCGATCATCAACACCATCAACTGTCAGTCTCCGGATATCGCGCAAGGCGTAGATAAGGGCGGCGCGGGAGACCAGGGTTTTATGGTAGGGTATGCCTGCCGCGAGACAGATGAGCTTATGCCTCTGCCGATAATGTTGGCGCATAAATTAGTGGCGCGCATGGCCGAAGTAAGGAGGGGGAATATTTTAAAATACCTGGGCCCTGATTGTAAATCCCAGGTTACGGTGGAATACCACGATGGGGCTGCCAAGCGCATAGATGCCGTGGTCTTGGCCTGTCAGCATACCGCGGATATCCTGGATGATACCGGAGAACAGATCACCAATAAGGCCCGGAATGAGATAATCGAAACTGTGGCCAAGCCCATTCTTAAGAACTGGGTGGATAAGGATACCAAATATTATGTGAATCAAACCGGTAAATTTGTCGTAGGCGGCCCACAGTCTGATACCGGCATGACCGGAAGAAAGATCGTAGTCGATACCTATGGCGGAGTAGCCGCTCCCGGAGGAGGAGCCTTCTCCGGTAAAGACCCGACCAAGGTTGACCGCTCCGCGGCGTATATGGCTAGATACGTTGCCAAGAATATAGTTGCCGCAGGCCTGGCAGATAGATGCCTGATACATATTGCCTATGTTATAGGTAAGGCAGAGCCCTTGGCAGTGATGATCGATACTTTTGGCAGCAGCAAATTATCTGAAGCGGCGCTGGTGAAATTAACCAATGAAAATTTTGACCTGACACCCAGAGGTATGATAAAAGAGCTTAACCTTTTGAGGCCCATATATCAGAAGACCGCCTGTTACGGCCATTTTGGAAGGACAGAGCCTGAGTTTAGCTGGGAGAGTACGGATAAGGCAGCGGCTTTGAAAAAGCAGGCAGCGAAGCTGTAGAGATAGTCGTTGGTCGTTAGTCGTTGGTCGTTGGGAAAAAATTTTAACTATAGGTCCGGGGAATAAATAAGGAGCCCTTATTATGAACTATGATATAAAAGACACAAAACTCGCCCACAAGGGCGCGTTACGCATTGAATGGGCGCGTAATAATATGCCTGTCCTGGCCCTGATCGCCAGGCGTTTTGAAAAGGAGCGTCCTTTGAAAGGGCTGAAGATCGCTGCCTGCCTGCACGTGACCACCGAGACCGGGGTATTGATGGAGGTCTTAAAATCCGGCGGCGCAGAGCTTTTTCTTTGCGCCTCTAACCCATTGTCTACGCAGGATGATGTGGCCGGTTCCCTGGCCAAGAATTTAAAAATTGCGGTCTTTGCCATTAAAGGTGAAGATACCGTTACCTATTATAGGCACCTTAAGTCTGTGCTGGCGGCTAAGCCCGATATCACTATGGACGACGGGGCAGACCTGGTAAGCACGATCCACCAGGCCAAGCCTTCGGAATTCGCTAATATTAAAGGCGGCACCGAGGAGACTACTACCGGAGTCTGCGGTTATGGCTGGTGCGGAAGGGGCGTTTCTATGCGCGCCAAAGGCATGGCAGCGCGGGTGGTGGTAGTGGAAGTGGACCCCCTGCGGGCCTTAGAGGCGACCATGGACGGTTATGAGGCGATGACGATAAAAGAAGCGGCTAAGTTAGGCGATGTCTTTGTCACGGTGACCGGAGATATTAATGTGATCCGTAAAGAGCATTTTCTCGCCATGAAAGACGGCGCTATCGTGGCGAATTCCGGACATTTTAACGTAGAGATAGATATTCCGGCCTTAGAGAAATTAAGTAAAAGCAAAAAATGCATCCGTGATTTCGTGGATGAGTATATCCTTAGAGACGGCCGTAAGATCTATCTTTTGGGAGAAGGCCGTTTAATTAATCTTGCGGCAGCCGAAGGCCATCCGGCGCAGGTTATGGATATGTCTTTTGCCAACCAGGCCTTAAGCGCGGAATATATCGTGCGCAAGCACCGGGAAATGAAACGCCAGGTGTACAAGGTCCCGGAGGACATCGATAAGAATATCGCGGCATTGAAATTAAAGTCCATGGGTATTCAGGTGGATGTGCTGACTGCGGAACAGAAAAAATACCTCTCGAGCTGGGAGATGGGCACATAAATGTCTATTAAACGAATAGCGGTTTTAACTGCCGGAGGCGATGCCCCGGGGATGAATGCTGCGGTGCGCAGCGTGGTGCGTTACGCCACAAGTAAAAAAGTGGAGGTGTACGGTGTTTTCCGCGGCTGGTGGGGACTGATCAACGAAGAATTAAAGGTTTTTAACGGCCGCTCGGTCTCGGGTATCATAAATTCAGGCGGCACGATCTTAAAGACCACGCGCTGCCTGGATTTTCAAACCGAAGAAGGACAAAAGCGGGCGTACGATACGATAAAGAAATACGCCATTGACGCCCTGGTGCCTATCGGCGGCAACGGCACATTCGCCGCCGCTCACGGTTTTTTTAAGAGATACAAAGTCCCCTGCGTAGGCATTGCCGCCTCTATTGATAATGACATTAACGGTATAGATACTACGATCGGTTCAGACACCGCCATTAATACCGCGCTTGCGGCCATCGATAATATCCGCGATACGGCAACCTCTATGGAGCGGATTTTTCTAGTCGAGGTTATGGGCAGGGGGTCGGGATATATCGCCCTGCAGGTGGCCTTGTCCGCGGGATGCGAAGACGTAGTTATCCCGGAGAGGAAATTTGATTTGTCCAGCATGTGCCACGATATTGTCAACGGCAATATACGGGGTAAGGTAAGCTGGATCATCGTGGTGGCTGAAGGCGCAGGCAGCGCCGTAGAGATCGCAAAAGAAATTAATGAGATCACCAGCCTTGAAACGCGGGCAGTGGTCCTGGGCCATATCCAGCGGGGCGGAAGGCCCACAGCTTTTAGCCGTTCCCTGGCTACTCTACTCGGCCAGGCCGCTGTTGACAGCCTCCTTAAAGGCGAGCAGGATAAAGCGGTGGGGATGTGTGCCGGAGGGATCGTCTCCGTGGATCTGGAGACGGCAATTCAGAAAAAAGAGATGCAGGTAGATAGTTTGTATAATTTGATCAAGACACTGACGTAGTGGCATATCGCATATCGCCAATCGCATATCGTTCAAAAGGGAAAATAAACTTATTACCAAATTAAGTTACGATAAGCGATAAGCCATTAGCGATAGGCTAGCGAGGAGGGATAGGAGCAAATGGGAAGACGGCCTTTGGATATCGAGAGCATTGCAATGGACTTATCTTTAAGTGACGATATAGAGCGTAAAAGGGTATTGGCAAAGAAGATATTTGATATCGCCTATAAGAAAGGGATTTTTCCTTCCAGCATCCACGAGTTTTATATGGCCCGTGGCAAGGGTGAATTCGGCGGATTTACAGTACCGGCGATAAATTTACGCAGCCTTACCTTTGATCTGGCCAGGGCGATATTCAGGGTGGCTAAGAAAAATAACTCTGGGGCTTTTATCTTTGAGATAGCCAAGTCCGAGATGGGCTATACGGCTCAACCGCCGGTAGAATTTTCCGCGGTGGTCCTGGCAGCGGCGATAAAAGAAGGATTTCAGGGTGCGGTCTTTATCCAGGCAGACCATACCCAGGCAAACGCCAAGAAATTCCAGGAGAATCCAGAGAAAGAACTGGAAGCTCTTCAGGCGCTGATCGGCGAGGCTATAGAGGGGGGATTTTATAACATTGATATTGATTCCTCGACGCTTGTAGATTTATCCAAGCCTAAGGTGAAACAGCAGCAGTATTTGAATTATGAGGTCGCCAGTAAGCTTACCCAATTTATAAGAAGGGTAGAGCCTAAAGGTATCACGGTTTCCGTGGGCGCCGAGATAGGCGAGGTAGGGCATAAGAATTCCACACCCGAAGACCTGCGCGCCTTTATGGAGGGATACAAGGAGCGTTTGCGTAAGGGGTTGACCGGCATCAGCAAAATTTCGATTCAAACCGGAACTTCCCACGGCGGGGTGGTTCTACCCGACGGGACCATTGCCCAGGTGAAGCTGGATTTTGATACTTTGCAGGCGCTTTCCAAGATCGCCAAAGAGGAATTTGGCTTGGGCGGGGCAGTACAGCATGGCGCTTCTACTTTGCCTGCCGAGGCCTTTCATAAGTTTGCTGAGTGCGATGCCTGCGAGGTGCACCTGGCCACCGAATTCCAGAATATGATTTACGAGAGCAAACATTTTCCCGCTGTGCTTAAGGCGAAGATATACGATTGGTTGAAAGTTAATGCCGCTTCCGAGAGAAAAGAAGGGGAGACCGAGGAGCAGTTTTTTTATAAGACGCGCAAAAAAGCCCTGGGGCCGTTTAAGAAAGAGATCATCGGTCTGGGCAAAGAGATCCGAGGGGCCATTGCCGCAGAGATCGAGGTAAAATTCGATTTCCTGTTCAAGCAATTGAATTGCTTGAACAATAAACACCTGGTGGATAAGTATGCGAGTTTAAAAAGAGTGATTACTCGCAAGCGCCAGGAAAAATCAGGCGTGGTGCATGATGGAGAGGGTGCCGACTAATTAGCGTATAGCGTAGAGCGTATAGCGTTTAGTGAAATCTCTACGCTAAACGCTATCCGCTAAACGCTAAAACAAGCTGATCAAAGGAGTGCTATATGCGATCCGATATAATAAAAAAAGGCATTGAACGGGTTCCGCATCGCGCATTATTGCATGCCACGGGTTTAGGCAGAAAAGACCTCGACCGGCCTTTTATCGGGGTCGCGACTTCTTCCACGGACCTGATCCCGGGACATATCGGGATGAAGGATCTCGAGCGTTTTATCGAGCGCGGCATCTGTTACGGCGGGGGCGTTCCGTTTTTCTTTGGCGTGCCGGGTATCTGCGACGGTATTGCTATGGGGCATTTGGGCATGTGTTATCCTTTGGCCTTGCGCGAGATCGTGGCTGATACCATTGAAACCGTCTGCAACGCGCATCAACTCGACGGGATTGTCTGTCTGACTAACTGCGATAAGATCACTCCGGGCATGCTTATGGGCGCAGCCCGTTTGAATATCCCGGCGATTATCATTACTGCCGGGCCGATGCTTTCCGGACGCTACAATAAAAGGAAATTGGCTTTTGTGCACGATACCTTTGAGGCCTTGGCCCGCGCGCAAAAAGGCGATATTTCAAAAGAGGAATTGATGTGTCTTGAGATGGAGGCCTGCCCAGGCGCGGGTTCCTGCCAGGGTTTGTATACCGCCAATACCATGGCCTGCATTACCGAGACTATGGGGATGTCTTTGCCGGGGTGCGGCACAGCCTTGGCAGTCTCGGCTAAGAAACGCAGGATCGCGCAGGCAACGGGTGAGTGTATTGTGGAGTTGGTCGAGAAGAACATTACTCCCCGTAAGATCATTACTAAAGCGTCGCTTGAGAACGCGATCGCGGTGGATATGGCCCTGGGCGGTTCAAGCAATACGGTTTTACATCTGATGGCTATTGCCCATGAAGCAGGCATTCCTTTAGATTTAAAGACATTTGACCGGATCAGCAAGAATATCCCGCACATTACCAATATCGAACCTGCGGGTGAGCATTTTATGGAGGATCTGGAGTATGCCGGCGGGATCCCGGCGGTGTTAAAGAGGCTAAAGAAGAATCTTAATAATACGTTGAATGTAAGCGGCGATAAGACGTTTGAAATTGCCGATAAGGCAACGATCTTTGATCAGGAGGTTATCCGTCCCATCGAGAAGGCATATCATAAACAGGGCGGCATTGCCGTCTTATATGGCAACATTGCTCCGGGCGGGGCAGTGGTAAAACAGGCCGCAGTTTCGCAAAATATGATGCAATTTACCGGCCGGGCAAAGGTCTTTAACCGCGAAGAAGAGGCGATGCAGGCAATCCTTAGCGGAAAAATCAAAGGCGG
This sequence comes from Candidatus Omnitrophota bacterium, assembly GCA_026387405.1. Taxonomy (GTDB): domain Bacteria; phylum Omnitrophota; class Gorgyraeia; order Gygaellales; family Profunditerraquicolaceae; genus JAPLLP01. The sequence goes on from JAPLLV010000022.1 coordinate 25,670, forward strand.
CGAGGTGATCGTTATCCGTTATGAAGGCCCAGCGGGCGGACCGGGTATGCGCGAAATGCTCGCTCCCACGTCGGCCATTGTAGGGATGGGATTAGCTGAGTCCGTGGCCTTGATCACCGACGGCAGGTTTTCCGGAGGCACCAAAGGCCCTTGCATTGGACATGTCTCGCCTGAGGCGTCAAGGCGCGGGCCGATCGCCATTATAAAAGACGGCGATATGATCAGTATTGATATCCCGAAAAGAAAATTAGAAGTGAAATTAACCAAGTCTGAAATAGAAAAAAGATTTAAAGTCTGGAAGCCGGTGGCGCCGAAGATCACCAGCGGTTATCTGGCGCGTTATTCGAGACTGGTGAGTTCAGCAGATAAAGGTGCGATTCTCCACTAACGACCAATCCCGCCTGCCAATGGACACACGGGGCGGGCAGGGACCAACGACTAACGACTAAAATGACCGGAGCAGAAATTATACTTGAATGTTTAAAACGCGAAGGGGTACAGGTAATGTTTGGTTACCCCGGAGGGCAGGTCCTGCCGCTTTTTGATAAACTTTATGATACGGATTTCAAGTTTATCCTGGTTCGTCATGAACAAGGGGCAGCGCACGCGGCTGACGGTTATGCCCGCGCAACCGGCAAGGTGGGTGTCTGTGTGGCAACCTCAGGGCCAGGAGCGACCAATCTTATTACGGGGTTAGCTAATGCCTATATGGATTCTATTCCGATGGTGGCGATCACCGGTCAGGTGAAGACCTCTTTGATCGGTAACGATGCTTTTCAGGAGGCGGATGTCACCGGTATCACCCGTCCCGTGACCAAACATAATTATCTGGTCAAAGACGTCAAGGACCTGGCGCGCATTACGCGCGAGGCCTTTTATATTGCTTCTACCGGCCGTCCCGGACCGGTGCTGATCGATCTGCCTTCTGACGTGCAGCTCCAGGAAACAGAATTTATCTGGCCGGAAGAGGTAAATATCCGCAGCTATAAACCGACGTATTTTGGCCACCCGGGGCAGATAAAAAAAGCAGCCAGGCTTATCCGTCAGGCCAAAAAGCCGTTGATCTATGCCGGAGGCGGGATCATTACTGCCGGCGCGCACCATGAATTAAAGGAATTAGCTGAAAGAATCCAGGCGCCGGTGACCTGGACGCTGATGGGTATCGGCGGATTTCCGGCCACGCATAAACTTGCCCTTGGGATGCTGGGGATGCATGGGACTGTCTACGCCAATTACGCTACCATGGATTCGGACTTGATCATCGCCGTGGGCGCGCGTTTTGACGACCGCGTGACCGGCAGGATCGATGCCTTTGCCCCCGGCGCGAAAGTTATTCATATCGATATTGATCCTTCGTCCATCAGTAAGAACGTTAAAGTGGATATCCCGATAGTGGGTGATGCGAAAAATATTCTGGGACAGTTGCTCGAAGAGATAAAAGGGGCGTCAGATACTTCGGATTGGCTAAGGATAGTCGAGGCCTGGAAGAAAAAACACCCCCTTACTTATAAGAACGGTGATAAGATAAAACCGCAGTTTGTCATTGAACAGATAGATGCTGTGACCGGCGGCACTGCGATCATTACTACCGAGGTGGGACAAAACCAGATGTGGGCGGCGCAGTGGTATAAATATACCCAGCCGCGCACCTTCATTTCTTCAGGAGGGTTAGGCACCATGGGTTTTGGTTTTCCCGCGGCTATGGGCGCAAAATTAGGCCGGCCTGACAAAATAGTATTTGATATTGCCGGTGACGGCTCAATCCAGATGAACATCCAGGAACTGGCGACCTGCGTCTGCAATAATATCCAGGTGAAGGTGGCGATATTGAATAACGGATATTTAGGTATGGTCCGTCAATGGCAGGAGCTTTTTTACAAAAAGCGTTATTCTCAGACCTGCCTGCATAACCCGGACTTTGTCAAGCTCGCAGAGGCCTATGGGGCAGTGGGCATCCGGGTTACCAGGAATGAAGAGGTGCGCCCGGCAATTGAAAGGGCCATTTCAACCGAAAACACGGTATTTATTGATTTTCAGATCGAGCCGGAAGAGAACGTCTTCCCTATGGTACCGGCTGGCGAGGCCATTAATAAGCTTATCGGAGGGCTGGCATAATGAGGCATACGATCTCGGTCTTAGTCGAGAATAAATTCGGAGTACTGGCGCGGGTCGCCGGCTTATTCAGCGCGCGCGGTTATAATATCGCCTCTTTATCGGTGAGCGAAACACTCGATCCGTCCATTTCTTACATGACTATTGTGGTTGAGGTAAAAGATGAAAAGATACTGGAACAGATCAAGAAACAGCTGAATAAGCTTATTGATGTGGTTACGGTTACCGATTTCACCAAGAAAGAACATGTGGACCGGGAATTGATTCTGGTTAAGGTGGGCTGTGCCGCGAAAGAGAAGGCTAAGCTCGAGGGGCTTTTGCATAAATATGTGGCTAAGTTGATCCAGCATAAGACTAACACGGCGATTATCGAAGCCGTGGGTGATCAGGAACAGGTCAAGCAGTTGCTGGAAGGTTTGAAAGAGTTTGAGATCAAAGAATTGGTGCGTAGCGGTAGGATGGCGATAACACAATAAGTCGAATGTTCTCGATTCGCCCCTCGCTTCGCTCGGGGTTCACTCGAACGATAACATGTATTCTTCGAGCGAGCGACCGAAGGGAGCGAGTCGAGAAGTAACTGCATAAGGAGGATGTGATGGCAAAGATTTATTATGACAAGGACGCGGATCTGGGTTTATTGAAAGACAAGACAGTGGCGATCATCGGTTATGGTATTCAAGGACGCGGCCAGGCCTTGTGTTTGAGGGATTCAGGGGTGCGGGTAGTGGTTTCCGAGCTCCCCGGGACGACCAATTTCGAACAGGCTAAAAAAGATGGTTTTGTTCCGGTTTCCGTTGACGAGGCAGCGCGGGCAGGAGATATCATCCAGATCCTTACCCAGGATCATGTCCAGGCTAAGGTCTATAAGGAGAATATCAAGCCTAATCTAAAGAAAGGTAAAGCCCTTTGTTTTTCCCACGGCTTTAATATCCGTTTCAAGCAGATCAAGCCGCCTAAGAATGTGGATGTGTTTATGATCGCGCCTAAAGGTCCGGGAGCGCTGGTACGCAGGATGTTCGAAGAAGGTAAGGGTGTGCCTTCGTTGGTGGCGGTTTTTCAGGATGCCAGCGGACAGGCAAAACAGCTGGCTCTTGCCTATGCCCGGGCTATCGGTGCTACCCGTGCAGGCGTGATTGAGACAACTTTCGATGAAGAAACCGAAACCGATCTTTTCGGAGAACAGGCAGTGCTCTGCGGCGGGGTAACCGAATTGATCAAGGCCGGTTTTGACACTTTGGTGGATGCGGGTTATCAGCCGGAGATCGCCTATTTTGAGGTATTGCACGAGTTAAAGCTGATCACGGATTTGATCCAGGAGACCGGCATCAGCGGCATGCGCAGACGCGTATCCAATACTGCCTGTTATGGTGATCTTACGCGCGGCCCGATGATTATCAATGAGCGGACCCGCAAGACCATGAAGAAGATTTTAAAAGAAGTCAAAAGCGGGAAATTCGCGCGGGAATGGATCAAGGAGAATGAGACCGGCAGGCAGAAATTTGATAGTTTGCTCAAGGCAGGCGATGAGCATAGGATAGAGCAGGTGGGGCAAGAGCTAAGAAATATGATGCCCTGGATGAAGAAGTAGGCCCTGTGCATAGCACAGGGTGATTTAGGCATAAGCGCCAGTGGCATGCCTAAATCAATGAAGAAATAGTTATTAATTATGGAAAAGATAATCATATTTGATACGACGTTGCGCGACGGAGAGCAGGCGCCGGGGGCAAGCCTGAATCCGGCAGAGAAATTGGAGATCGCCCACGCCCTTTGCGATTTGGGGGTGGATGTGATCGAGGCGGGTTTCCCTGTCTCAAGCCAGGGTGACCTTGAATCCGTGAAGCAGATCGCTAGGTGTCTGAAGGGGCCTGTGGTTTGTGGCCTGGCGCGCGCCATAAAAGCGGATATCGATGCCGCAAGCGAAGGCGTAAAATACGCAAAGCGCCCGCGCATCCATGTGTTTCTGGCTACCTCTAAGATCCACATGCAGTATAAGCTGAAAAAAGCCGAAGACGAGATCCTGCGCCTGGCAGTCGAGTCGGTCTCTTACGCTAAAAGATCCTGTCCAGACATAGAGTTTTCTCCGGAGGACGCCACGCGCACCGAGGCGCGTTTTTTATTTAGAGTGGTTGAGTCTGTGATAGACGCCGGTGCGACAACCGTGAATATCCCGGATACCGTCGGGTATACCGATCCCCAGGAGTACGGCAGCCTGATCCGCGCCATCAGAGAGAATGTCCCTAATATAGATAAGGCGGTCATCTCTGTGCATTGCCACAATGATCTGGGCCTGGCAGTGGCTAATTCTTTAGCCGCGGTGAGAAACGGCGCGCGGCAGGTAGAGTGTACCATAAACGGTATAGGAGAACGCGCCGGCAACGCCTCCCTGGAAGAAACCGTTATGGCCATAAAAACGCGCAAAGATATTTTCGCCGGCGTTACGACCGGCATTGATACCCGCCAGATTTATAAGGTCTCGCGCCTGGTGAGTAAGCTTACCGGTTTTGTGGTGGCGCCGAATAAGGCGATCGTAGGAGGCAATGCCTTCAGGCATGAATCCGGGATCCACCAGGATGGGGTATTAAAGGAGCGTTCTACCTACGAGATCATGAAACCGGAAGACGTGGGGTTCACCGGCACAGGGATTGTGTTAGGCAAGCATTCGGGAAGGCATGCCTTAAGCGAACGCCTTAAGGAATTAGGTCTCAAATTGAACGACGCAGAGCTGGATAAGATAACGGTGCGCTTTAAGGCCCTGGCAGATAAGAAGAAGACTATTTTCGATGACGACCTTATTTCTATAGTCGATGATGAGATCAGGCTGATTAAGCCTATCTTTGGGCTAGAGGCCTTTGAAATAAATTCCGGCACCAAGATCACGCCCAGCGCCACAGTAACTTTAAAATACAAGAATAAGTCTCTCGCCGCGACTTCTAACGGCGACGGCCCCGTAGATGCCTGCTATAAGGCAATTGATAAGATTACCGGCGTAAAAGGTGAATTACAGGATTATCGTATCGAAGCGGTAACCAAGGGAAAAGACGCGCTCGGAGAGGTGGGTGTGAAGCTGAAAGCCAAAGGCAGGGTGGTAACGGCCCGCGGTTCATCAACCGATATCATCGAGGCCTCAATAAGGGCGTATTTAAATGCCCTGAATAAAATCGAAAGCTTCTAAGTGAAGCCCAAAATCTACGGAGTCTTAGGGTATCCTGTCAAGCATAGTTTTTCTCCCGCCATGCACAACGCGGCCTTCCGCGTCCTCCATATTGATGCCGAATACCGTTATTTCGAAAAAAAAGCGCAAGAGCTTGGGCCCTTTTTGGTTTCCTTAGCCAACGAAGGTATCTTTGGGCTTAATGTGACGGTCCCCTACAAGGAGAAAGTGCTCCCTTTTTTGGCAAAGGTTTCTCACGAGGCGCGGATGATAGGAGCCGTCAATACCATCAAAGTAGCAGGCCGTCTGCTTGAAGGCTTTAATACCGACGGAGAAGGTTTTCTCAAACACCTAAAAGCTGACCTGGATTTCAAGCCTCAGGACAAAACCGTCGCTATTATAGGCGCCGGCGGGGCGGCCAGGGCAATAGCGGTGTATTTAGCTAAAGAAAGGGTGAAGAAAATATCCTTGTTTGACATCGATATTGCTAAAGCCCGGCTTCTTCTTGAGCAACTCAAAAATAATTTGTGGGATACGGTTTTTTACGCCGCTGATTCAGTCGCAGATTTAAAAATCCCCGAGAGCGATCTCTTGGTTAACGCCACTCCTATAGGTATGAAAGAAGGCGACCCTTGTCTGGTAGCGCAAGATTTGCTGCATAGAGATTTACTGGTTTATGATCTGATCTACAACCCCAGGGAGACAAAGCTCTTAAGTAGTGCCGGCAAGAAGGGCTTAAAAACCGCAAACGGATTAGGTATGCTTTTATATCAAGGGGCGCTATCCTTTGAAATATGGACTGCCAATTCGGCCCCTTTGGAAGCGATGCGACAGGCCTTAACGGAGGTGGTGTACAAATGATCACAGGCATAGTGGTTTTTATCTTAGGCGCGATGGTAGGCAGTTTTTTAAATGTCTGCATTCACAGGATGCCTCAAGGGGAATCCGTAGTCTGGCCTAGCTCTAATTGCCCGCACTGCAAAAAAAGGATCCCATTGTTTTGACGGCCGGTTTAATAATTGCGACCTTCGTAGATATCAAACATCGCATTATCCCCGATGAGATCTCTCTGGGCGGTATTGTCGTGGGTTTTGTCTTAAGCACTATCAGGGGGATCGGGTTGAATCCTTTTGTATGGAACTTTAGGCCGATGCTTAATTCTTTGCTGGGTATTATTATCGGCGGCGGTATTATATATCTCACCGGATTTATGTTTGATCTTATATATTTCAGGCTGCTCAAAAGGCCCCCCATACAGGGTGAAACCGAATCTATGGGCGGAGGAGACGTGAAGTTATTGGCGATGATCGGAGCGTTTTTGGGATGGAAGGCCGCAATAGTAACTTTTTTCCTCGCGCCGTTTTTTGGGGCAATTGTAGGTATCGTCAACCTCCTGGTAAAGAAGGACCATACCATACCTTATGGCCCGTTCCTGGCAATGGCGGCCCTTGCTTCGTTATTCTGGGCTGACAGGATAGTTTTTATTATTTTGGGCAGATAACATCTCGTCATTGCGAGCCCCGAAGGGGCGAAGCAATCACGTTTTAGATTGCTTCGGTCGCTTCGCTCCCTCGCAATGACGTTGGTTTAATAATATTATGTCCCCACAACCCATGGAAGAAATCCTCTTTAATTCCGCATCAAAAGACAAATGGCAGAGTTTAGGCGTACAGAGAAGGGCGGGCGTCCTGGCTCCGCTATCTTGCGTTTATTCTAAAGATTCTCTTGGCATCGGAGACCTGCTAACCTTGCGCTTGGTCGTTGATTGGGCAAAGAGCACTGAACAATCTATCGTGCAACTTTTACCCATGAACGAGATGGGTTATACTAATTGCCCTTATGATGCGGTAAGTTCCTTCGCCCTGGAGCCGGCATACCTATCGCTGGAAGCTTTTAAATCGGCGCAAACAAAAGAATTCAAGGTCAAGATCGAAGATACGAAAAGGGCTTTTCCTTGCGCAAGACCGTATCTTGATTATAGGATTAAAGAGGCGAAGGGCGCGCTCTTGAAGGAAATATTCCTGAAAGAAAAGAACCGTCATGACGCGCAACTGTCGCATTTTCAGGAAGATAACCTTTATTGGCTTAAGGATTTCGCGCTTTACAAGGTTTTAAAAAGACAATTCTCAGGCCGGCCGTGGTACGACTGGGAAGAGCCTTACCGGTTTCGCGACAAAGGCGCGCTTCTAGATTTTCAAAAAGAGCATGAAGATGAGATCGCCTTTACCATATGGATGCAATGGCAGATCTTTCGCCAATTTAAGCAGTCGAAAGCCTACGCAAACTCCCGGAGAGTGCTGATAAAAGGGGATCTGCCGATCCTTGTTTCCCGTGATAGCGCGGATGTGTGGCAGCACCCGGAATTCTTTAAGTTGGAATTCGCCTCCGGAGCTCCGCCTGATATGTATTGCGCCAGGGGGCAGCGCTGGGGCATGCCGCCTTATAACTGGGAGAAGATCGCAGGGGATGGCTATATTTATCTTAAAGAAAGGTTAAGGTACGCCGAGAATTTCTATGATATCTTGCGCATCGATCACGTGGTGGGTTTATTCCGCATCTGGACTATTCCCTATAACGAGCCTTTGGAGAACCAGGGTCTAAACGGATTTTTTGACCCGCGCGATGAGAATAAGTGGAAGGAGCACGGTAAAAATATATTATCCCTGGTCCTGGATAATACCAGGATGCTTTTGTGCGCCGAGGATTTAGGCGTGATCCCTAAGACCTGCACTGAGTCGCTGACAGAACTGGGAATACCCGGCAATGACGTGCAGCGCTGGGCCAAGGATTGGAAAACGAAACACGATTTTCTGGAACCCAAGGAGTATCGCGCCATTTCAGCGGCGATGTTATCTACTCACGATACTACAAATTGGCTGGCCTGGTGGGAGAATGAGGCAGGGACCGTGGACGAAGCGCTTTTTATCAGAAAGTGCGCAGGAAGAGCGGATTATAATAACATCAAGGATAAGTTGTTTGATATGAGCCTCTCCCGGCATGGCAGGCTGCGCTGGTTGAGCAGCGTTGATTCTGTTGATAAGCTGGTGGGGGTTCTGGGAAGAAAAGGCAGCGAGCTTATGGATTTTGTCGAGATGTATCAAAATTCTTACCGGGAAAAAGAAAAGCTCTGGAAGAAGATGGGCCTGGCCGGCCCGATGCGCGAAAAGGGCGACGCGGAGATACTTGCCGCCGCGTTAAGGATAGTTATGAATTCCAAATCAATATTTTCTATACAGCTGATCACCGATTATTTGGGTTTAACCGATATATTAAAGGGCGATCCTTACCAATATAGGATCAATACCCCCGGCACTACCAGCGACAAGAACTGGTCACTCATCATGCCGATTCCGCTGGAAGACTTATTGCAGCATCCGGTGAACAGCCAGATCCGCCAGATGGTCATTGATTCCGGCAGGGCCTAAAGGGGGATCTCCGAATATTTCAATCTTGGGAGGATACAAATGGATACAAAAAAATGGCCGGTTTTTGCGCAGGTCTTGATCGCTTTGGGTTGCATCGGTTCGTTGATATCTGTCGTGGGAGGATTTGCGCAATCTAATATTATGGTGATAATATTTGGCCTGGCAGGGCTGGCCATCTATTGGAATGTTTATAGGTTTAAAAAATGGGCTTTAATAGGACTGAACATCCTTTTGTCCCTCAACATGGCTCTTAGCCTGATCGCCATTTTTTCTCAAAGAGGCATAGTCCCGGTATTTATTATTAGCCTGTGCCTGCCGATATTGCTGCTTTTTTATTTTAATTCCAGTTCTATAAGACAATTATTTTAAGACCGTTTCTAAATAACCCTATGGGAGAGAATAAGTTCTGATAGAAGTGTCCCCTGGGGACAGTTCTAGCGTAACTCCTTGGTATTAAAGAAGTAAAATAGAAACGGTCTAAAACATAGGACAAAATGTCGGTTCTGCAAGGCCATGAATTCTATATTTCTAAAAGAGTCGGTAAGGCGATCATGGACTACCAGATGCTTGCCGATGGCGACAAGGTCCTGGTTGCAGTTTCCGGCGGCAAGGATAGTCTGACGTTGCTACGGGTTCTGGATGACCGCCGCAGTTTTGTACCCATCAAATACGAGATCCTGGCAGTGCATGTCGATATGGGTTATCCCTGCCAGCACCCCAAGATTTTAGCCGAGTATTTTAAGAAGAATAAAATAAATTACCACATAGAAAAGATTGACATCCTTAAGGGAAAGACCCGCGAGGATATCTCCTGTTTCTGGTGTTCTTGGAATAGGAGAAAGGCCCTGTTTGAAGTCGCTGACCGTTTTGGCTGCACCAAGGTTGCCCTGGGACACCATCACGATGATATCGTGGAGACCATGCTTTTAAACCTGTTCTTTCACGGCGAAATATCCGCTATGGCGCCAAAACAGCTTTTATTCGGCGGTAAAATAGTGATCATCCGGCCCCTGGCTTATACCGAAGAAGATATGATCGTGCGTTTTGTCAAAGAGGCGGATTTTCCGCACCACAAGTGCGTGTGTCCGAATTCCATCACCTCCCGCCGCACCAAGATGACCGAGATACTCAAAGACCTGGAGAAGTCCTGTCCCGAGGTAAAGAAGAATATCTTCCGCAGCCTGCAGAGGATAAAAAAAGATTATTTGCTTTAAGAAGCCGGAGGGGAGTGATATAATAAACCTATGTTCTGGTTAATAGGATTACTGTTTTTGGTTTTATCGCTGGTCATCATCGTCATCGTGCTGAAGATTTCCTCACAGGTGAATGAGCGCCTGAACCAGATGACCCAGGCCATCCAGGAGGCCAATAAAGTCATCGGACAAAATTTAGGCAATACCACCGCTATATTCGGCAACGTCCAGGAGAAGCTGGGGAAGCTGGAGGAGACCAACCGCCAGATCTACGAGATCAGTAAAGATATAACCAGCCTGCAGGATCTTTTACGCGCCCCCAAATTCAGGGGCGTAATGGGGGAAACGCTCCTTGAGAACCTGCTTTCGCAGATCTTACCGGCTAAGCATTACCAGGTACAATACCGCTTTAAAAACCAGGATGCCGTGGACGCGGTGATCCGCCTGGGTGAGCGCCTGGTCCCGGTGGACGCAAAGTTCAGTTTAGAAAATTTCCAGAAGCTGCAGGGCACGGAGAATGAACAGGAAAAGAACGCCTTTCGCAAGAAGTTCAATCAGGACATAAAATACCGCGTTGACGAGATCGCCTCCAAGTATATCCTGCCCCAGGAAAATACCTATGATTTCGCGCTGATGTACATCCCGGCGGAGAATATCTACTACGAGGTGGTGATCAAAGAAGACCTCTTGGGTTATTGTTTATCTAGGAAGGTCATCCCAGTCTCCCCGAATACCTTTTATGCCTATCTGCAGGTGATCTGTTTGGGGCTTAAAGGACTGAAGGTAGAGGAGAACGCCAAAGAGATACTGAAGAACCTGGGTATGCTTTCAGTAGAGATCAATAAATTCAGAGAAGATTTTTCTCTTCTTGGCGGGCACCTGGCCAATGCCAACCGCAAGTATGAAGACGGCCAGCGCAAGCTGGATAAATTCTCCGATAAACTCTCCAATATCCAGGATTCTAAACAGATAGAAGAAAAGGCGTAAGCATGATTTTTAGTTACCCGGGGTTAGTCTGCGCCACGAGCGGGAAACCTTATAATATGTCGCTCACCCTTGGCCAGACCCAAGGCGCCCTTCTTAACCGCAAGGTTTTTTTGGATGGGCTTGGCATTGAGTACAGGGATCTGGTCTGCGCCAAGCAGGTGCACGGGGACTGCATTAGATGGGCCGGCGAACCCGATAAAGGTAAGGGCGCCCTGGAGCACGATACCGCCTTGGATGATACAGACGCGCTCCTCACAGATAAACGTAATCTGCCGCTGGCCATATTCACGGCGGACTGCCTGCCTATTTTCTTATTTGACCCTCAAAGGCCCGCAGTGGGCCTGGTGCATGCCGGCAGGCGCGGCACCGAACAGGAGATCACCCCCAAGGCCATCCGCCTCATGCAAGATAAATTCAACTCGCGGCCCGGGGAATTATTCGTCGGCTTTGGGCCGGCGATAAGGGATTGTTGTTATGAGGTAGGCGTAGATTTGAAAGATAATTTTAATTATGGCCTGAAGATGAAAGATAGCCGCTATTATTTAGATATCATCCTGATAAACAAAAAGCAGGTCTTGGAATCAGGCGTAAAACCCAACCATATTTCGGATTGCGGAATCTGCACCTCCTGTCGCCAGGATGAATTTTTCTCGTATCGCCGCCACGGCGCTGCTTGCGGCAGGATGATTTCCGTGATAATGTTAAGATAATCAATGCTGCGTTATTCCCTGGAATTTATTTTGAGCACCAACGAAACTACGCCGGATGTCATCAAAGAATCTCTTTTGGAATTCGGAGAAAACTTGGAAGTGTTCTCCGTACCCCAGAATGATGCCGAGCGGGCGAGGCATTTTAAGGTCCAGATCCTCACTGAAGACCCCACGGCCGTCTTTGATATATGCGCGCAGTTCGGAAGGCTTAAATCAATAAGGATAGATGAACAAGGCACCCCGCGCTAATAGGGCGCCTGGCCCAGATTGGAATTGGGCCAGTGTTCGCCTCGCGGCGAAAATTGCGCGGGTACGCCCTTTCTGGGCAGGGAGCTAACTATGGCTAAAGCGCTGGTAATTTATTATTCAAGAAGCGGCAACACCAAGAAGATGGCGCAATTGATCGGCGAAGGAATTCACAAAGAGGGGGTAGAGGTAGACGTCAAGGCGGTTAATGAGACTTCGGCAGATGAATTATTAGGATACGGCGCTATTATCATAGGCTCGCCTACATATTACGGCACGATGAGCGCAGAGATCAAGAAGCTCCTCGATGAAACGGTAAAGTTCCACGGAAAGCTGGAAGGTAAAATAGGCGGGGCGTTCGCTTCCAGCGCCAACATTGCCGGAGGCAACGAGACTACGATCCTGGATATATTGAATGCGATGTTGATCCATGGTATGATCATCCAGGGTGACCCACAGGGCGACCATTACGGGCCGGTGGCCATCGGCGCGCCTGACGCGCGCAGCATTAAAGAATGCGCCAGATTTGGCCAGCGTATTGGTGAGTTGATTAAAAGGTTGGCCAGATAACTAAACAGTGTGGTCATTGCGAGGGAGCGGAGCGACCGAAGCAATCTAAACGTGATTGCTTCGTCGGCACTGTGTGCCTCCTCGCAATGACGGCGGAGGAAAGATGTATATCGTGATTTTCGTCACTGCCGCAAACAAAAAAGAGGCAGGCAGGATTGCCAAAAGACTGCTTTCTGCAAAACTCGCTGCATGCGTTAATATTACAGACAAGATAGATTCCTTCTTTCGCTGGCAGGGAAAAGTCGATCATGCCAGGGAGTCGCTCCTGGTTATAAAATCGAAAAAATCAAAATTTAAGCAAATAGCCAAATTGATCAAATCCCTGCATAGTTACGAGGTGCCGGAGATTATTGCTTTGCCGATTGTATGCGGCGATAAGGCCTATCTGGAATGGATCAATGAATCTGTCGGGTAACATCATAGATCTTGTAAAAGTATTTTTTGCCGGCGTGGCGGTCAGCTTTACCCCTTGCCTGTACCCGCTTATCCCGGTTACCGCTAGTTTCATCGGCGCCAGTTCCAGCGGCTCAAAGGCCAAGGGCTTCAGTTTGAGCCTGGTATATGTAACAGGTATTGCGCTTACCTATTCCATACTGGGGCTGATGGCTTCTTTGACCGGGATGTTTTTCGGCAGGATAAGTTCGCATCCGGCTACCTATATTATCGTAGGTATTATTATCGTTATTTTCGGATTATCCATGTTGAATCTATTTGCCCTCTACTTACCGCATTTTTTCCGTCCACCGGTAATAAGAAAGAGGGGTTACTTTTCTACTTTTGTCCTGGGATTAAGTTCGGGGCTGGTTGCTTCACCGTGCCTTACCCCGGTGCTGGGAACGATCCTATTTTATTTGACCACTAAAACTAATATCGTCTATGGCGCCACTTTATTATTTACCTTTGCCTTTGGTATGGGTACCTTGCTTATAGTCGTAGGCACTTTTAGTTCTATAATTGTTAACCTGCCGAAATCCGGTAGATGGCTTGATTATATACAAAAAATCGGCGCTATTGTTTTGATATCGATCGGCTTATATTTTGTCTATACGGGTATAAGGAGGATGTAGCGTGAAAAAATACCTTCAGTCCGTAATCGCCTTGGTGTTTCTTTCGTTTTTAACCGCGGCCTGCGCGCAGAATAAAGAAGCCGTCTCTAATCAGGGCGAGGTATTGGATTTTACCTTTAGCGACCTCAGCCGGAACACGGTGAGCCTGGCAAGCTTTCGCGATAAGCAGCCGGTGGTATTGTTCTTCTGGACTACCTGGTGCCCTTTCTGCCGCAAAGAGATACAGGCGCTTAATACCAAATACGATAATTTGAAAAAAGATGGATGGGAAATACTGGCAGTAGATGCCGGAGAAGATGCGCGTAAGGTTGAGAGCTACCGCAATGCCAACGGAATAAAATTGGATCTGTTTCTGGACCAGGATATGAAGATTACCAATGCCCTGGAGGTGCTGGGCGTGCCTACCTATGTCATTATAAATAAAAAGGGCCGTGTCGCGGCCAAGGTAAATTCCTTTTCTCCGGACGAATATAAGTACCTGTTGGCAGAATAAATCAACTCTTGAATTCAAGTCGTCATTGCGAGCCCCCCTGCCTGCCGGCAGGCAGGGAAGGGGCGAAGCAATCTAAAGCGTGATTGCTTCCCGCCACGCTTCGCTCGCGGCTTCGGCTGCGGTCGCTCGCAATGACTACTAATCCAGACAACACTATGAAAGAAAATCTTTCTCTCCTGGTAGACTTATACGAGTTTACCATGTCCCAGAGCTATTTTCTGTATAAGAAAAAATCCTGGGCTACATTTGATTTATTCGTCCGCGCCCTTCCGCCAAACCGGGCCTATTTAGTCTCTTGCGGACTGGAGGATCTATTAGAGTATATACGCCAGCTGAAATTCACCAAAGACGATATATCCTTTTTAAAGAGCAAAAAGATCTTCTCGGATGAATTCCTGCGTTACCTGCGTAATTTCAGGTTCCGGGGCGATATCTGGGCGATCCCTGAAGGAGAGATATTCTTCGCCCAGGAACCGATGGTGCGGGTAACCGCGCCTATTATCGAGGCCCAGCTTATTGAAAGCTATTTTTTAAATACGGTTAATTTACAGACGATGATCGCCTCAAAGGCTTCCCGGGTGGTGAACGCCGGCCGCGGCCGGGACGTCATTGATTTTTCTTTGCGCCGGACGCACGGGGCCTGGGCCGGGATCAAGGTGGCGCGTTGTGCCTATATCGCAGGCTGCCAGGGGACATCCAATGTCCTGGCCGGAAAATTATACAATATACCTGTCAGCGGCACCATGGCGCATTCCTTTGTCGCGGCATTCAAGAAAGAGAAGGATAGTTTCTTAAGCTATGTCCGGACCTTTCCCGATAAGTCCATTTTGCTCGTGGATACCTATAATGTAAAAGAAGGGATCAAGAACGCTATTAGCGTGGGCCTCGAGCTTAAATGTGAAGGCCACCGTCTCCTGGGGATACGCCTGGACAGCGGGGATATCGTTTCATTATCCAAGCTCGCCAGAAAAATGCTTGACCGGGCAGGTTTGGAATATGTTAAGATTTTGGCCACCGGAAATCTCGATGAGTTCAAGATAGAAAAATTATTGAAAAGAGGAGCATGCGTGGATAGTTTCGGGGTAGGAACCAATATGGGAGTAAGCACAGACGCCCCGAGCCTGGATGTGATTTATAAGCTGAGTGAAGTTACGGATGGCGCAGGAAGATTTCTGCCTACGATGAAATTAAGTAAAGCGAAAGCCACTTACCCGGGGAGGAAGCAGGTCATAAGGCAGCAAGATAAAAACGGGAAGTTTATAAAAGACGTATTGGCCCTGGAAAAGGAAAAAATACCGGGTAGGCCGTTATTGATAAAGGTAGTGGATAAAGGTAATGTTGTTTACAATATCCCTTCTTTGGATAGAATACGATGTTCGGTTAAGGATAATTTAGCGCGTTTTTCTACCGCGTTGCTCGAGGTATTTCCTAAATATAAATATCCGGTTGTAGTCAGTCCCGGGCTTAAGAAGTTGCATTCAGAGTTGTCCCGGCAACTGATGAGGAGACAGTAGTAGTTCCCGCCTGGCGTGTTTGTAAATACAAAACACGCCGAACGGCGGGATAAATTCGCACAGACAACTTACGTTCACTTCGTTCCGTAAGTTGTGTGCTCATTTAATGGATAAGAAAATCAAAGATTTGATCGCCGCCTGGCAGAAACGCAATATCCATGCTGTCTATTGTCAGGATAGGGAAGAGGCAGCCCGGAAGATACTGGAATTTGTTCCTCAGTCCCTGTCTGTAGGGTTTTCCGGCTCGATGACACTGGGAGAATTGGAGATCGTGGAACGCTTAAAGGAGAGAGGCAATAAGGTTTTTGACCCTTATCTTGCCGGGATAAGCCGCGATGAGAGCTTAAATCTGCGTAAGCTGGGCAGCCAGGCAGACGTATACCTTGCTAGCGCCAATGCCTTGAGCCAGACAGGAGAGCTGGTGTTTTTTAGCGGCTACGGCAACCGCATTGCCGGGATCGCTTATGCGCCAAAGGTTATCGTGACCTGCGGCATAAATAAGATTACCCCGAATTTAGATGCGGCTTTAAAGAGGGCCAGGGAACACGCCACGCCCTTAAACTGTAAACGCCTTAACTGGGCCGGCGCCTGCCTTAAGGACAGCGTCTGCAGGAAAGAAGTCTGTCTCTTCCCCGAATATAAAAGGATGTGCTGCCAGATACTGATCATCGAGGCCGAGGTTACGCCGGATAGATTGAAAGTTATTCTGGTGGGAGAAAGCTTAGGCTATTGATTTTATTGTTCTTTAGTTTGTTTCGGGATATTGTTCGCGTGTGTCCGCCAAAGTACTGTGGCGGACTAATACACGCTTACAACATCCCTCGCAAACTAAAACAACCAAAATCTTTATTCGCTCAAAATAGCCGTATTAATTACATTGTTCGGAAGTAGTATTATTAAGCGACTTGAGCCCTTTTGAGTATGAAAAGTTGACGAGTCTATTTTAACAACCTAGTCATTAGATAGGAGACGATCAAATGAAAAAAACAATATACGTATGGCTAATTATAGTATTTTTTATTTTAAGCGTAGCCATCGAGTTATTGGCTCTCACGTCGCTTCCCCTGCGGGGGTTACGGTCCTATTATGGAAATCACGCTGTTCTTAATATTATTGCTGTAGTTCTTCTCCTTCTTGATATTGCCATATCTTTATTCTATCTTTACAAATTATTCTTACTAAAAAAAGATGTGGTGCTGTGGACTGATATTATATTGGGTTACGCGGTGCTAAGAGGTATTTTTACGATTATTGCCGATGTTATAAGTTCTAAAGGTACTGCTGTAGCCAATAGCATCGAAATTATAATCATACTTATTATCTGGAAATTGTTCCGTAAACATCTCAAGAAAATATTAGGAATAACCGGGACGGGTCTAACTTAACAATCTGTCTACTAAGAGGGGGAAGGTCAAGTACTTACGTCACCTAAAGTAGCACAAGTACGACCTGGGCGAAAAAACCGGTAGGTGCATTGGGATTGCTTCTCCGCCTTCGGCGGATCGCAATGACGAGATGGGTTCGCAAGCAAGAAAGGATGTCAAATGTTCGATAAGATGAAGGAATTGCTGGATATAAAGAAGAAGGCCGAGGAGCTCAAGCGAAAGCTTGAGGCTGTTACTTTTGAGATCTCAAGCATAGATGGCCTGGTGAAGATCACCATGAACGGTTCTCAGGAAGTCCAGGATCTGCGCATCCAAGGCGATTTAGAGAAAGATAGCCTTGAAAAAGCCTTGAAGGATGTCTATAATAGGGCAATCAAACGTTCGCATGAACTGGCGGCGCAAAAAATGAAGGAAATTACAGGATTCAATCTACCGGGATTAACATGATCAACAAAAAGATAATTGAGCTCTTAGAGGACCGGGAATTCATCAGCGTGGCCACCTGCGATTTTGACGGCCGGCCTAATGCTGCGCCTAAATTTTTGCTTAAAATAGAGGGTAATTTTATCTATCTTATAGATTATACTATCGGCAGGACCTTTACTAACCTGCACAGTAACCCGCAGGCATCCCTCTCTTTTGTGGATACCAATACGCTGGTGGGTTATCAGATAAACGGCCGGGTGGAAGTAATAGAGGCGGGTTCGGAATACGAAGCTATAGCCAAGGAATTATTGCAGAGGCAGGTTGACCTTTCCACCAAACGGATCATCGAAGGGGTAACCAAGGGTAAACGCCACGGGAACTATGAGCTTTCTATCGCGGATACATTCGTGGTCTTTAAGGTGAAGATAGAAGAGATAACAGAGATGGGGCCCAGCGGCATGCTCAGGCGGGAAAAGGTATGATCAAGGCGAGAGTTTTGCCTACGGGTATAGGCAGCCTTCCTTGCGTTGATGCTAACCAGGCCCTGGACCTAGTTTTTAAATATTGTCCTCAGGTTCCCTTCTGGCCGCAGCTGCCCAAACGCGATCCCCGCGAGGGGATGGTAGCGCAATTCAGCGAAAATCTCCCCTGCATAAGGATGAGCCGTAACGGAGTTTTCTTTGACCCCCAGCGCAAAGAAAATGAGCTGGAGGTTTTCTACGCTCATATTATAGAGAATGATACGGATCATTTTAAAATAACCCCTGATTTTGCCAGGGGATTACATTCTTTTTATGAGCGCCTGGAAAAAAGCGATTACCCGGATATCGAATTCATCAAGTGCCACGTTACCGGGCCATTTACCTTTGCGGCAGGTATCCAGGATGAGGCGGGTAAGGCCTTGCTGCACGATACTGTTTTTATGCAGGCGATCACCAAGGGTTTAGGGATGAAAGCCCTCTGGCAGATAAAGACTTTCCGGAAATTCGGTAAAAAGATAATTTTGTTTTTCGATGAACCGTACCTGGGATGTTTCGGATCAGGCTTCACTCCCATAACCAGAGAAACAGTGGTTTCCGTCCTGGAAGAATTCACCGCTGCCATAAGATCTGAAGATGTGTATATAGGCGTGCATTGCTGCGGCAATACCGATTGGTCGATATTTACGGATGTCCCGGGCATAGATATTATCAATTTTGATGCCTTTAGCTATCAGGATAAGTTCGTGCTCTACGCCGATGATCTGAAAGGCTTCTTGCAAAGGGGCGGGATCATCTGCTGGGGGGTTGTGCCGACCCAGGAATTTGACGGTAGTCAAACCCCTGAATTACTGGTTGAAAGAATAGAAGAAGGTTTCAAAAGGCTTATCGCCCACGGCGTAAAAAGAGAATTGTTGACCGAAGGCCTCATGCTCAGTCCCGCCTGCGGTCTGGGAACGCTTGATGCTGCCAAGGCAAAAGGCATCTTCAAGCTTCTCTCCCAGACCTCTGAATTTATTAAAAAGCATTTCTAATAAATATTTATTTCCATCCTGCAAGACAACATCTCCCAAGCATATTTTATTACATAACCTTTTGTGATTATTATGCTTATGTATTTTTAAAAAACCTGCCTCATCTAATAAAACTATTTGAAAGGGCTTTCCCAAAAGGCCTTTTTGTGCCTTGAAACAACCTGAGCCATAGCATATACTTTGACTGTAACCAGGGTCAGGTTATGAAGTAACAGATTTTTTATAATAATATTGGAGGTAGTGTAATTTTATCCACATGGATTCTGACCCTGTGGATTTTTTATTTATTTTTTTTAAAAGACTTTATAAAAGTATGCGAGATAGAAACTATCCAGATGAAAAAAATGTGTTTTAAAAGAATATTAGCTGTGTTTTTTTACGCCGCAGTTTACACATTATTCTGCCGGAGTAGCAATGGTATTGCTGCAGAATACCCGGCATATATTCCGGCTGTTATAAGCCCTCAAGAAACCGAATATAAGCCGGTTCAGCGGGATGCCCAATTCGAATATGAGCTCTCGTTAGTCGCAGAAAAATCGCAGCGCGACAATCCCGGGGAAGAACAGAAATATTCTTCGGACGAAAGCGGGAACAAGGGAATTTCCGGAAGCGCCAGTTTAAACTTTATGGCCAGCCATAATAACGACGGAACCTTAAAAGACATTGAAGTGATGGGTGAAAATGGAAACCACATAGCTCATTATGAGGTAGAGCAAAAAAATAATAGTTCTTCTGTAACCTTGTTAAGTTCTGATACCTCTACTATCATGTTCTTTTTGGACAAGGATACT
>JAPLLV010000070.1 GCA_026387405.1 Candidatus Omnitrophota bacterium
AAATGAGTGTTGATCTGAATAAAGAGGAGATCATAAGGTTTGTGCGCGCTTGGTTCGCCCGTCTTAATGAACACGCGCCTATTGAGAAGATAAAATCGATGCTCAGCGCGCAAGGGCTCCAGATGAAGTTCCCGGAGGCAACGCTGGCCAATTATGAACAGGTTGAAAAATGGTATAAAGGAGTAACGACTAAGTTCTTTGACCAGAGCCATATTCTGAAGAATATAGAAATAAAAAGCAACGGCGATGAGATCGATATCTCGCTCGTGGTGAACTGGCGCGCGCATGCCTGGGAGCCGCCGCAGGCCTCAAGCGAATGGTTTAATTTCGACGCGCTGCAAAGCTGGACGATCTTGCGGGATGGGCCCGGCGGAAATTACCTGATAAAAAAGTATATCGTGGAGTCGCTCAAGCCCAATGAAGACAATACAAAAGAAATTGCAAATAAATATTTTGAATATGTAAATAAAGGCGAGTGGGATAGCTGGTTGGGTTTATTTGCCGATGATGTCATTATGGATGAGCAGGTCCTTGGGCGCATTAAAGGGAAGGGAGCCCTAAGTAAGGCTATCGAAGGACTAAGGGGTAATCCTGATTTCCATAATTTCCCCAAGGAGTTTGTTGTTGAAGGCGACCAGGCCGTGGTGACCTGCAATGTAAAGACTACCCTGCCTGGCGATAAGAAGATCGATATAAGAGTTGCCAATTACTACAAGATTAAAGATGGAAAGATCGCCTATTTTGCCAATTTTCATGATACGGCGCCTTTTAAATAAATCCCGTTAGAGAACTTCGTCCTCTAACGGGATAAATAAGAGAGAGGAGTCTGCATATGGCAATTTTAGTTTTTTCTCATATGGGGCTTACCTGCAAGGACCCGGTTGAAATCGAAAAATTTTACAGCAAATATTTCGGTTTTAAGCGAGCAAGGGTATATGCCCCAGGCCCTGAACAGGTAGTGATGATAAAATCAGGGAACATCTACCTTGAGTTGTTTAAGGCAGGCGAAGAATCAACTTTGGCGCCGGCAAAAGAAGCCGGCCCAAATTATCCTGGCTGGAAACATATTTGTTTTATGGTAGATAATTTGGACGCCTTGCTTAAGGAAATAGGGGGTGGCGCCAGAATAACCCTTGGCCCTTTGGATATGGGAAAATTTATTCCTGGAATGAAGGTATGTTGGATTGCTGACCCAGAAGGCAATATTGTTGAGCTTAATCAGGGCTATGTAGATGAGTAATGATCAATTATTAAATCAAGAGAAGGAAACCGGCAGGGTTGAGGCCTTCAGCGACGGGGTTTTTGCCATTGCTATTACTCTCTTGGTCTTGAATCTTAAAGTTCCTCCTGTTGAGAGCCTTTCGGCAGGCTTTGGGCTGATGCAGGCGTTGTTCGCGCAATGGCCGGCGTACCTGGCTTTTGTTTTGAGTTTTGTGAATATCCTGATCATGTGGGTTAACCATCATTACATCTTTTCCCATATTCGTAAGGCTGACTGGCCTTTTTTTCTTTTAAACGGATTCCTTCTCTTGACGGTCACCTTTATCCCGTTTCCTACCTCTCTGTTAGCGGAATATATCCGGACCCCTTTTGCCAGCCTGGCAACCGCGGTATTTACCGGCTCAATTTTACTGAATTGTCTTTCCTTCAATCTATTGTGGGCATATGCCTCACAGGGCTGCAGGTTGTTGAAGAAGGATGTCGGGGAGCCGGTGATCAAGGATATCCGCCGTAACGGACGCATTGGCCTGGCGCTTTACCTGTTAGCCATACCTCTTGCCTTTATAAATATTGCCTTTAGCCTGGGTATCTGCCTTGGTCTGGCAATATTTTACGCCGCACTGGGATCGCTCAAGCGCCGCGGCGCCTCTTAAACCCTATGTCTAAAAGCAAAAGCATAATTTTTATCCTGACGGTTTATTTTTTATCGGCAGCCGGTTATGCCGGGGCAACCGAGTTGTTTGAGCCGTATCTTAAAGTCTACGGGAGTATCCGTCCCGCGGTAAGTTCCAAGACCGGCCAATCGCTAAGCCGCGCAAAATTAGCCATGAACCGGATCTTCCTCAATATAGATAGGGATTTTTGCCAGGAAAAATTCGGTTTTCATACCCTTACCGAATATCAGGAGGGCAAGAATGGGCACTATCCCGATGAATGGTGGCTGGATGAGGGTTATTTTTACTATAAGCCGGCCTTCGGTACACTAAAAGCAGGCAAGGTTTATAATCCCTTTGGGCTTCTCTGGGATCATACCTTCTATGGCTCAATGCCTTTCTATAAAGGTTATATGTCGGACGCGGATTACGGCCTGACCTTCCAAAGGCAAGAGACGTTAAAGGAAAATCTCAAGCTTGAATGGACGGGGGGTTATTTTATTAGGGATGACGGTTTAAACGGTGAGACTGTCCGCGGCGTGGGTTTTGAGTTTAAGACCAAAGGGGAAAGGAGCACTTTTGAACTCAGGTTAAACCCGCGGCTTAAAATCAACGAAAAGAGTTCTTTTGAGCTTGGCTTATCCGGTCTGTTTGGCAAGGTAAAGGGCGAAACCTCGGATAGGCAGGCAGCCGGCGAGGTTGACGCGATTTATAAATACGGGCCTCTCGCCCTGACCGGAGAATGCGTCTTTTACGACAAGGCCTATCCGCGCAAAGATAAAACCTTAAGAGGTGATACCTTTTTTGTCGAGGGTAACTTTAAGGCCTATAATAATCCGGGCTCCAAAATCCTCAAGGGTATTGTCCTGAACTATAATTATTCCCGGGATGAGCCTGCGGCGGGCGCGACAACGGGACAGATGCAACAACCATCGGTTACCTTCCAATTTACCAGGTTTTTTAAGACAGAAGTGACTTTTGTCGATTGGACTAACGATACCTCTACCGTGGATAGAAGCTGGTTTATGGTTTTCACCCTAGATTATTAATTGTTCGTAAAAATTGATTTGACATAGGGTTTAATCTCTGTTAGAATCCTCATACTGTCTTATTAAGTCAAGACACCCCGCTCAGATAGGCACCTGGCCCAGATAGGAGTTGGGCCAGTGTTCGCCGCAGCGAAATTTGCGCGGGTGTTGTCCTTGTGGACAAGGGAGAAGGGATGGCTAAGTATAGAGATATGCTAAAGAGACTCTTTAATTATATTTTAGGCCTGTTTTCCAATGATATGGGCATTGACCTGGGGACCGCTACGACCCTGGTTTATGTAAAAGGGGAAGGCGTAGTGCTCTGTGAGCCTTCGGTAGTGGCCATCAAGCGCGGGACTAATCAGGTCAGGGCGGTAGGGGAAGAGGCCAAGCGTATGCTCGGCCGCACGCCCGGGAACATCGTGGCTATAAGGCCGATGAAAGACGGGGTTATCGCCGATTTTGAGATAACCGAGGCAATGCTGAGATATTTTATCAAAAAGGTGCACCATCGCAGGGTTTTAGTCAGCCCGCGCATCGTCATCGCCATACCTTCAGGGATAACCGAGGTGGAGAAGCGCGCGGTAAAGGATTCCGCGGAACGCGCGGGCGCGCGCGAGGTAAAATTGATCGAAGAGCCTATGGCCGCGGCGATCGGAGTGGGTCTGCCCATACAGGAGCCTATAGGCAATATGATCATCGATATAGGCGGCGGAACTACCGAGATAGCGATCATTTCATTATCCGGTATCGTATTCTCTAAATCCATCCGTATCGGCGGGGATGAGATGGACGAGGCGATTATTGAATATCTTAAAAAGACTTATAATATGATGGTGGGCGAGCGCACGGCTGAGGATATTAAGATCAAGATCGGCTCAGGCTACCCTCTGGATGAAGAGATGACCATGGAGATAAAGGGCAGGGATCTGGTCACGGGCCTGCCTAAGTCAGTGACCATTACTTCGGAAGAAGTGAGGGAGGCCCTGCAGGAGCCCCTGCGCGCTATCGTAGAATCAACCAAGATATCGCTTGAGCGTACGCCTCCGGAATTGGCCGCGGATTTGATCGAGCACGGCATAGTTATGGCCGGCGGGGGGTCCTTATTGCGGGGTATGGATAAATTGATTTCGGAAGAGACAGGACTGCCGGTGCATGTCGCGGATGATCCTACTACCGCCGTGGTCAACGGCACAGGGATAGTGTTGAACGAAGCGCGCTACCTCGAGGATGTTACTGTGCCGATTAAATCCGAGATGTATGCGTAGCAAGAAAATCGCCCCCGGCGATAACTTTAAGCGATTTTCGAAGTGGTTAGGAAAGTATTTATACTTTCCTATACCATGAAAAAAATATTTTTTTTGGCAGGGTTACTTTGCGTAGTCCTTTTTATTTCCAGTATCAGCCTTTCTCTAAGAGCCCCATTTCTTTTCGGCGCTAAATTCCCCCTCATTATTATCGATACGGTTACGAATGAAGTAAAAGCGCTGGTTTTTTTCCACCGCAATTTCTACGATAATCTCCAGCTGCGTAGAGAATTCGATACCTTAAAGAGCAGGCTTAGCCAGGCCAACGAGGCCTATCTTGAAAACGCGCGCCTCAAGGAACTTCTCGCCTTAAAGCAGAATTCACCATACCGGTTAGTCGCGGCTAAGGTAATAGGCGCTTCCGTGGATAACTGGTCTTCGGCAATAATAATAGACAAGGGCAGGGCTCAGGGGATAAAGCGTTCAAGTGCGGTGATCACTGCGCTGGGGCTGGTAGGGCGGGTAGTAGATGTGCAGGTTTCGATCAGCAAGGTCCTCCTGATCAATGACCCGGATTTTGGGGTCTCGGCGATCGTGCAGCGTTCCCGCCAACAGGGGCTGGTTACGGGGACGCTGGGCAGGTTACTGGCGATAAAATATCTGCCTGCGGATGCCGATATAAAGATAGACGATACGGTAATTACGTCAGGGTTGACCGAGGCTTACCCCAAGGGCTTGAATATAGGCAATGTTGTTGAGGTGCATAATGAATTTTCGGGCTTGAGCCGTTACGCGCTGATCAAACCCGCGGTCAATCTGTCAAGCCTGGAAGAGGTTTTAGTGATCGTTTTTTAAAAATATGCGTTACTGGATCTTTCTTTTATTAATTCTGGCTGTGGCAATCCTGCAGTCAAGCGCGCTAGACCTCGTGCGCATCTGGAACGTAAAGCCCGACATCATGTTCTCGGTAGTGGTTATCGTAAGCCTGCTTTTAGAATTCCGCCTGGCTATAATCTTTAGCATCGTCTCGGGAATATTCAAGGATTCACTTGGCATAAACTACCTGGCCATAAATACGTTTTTATTCCCCTTATGGAGTTTATTGATATTGCAGGTTGCTAAAAGGATGCCGCTGGAGGGTAACCTGAGGCAGGTAACGCTTATATTTATTGTTGTTATTCTCAACAGCCTGGCATGCCGGCTATTCTTTTTTTCCACCACTATTCAGATCCCTTTTGGTATTTTTGCGCGTACGCTCTTATTGGAATCTATATACACCACGTTGTTAACGCAAGGAATATTTATTTTTGTGTCTAACCGGCTTTCTCTCAAAGAGGCCTTTAAGCAAGACAGGGGGCCTGATCTTGAATCCGAAATAGAATAAGCAGTTACTCGTTCCTCCAGACCCGCGGTGGAAAAATTCCACCGCGGGTCTGGAGCTGGAGATTGGTCAATAAACCTATATGCGGATCAAATTTATCAACATCGCCCTGGGCCTTCTTTTTTCGCTTTTAGGCGCAGGGCTTTTTAATTTGCAGGTTATTCAGGGCGCAAAGTTCAGCGCCTTAAGCGATAAAAACTGCATCCGGCTGATCGAGCAATCCGGCACCAGGGGCAAGATCATTGACCGTGACGGCAATATAATAGTAGACAGCTATCTTTCCTACGACCTTCTGCTCTCCGCTATGGATGTAAAGAGCGCCTATAGCACCCTTGAGGCAGTATCCCGCGTCCTCGGTACCCCCCTGGAGGTTCTGAAAAAAAGATTGAGAAGAAATTTCACCGGCACTTCGGTGCCGGCAATAATCGCCGTTAATATCGGCCTGAACAAGGCGATAGCCCTGGAGGAGCTTAAAGCCGATTACCCGAGCATCATTGTTTATCCGCATCCCTTGAGGCACTATCCTTACGGTCCACTTGCCTGTCATACGATAGGGTATCTTAGCGAGATCGACCATTGGCGTCTGACCAAGCTTGAGGATTACGGCTACAAGACCAAGGATATAGTGGGTTACACCGGGGTTGAAGAAAAATATGATTATTACCTGCGTCAGGAAGAAGGCGGATTAGCTATGCAGGTGGACCATCGGGGGGGGTTTGTACGCACCTTAGGGTTTAGACCCCCTCAAAGCGGCAAGGATATTCAGTTGACGTTGGACATTAAGATACAGAAGGCAGCCGAGCAGGCCTTTAGCCAGAGAAAAGGCAGCTGTATTATCATGGACCCTGACAGCGGAGAGATCCTGGCGCTTGTTTCTACGCCCGGCTTCGATCCTTCCGTATTTGTGGAAAAACCGGGTTCCTCTTTGGTTTCTGATATCTTCACCGATCCTGACCATGTGCTTGTGGACCGCAGTATAAACGGCACGTATCCCGCGGCCTCGGTTTTCAAACTGGTAGTGGCAACTGCGGCCCTTGAAGAAGGTAAACTCGATCCCTCGCGGGCCTTTACCTGCACCGGCAGCCTGCATATAGGTAAAAGGGAATTTAAATGCTGGAGTATCCATGGGTCCCAGGACATGAGAGAAGCGATAGCCCATTCCTGCGATGTATTTTTTTACCATACCGGCCTGCTGGTAGGGCCGCAGCAGATCCACGACTACGCATTGAAGTTCGGTTTTGGAAGATCTACGGGTAGCGACCTTCCCTATGAAAGCATAGGATTGGTGCCGGATCCTTTATGGAAAAAGCTCTATCGTTTTAAAAACTGGTATGACGGGGATACGGCAAATTTTGCCATCGGACAGGGTGAATTGCTGGTTACCCCGATACAAATAGTCCGCATGATGGCGGTTTTTGCGAACGAGGGATCGCTGGTTGCGCCTTTTGTGGTTAAGGCGGTTGCAGGCAGAGATGTGTATTCAGCCCAAAAGAAAATTACAAAAATGCGCCTTAAGAAAAGCACGATAGACCTTATCCGGCAGGGATTGCGTCAGGCTGTCACTGATCCATCCGGAACGGCCAACGCGCTGGCAGATATACCCGTGTCTGCGGCGGGTAAGACCGGGACTGCCCAGGTATCGCGCGGTTCTCCGCACGGCTGGTTTGCCGGCTTTTTCCCTTTTGAGAAGCCCAGGTTTGTGATCTGCGTATTCTTAGAGCACGGCGGCTCAGGCGGCGCGGCAGCGCATGTGGCAAAACAGATTATCGAAGAGATGTCAAAAGAAGGATCGGTTTAGCGTGCGCAGGATAAACTTTAGCCTGTTAGGTCTTACTTTAGCAATCACCGCCATCGGCATAAGCTGTATTTACTCAAGCGTCTACCAGAACGAAGGCAGGCTCTGGCAGGCGATCTGCGAAAGACAGATACTCTGGGTAGGCATGGGCCTGGTTCTATTTTTCTCTTTTGCCGCTTTTAATTATCGCAGGCTCTGGGATGCCACGGTGATATTGTATGTTTTGGTTTTGCTTTTATTGCTTTTTGTATTTGTATCCGGCGTGGTGCGCCTTGGCGCGCAGCGCTGGTTAAAAATAGCCTGGTTTAATTTCCAGCCTTCGGAGGTCGCCAAATTGGCGATGGCCATATTTCTCGCCCGTTATTACAGCAAAAAACCGTCGGACTCGATCGCCCTGGCGGTAAATAAGCTCGACGCGCTGCACGGTTTCATCCTGCCGTTGATTTTCGTGGCTATGCCGACCGGCCTGGTCATTGAACAACCGGATCTGGGGAGCGGTCTGATAATCTTCTTCATCTTTATTGCCATCACGCTGATCGCGGGGGTGAGGTTAAGGTATGTAATGATTTTTCTGGCTGCGGGGTTTTCTATGTCTCCGCTATTATGGCATTTTTTAAAAGATTACCAGAGAGACAGGCTGATGGTGTTCTTGAATCCCAATATCGATCCCCTGGGCGCAGGTTATACCGTGATACAGGCCAAGATCGCCATTGGTTCAGGATGGCTATTCGGTAAGGGATGGTTGGGCGGCACGCAGAGCCAGCTGCATTTTCTGCCTGAGTCGCACACGGATTTTATATTCTCCACTTTTGCCGAAGAATGGGGCTTTTTAGGTTCCTGCGTGCTCTTGGTCTTATATTATATGCTGGTGCGCAAAGGGTTAAGCATTGGCATGCGTTCCCATGATTATTTCGGGAAGCTCCTGGCGTTTGGTATTTCGTTAATGCTGGGTATCCAGATCTGCGTGAACATAGCCATGAACTTAGGGTTAGCGCCGGTGGTGGGGATCCCGCTGCCGCTGATGAGCTACGGAGGTTCGTCGATCATCGTGACCTTCAGCGCATTAGGGATACTGGCGAGCATAGAGAGAAGGACTTAATAGCGTATAGCGTAGAGCGTATAGCGTTTAGTTAAAAGCTATCCGCTAAACGCTAAACGCTAAACGCTAAACGCTAACAAGATGCTAGATAATATCTTATCGCAACTACAGAAGCCCGGACGGTACATCGGTAAAGAATGGAATGTTTCTGTAAAAGATTTTGAGCAGTCAGGGATCAGGTTTGCCCTGGCCTTCCCGGATATGTATGAAGTGGGGATGAGTAACCTGGGTATACGCATTATCTACGGGATATTGAATAACATCCCGGACGTGGCCTGCGAGAGATTTTTCTCTCCGGGCCTGGATCTTGAGAAGATATTACGCGAGAAGGATCTTCCCGTGTTCTCCCTTGAGTCGCATAGACCGCTTAAGGATTTTGACATCGTGGGTTTTTCTCTGGGGCACGAATTGACATACAGTAATGTATTAAATCTGCTTGAGCTGGGAGGTATACCTCTTAAGGCCTCATCGCGCGACAAGAGTTTTCCTCTGGTGATCGGAGGAGGGCCGTGCTGTCTTAACCCCGAACCTTTGGCGGATTTCTTCGACCTTTTTTTAGTCGGAGAGGCGGAGGACGCGATAGTGGAGATAGTGGATGCCTGGCGCAAGATAAAAGAAAGACTCAAGGACAATGCTTTCACAAAAGACGATGCCTTGTTAGAGCTTGCATGTATACCCGGCGTATACGTTCCTTCGCTTTACGATGTGCAATATGATGAGCTGGGAAAGTTAAAGTATTTTAAGCCAAAGGCCCCCGGCGTACCCGAAACAATAACGAAGCGTTTTTTAAAAGATCTGAATTCGGCGTATTTTCCGCAAAAGTGGCTGGTGCCTTATATCCAGATAACCCATGACCGGATCACCCTGGAGATCACCCGCGGCTGTCCGAATACCTGTCGTTTCTGCCAGGCCAGGCCTAATTATTTTCCTTACCGCATCCGCCGGCCGCAAGGGGTCATAGATTTAGCCAAGGCTTGTTACAGCGCAAGCGGTTATGAGGAGATAGCTTTGGGTGGTTTATCCGTCAGCGATTATCCGCACATAGCAGATGTAACCGCAGCCCTCATTGATTTTTTCAAGGATAAAGGGGTGGGTGTTTCCCTGCCGTCCATTAAACCTACGCAGATACTGGGTGAGTTGTCCGCGCTTATCGCTACCGTTAAAAAGACAGGTCTTACCTTTGCCCCCGAAGCTGCCAGCGAAAGGCTGCGCGCTATCCTCTCCAAGGATTTTGACACGCAGGAATTTTTCCGCACCCTCCAGCAGGCTTACAAGAGCGGTTATCAGCACGTGAAACTATATTTCATGATCGGACTGCCGCAGGAGGAAATTAAAGACCTGGACGCTATCGTAGAATTTTGTCTTACGGTTTCGGAGTTGAAGAGAAAGTTCGCCGGCGGAGCGGCTCAGATAAATTTGAGCGTCAATACCCTGATCCCTAAACCGCATACGCCATTACAATGGTCAAAGATGCCGGGGCTGGAAGGCATAAAGGAGAAACAAGACTATCTAAGGCGGCAGGCCGGGAGATCAAGGCGCATTAAGATAAATTTTCATAATTACCAGATGAGTTTTCTCGAAGCAGTTTTTTCCCGCGGAGACAGGCGGTTGGGCGAGGTTATCCTTGGCGCATTTAGAAAGGGCGCGCGCTTTGATGCCTGGGGTGATTATTTTGATTTCGCGCGCTGGCAGGAGGCCTTTAGCGAAGCCGGGCTCGATCCGGATTTTTATCTTGAAGAACGCTCAACTGCAGAGATCCTGCCCTGGGATTTTATAGACACGGGCATACCTAAGAAGCACCTGGTTGAGGAATTTAATAAAATCATTGCTATGGCTTAAGTTAAGGGGTATAATTTTTTAGGCACCCGAATCTTACCGTGAAGGAGGATCGAATGGGCAAAAAAATAAAAAACCTTTCTTTATCTTCCCACAGCCTCAAGTATAAGCTTAAAATTGGTTTTTATCTCATGTCTATCCTGCCGCTTATGGTAAGTATTTATCTGGCATCGAATTATATTATCCCGCGCTCCGCAGCCAGCCCCGAGATCGTCATATTTATGATTATCAGCGTGTTGATCGCACTGGCGGGTTTTTTCCTGCTCAAGGAAGTTTTTGACCGCATCATATCCCTTACCGGAAAGGCAAAGAGCATTGCCTCGGGAGATATAACGCAGAGAATAGAGGCAGGCACCATGGACGAGGTCGGAGACCTGGGCGATGCCTTGAATAAGTTGGCCGCGCGCATCCGCAGCAATATGCAGGAGCTCAAAAATTACAGCGAAAAGACCACGGAGATAAATATAGAGATACAAAAACGGGTCCTGGTGCTTTCCAGCCTGATGCAGATAAGTTCCTATATTTCTCAGGGGAAAAAGTTAGATGAAATAGTAAAGCTTACCGCGGAGAAGGCGCTGCTCCTGGCGAGCTCCGATCGTTCATACATTTTGTTTAAAGAGGAAGATAGCGATGCCTTTTTCATAAAGATAGTTGACGGTATATCTTGCGCGCAGCTGTCGGATATAACCAAAGAATCGGTGAGAGTTCTGTTTGACAGGTTAATCAAAAGCAACAAGCCCCTGATCGTAGACGAGGTTAACCCTGCGATGCGCAAGGACCTTCAGGAAAGATTAAAATTAAGTAATACCGTAGCTCAGCCGGTTATGCTTAAGGGCAAGGCGGTGGCTATATTAGGGGTAGGTAATAGCGAAGGTCAATTTTCCTACAAAAAAGACGATATAGACCTATTGGATGTATTTGCCAAGCAGCTGGCTATCTCCATCGAAAATGAGCATTTGATACATCGGGTCGAGAAGCTGGAGATCAGGGATTCTCTGACCGGGCTTTATAATCTTGTATTCATCCGTAACCGGTTGGATGAAGAGATCAGGCGCGCCATCGCCTATCATCGGCCTTGCGCTTTTGTGTTTTTGCATATCGATAACTTTCAGCAGTTCCACAGTACCTTCGGCCTGATGCTTACCGAGACGGCATTAAGAAAAGCCGCTTCGTTGATCCAGGATTCAGTCACGGAGATCGACCGCGTGGGCAGGATAGGGGATAATATCTTTGCGGTCATTTTGCCGGAGAAAAATAAGCGGCAGGCGCTTGATCTAGCGCAAGAGATACGTAAAAATTTGGATTTCGGATTCAGCGAAGAGGCCGACCCCGCCAAGAAATTTATTTTTAGTATCGGGATAAGCGAGAATCCCCTGGACGGCGTAACTTCAGGCGAGCTGATCGAGAAGGCTAAGTTGTCCCTTACTCCCCAGTAATATAAAACCATGACTACGAGAAGGATCATTACCAAGCAATTAGGGGAACTTTTGATCGAGCGCGGTCTCATCAGCCGGGAACAGATGGAGAACGCGCTGGATATCCAGAGAAACAAAGGAGGCCTGATCGGCGAGATATTGGTAGAGCTGGGGTTTGTAAAAGAAGAGGACGTGGCCCAGGCGCTCACCACCCAATACGGTTTCCCATTTTTGCCTTTAAGCAATTATGAAATTATACCCGAGGTGATTGGCATTATCCCCTTGCGCGTGGCTAAGCAGTATCTGATCCTGCCTATTGATAAGATCGGCAATAACCTTACGGTGACCATGTCTAATCCGCTTAATGTCCAGGCGATTGAAGACATAGAGATGCTTACTAACTGTTCGATCCAGACATTCGTCTCCACCTCTTCGGATATCAAGAAAGCGATAGGGAAATACTATAAAGATAAGTAACATAAATAATCAGCGTATAGCGTAGAGCGTATAGCGTTTAGTTTAAAGCTATCCGCTAAACGCTATCCGCTAAACGCTAAAAATGGCCTCACTCAAAGACAGGCTCACCGATATCTTAATCCATAATAAACTTTTAACGACCGAACAACTTTCCCAGGCCCTGGAGGTGCAGAAGCAAAAAGGGGGGAAGCTCAGCGATATTATCATTGATTTGAGCTTTATTAAGCAAGAAGACCTTATGCTGGCCTTAAGCCAGGGACTGGGCCTGCCTTTAATAGACCTGAAACGGCTAAAGATAGACAGCGAAGTAGCCGGGCTTATCTCCTCCGAAGTCGCCCGCCATTATCAGATCATTCCTATCTCCATAATGGGGGATACGATTACTTTGGCTATGGTTGATCCCTTGAATATATTCGCTCTTGACCATGTCTTTAGCCTTACGGGGTATAAGATAAACCCGATCATCTCCTCGGCGCATGATATTGCCCAGGCAATTGAATTGGCGTATCCGGATGAAACCGGAGGGATAATTGAAGACCTGGTCAAAGAGATGGCTTCTTCTTTGATCGAACTGGTCAGAGAGGAAAAAGAAGCCTCTCCCAGCGATCAGGAACTTGACCGTATCAGCCGGCAGGGTCCGGTGATCAAGATAACCAATATGATCGTCGAGGAGGCGGTTAAGAAAAAGGCCTCGGATATCCTGATCGAGCCTCAGGAAAAGCGCCTGCGCCTGCGCCTGCGCATCGACGGAGTTTTGGAAGAAGAACCCGCCCCCCCAAAAAATATGCATCCCTCCATAGTCTCCCGGGTCAAGGTAATGTCGAACTTGAATATATCCGAGCACAGGCTTCCCCAGGACGGCCGTTTCAGACTCAAGATATCCGGGAAGGAAATAGATTTTCGCGTCTCCATACTTCCCTCGAGTCTCGGGGAAAAAGTGGCTATCCGCGTCCTGGATAAATCTCAGGCCATGCTGGATATCGAGAAACTGGGATTCGGCGAGGCGGTGATCGCAACCCTGAAAAAGGCCTCGCTTATGCCGCACGGCATGATACTTGTCTGCGGACCTACCGGAAGCGGCAAGACCACTACTTTATATTCCATTCTGAAGTTTGTGGATAGTCCCGAGAAAAATATAGTCACGGTTGAAGATCCCGTGGAATACCAGTTGGAAGGCATAAATCAAGTTACGGTAAGGACGGAAATAGGCCTTACTTTTGGGGGCGCCTTGCGTTCCATATTGCGCCAGGACCCCAATGTGATCATGATCGGAGAGATCAGAGATTATGAGACCGTGGATATAGCCATTAAAAGCGCCTTGACCGGGCATCTGGTGCTTTCTACTTTGCACACTACTACTGCCGCAGGCGCGATCGTGCGCCTGGTCAATATGGGGGTTGAGCCTTATTTGATAGATTCTTCATTGATCTGTGTGGTTGCCCAGAGGCTCTTGCGCAGGGTCTGTAACCATTGCAGGGAAGAATACAGTTTGGGCCCGGAAGTCACGGGGCCGCTGGCCCACCGATCCGCTAAACAAGCTGATACAGAGGGGAAGATCAGGTTTTTTAGAGGCAAGGGCTGTCCGAATTGCCTTAATAGCGGTTATAGCGGCAGGACCGTTATCGCCGAGGTGCTCATTTTAAGCCCAAAGATCCGGGAATTAATACTTGCCCGTGCACAGGAACACCTGATAAAGCGGGAGGCGCGCGAGGAAGGTATGCGCACCTTAAGAGAGAATGGTATGGAGCTGGTTTATCAGGGGGTCACTACAATAGAGGAAGTTTTGCGCGTAACCGCTCCGGATGAATAATAGCCGTTGGTCGTTTGTCGTTGGTCGTTAGTTATTGGATAGGATCTAAGAACCAGTAATAAAAGAATAAATCATGTCTAACTTAAAAGAGAACATAATAGATATTCTGCTTAAGAGTAAAAAACTCACCCCCGAGAAACTGAAAGAGGCCCTGGTCGCGCAGAAAGAGAAACGCGTTACCCTGCGCAAGGTCCTGGTGGAGCAAGGCATTATCTCTGAAGAAGAGATCATGGAGCTTTTTTCAGAGCAGCTGTTCATACCGGCGTTACGGCTCGGGAAATATAAATTTGACCCGGAAATCGTCAGGTTGATCCCCGAACACATGTCCAGGCTTTATACCATTATCCCCCTGTCTCTTCTCGGTAAGACTTTAACCGTAGCCATAGCCGACCCCCTTAACATACTGGCTTTAGATGATCTTAAGATCTTTAGTGGATATAATATCGACACAGTGCTTAGCTCGGAGAGCGAAATAGTCCGGGCCATAGAAGAGCAATATCATAAAGGGCCAAAAGATATGCAGCAGGCGCTGGACGAGGCAGCCCCGGAAGGCGCCCAAAGAGATACCGCTGAGTTGGTCGGCGAAGAGCAGATCGAATTAGGCAACGTCCTGAAAGAGAGCGAGAAGGCGCCGATCATAAAATTGGTAGAACTTATGCTCACCCAGGCTTTAAAGGAGAGGGCGTCTGATATACACGTCGAGCCGGAAGAGGGGGTTTTACGCATCAGATACCGCATTGACGGCGTATTGCACGACGTCTTTAAGATCCCCAAGTCAAAACAGAATGCCGTCATCGCGAGGCTCAAGATTATATCGAATCTGGACATTACCGAGAGCCGCGTGCCCCAGGACGGGAGGTTCAAGGTCAGATTTGAAAACAGGGAAATAGATTTTCGCGTCTCCAGCCTTCCGACAACGTTCGGGCAGAAATTCGTCCTGCGTCTCCTGGACAAGACTAACCTTTCCATAGGCCTGAACAAATTAGGGTTTTCCGAGCATTCGGTAAAGGTATTTAAGGATGCGCTAGCAAAGCCCTTCGGGATGATCCTGGTTACCGGTCCCACCGGCTCGGGAAAATCCACGACATTGTATTCGGTATTGAATCAGCTGAATACCCCGCAAAGGAATATTATTACCGTAGAGGACCCGGTAGAATATCAGATCGAAGGGATCACCCAGATACAGGTAAAGCCGGATATAGGCCTTGATTTTTCCTCGGGTTTGCGTTCACTTTTACGCCAGAGCCCGGATGTGATCATGGTCGGCGAGATCCGGGATTCCGAGACCGCGGATATCGCGGTAAAGGCTGCGCTTACAGGGCAGCTTGTTTTTTCCACCCTGCACACAAATGACGCCATTTCCAGCGTTACCAGGCTTGTAGATATGGGGGTGGAGCCGTTTCTGGTGGCGTCGAGCCTGGTGATGCTTTGCGCCCAGAGGCTCTGTAGAAAATTATGCCTGAAATGCAGGACTCCTATCGAAACCCCGCGCGAATATCTTGATAGTATAGGTTTTTTAAAGTCCCAGGGACAGGAGTCTTCCAAGGGGATAACCTTCTACGCGCCCGTAGGATGTAGTTATTGCAATAACACCGGTTTTTATGGTAGAATAGCCATACTGGAAACGGTGATGATGGATGATCCAATACGCGAGATGATCATGAAGAAACAGTCGCTCGATGACATAAAAAATTATGCGGTGACCCATCGCGGCATGATCCCATTAAGGGATGATGCTTTTCTAAAGGTAAAGGAGGGCCTCACTACCATTGACGAGGCCTTGCGCGTAACCACTGAGGAATAATGAACCCCGCACCTTCTAAGAATTCAAAAGATTAAAACAGGGATTGAAAAATGAAGGTCTGGGGTGGATAAGAGAGAAGGTGCGGGGTGAACGCCTATCAGTATATTGCCAAAGACAAAAACGGCAGCGCGGTAACAGGTGTCATTGAAAGCGCCTCCGATGCGGAGGCAGTGCAAATTCTGCATAACCGTAATTTGGTGGTTATCTCCATTAAACCGGGCAAAAAGGCAGCCTCGGCCATAGGCGGCGGTAAGGTAAAACTTGAGGATCTTGTAGTTTTTTCCCGCCAGTTAGCCACGCTGGTGGATGCGGGTATACCTCTTGTCCAATCATTGGGTATATTAGCCGAGCAGGTCGAGAATAAAACCTTAAAAAAAGTGGTGGCCGCGATTCGCCATGATATCGAGGGCGGGATGAGTTTTTGCGATGCCCTGGCAAAACATCCACGGTTTTTTTCCGAATTCTATGTCAATATGTGCAGGTCCGGGGAGGCCTCAGGTATGCTGGATGAGATACTGGATAGGCTGGCTACGTATCTGGAGAAGACCGCTTCTCTTAACCGTAAAGTAGTCTCAAGCCTGGTGTATCCGGCAGTTGTAATAAGTATGGCAGTAATCATTACTGCGATCTTATTATTAAAGGTAGTCCCTACCTTCAAGGGCATATTTGATGTCTTGGGAGGAGAGCTGCCTTTGCCTACGCGTATTCTTATCGGGGTAAGCAATCTCCTGCGGCATACCTTTATATTCTTAGTGCTTATTGTGGGATTTGCCGTTTTCGCCTTTAAAAAATATATAAATACGCCTAAGGGCAGGTATAATTTTGATTTCTGGCAGCTGAAGGTCCTTATTTTAGGCGACCTTTTGCGTAAGGTGGCAGTAGCCAAATTTGCGCGAACATTCTCTACCTTGATAAAAAGCGGGGTTACGGCGCTGGCAGCCCTGGAGATCGTGGCCAAGACTTCAGGTAATAAGGTAATAGAAGAGGCGATATTAGCCAGCCGTACCGCGGTGCGGGCGGGGGAGGCTATTTCGCAGCCGCTGGCCAAGAGCGGGGTGTTCCCCCCGATGGTCTGTCGGATGATCGGAGTCGGAGAGACTACCGGCCAACTGGAGAAGATGCTTTCTAAGATCGCCGATTTTTATGAAGAAGAGGTGGATGCCGCGGTAGCCGGGTTGACCAGTATGATCGAGCCCGTGGTTATCGCTTTTCTGGGGATTGTTATCGGCAGCATCGTGATCTCCCTATTCCTGCCGATACTGAAGATTACGCAGTTGATCTCTCACTAGGGCAGGGGGCTTTAGGTATTCTTTCAGGCATAGTAACTAGTTAAAAGGACAAAGGGTTGCGTTGTTAAAAAAATATTGTAAAAAAAACTTGACAAATATTGAAAATAATGTACAATTGGTACTCCCTTAGATAAAATGGGGGATTGCAAATTTATCCCGCGTCGCGGGATATCAGTAAATGAACACCACGGGTATACCCGGGAGTTGTTTTCCATTGTGAAAACAATAATTAACGGTATTGACAATTTAGAGTAGCAGAGCAAAACCGACTTTAAGACGCTATATAGATTTCAGGCGTCCCGGAAGTGTCGGGACGCTTTTTT
>JAPLLV010000050.1 GCA_026387405.1 Candidatus Omnitrophota bacterium
GAGATCGGCACCATGGAGCAGTTGATAGTCTCTCCCATTAAGCCCATTGAGCTTATTTTAGGCAAGATGGCGCCATTCGCAGTGATCAGTTTCATTGACCTTGCCTTTATTGCCTGTTTAGGAGTGCTCTGGTTTAAGGTCCCGATAAGAGGAAGCATCCTATTATTGGTTGGCACAACCTGCATTTATTTACTGACTACTTTGGGCGCAGGATTATTTATTTCGACGGTCTCTTCCACGCAGCAGGAGGCGGCGATGTCTCTGTTCTTATTTTTATTTCCGATGAACCTGCTTTCGGGATTTGTTTTCCCCATCTCCAGCATGCCGCAGCCGGTGCAATATGTTACCTATTTAGTGCCCTTAAGATATTACTTAGAGATTTTAAGAGGAATATTTTTAAAGGGGGTAGGCGTTCAAATCCTCTGGCCGCAGATCTTAGCCCTCCTTGTTATAGGAATAACCGTAATTTCTTTAAGCTCGCTGAGATTCCATAAAAGATTGGGGTAAAAGTTAGGAAATTAGTTTCCAACAAAAAAGCCTTTTAGGACATAATGAATTTAATCGATTCCGGATTTCAGAATTCAAATCTTTTCGTGCATATGCCGCTTTTTGACGAAATTTTATATATCGGGCATAATGAGGAAAAAGTCCGCCAATATAAAGCGATCCGCGAAGATCAGGCCTGCAATCTTTTGGCCTTGAATTTTATCCGAAATGATGAAAAGATCCTCTGGGACGCGGTAGAGGATTTTGTGAAGCGCAGCACCATCGATGCCGCGTTCAGGGTACGCGGCGTTTATACATTTGACCTTCTGACTATTGATATACACAAAGAAATCAAAACATTTAAACATACCGAGTTTACCACCGTCATTATAAATGTGGCCGGTAAATTAGCTCCGGGTGAAATTAAGATGATTAAGTATTCTTCTGCCTACGCGCTTATTCGTAAAACCGTTGCTTCCGATTGGGGGAAGATCACTTTTAAGACTGCCGTGAACGTATTCAAAGACAAACCGGATTATTTAGACATCCTTATCAAGCAGCTTTTGCAGGATTATGTATTTTCACATGATCCGGTAATCATTTTATTGAACGATCTCAGTCAAAATCCCGTTTTTGACCTGCAAAATCAAACGCAGCAGGCGCGATTAAAAAAAGTCATGGCCGATCTTATCCCCAACTCGATCGAATTTATCCCTGAAGTTTATATTCAAGACAAGAATGGGGCAAGAGAGCTTCTTTCCGGGTCTAAGTTATAGTTTTTAGAATTTAAAGAAGGTGGTTATGGATTTCCAACTTAAGCTTGGGTTTATTGAGCTGGATAATCTGTTAAAGGCGGTTGGCCTTGCTGCCAGCGGGGCTGAGGCCAGGCAATACATCCTGGCCGGTTCAATTAAAGTCAATGGGCAAGTTGAAACACGCATTCGCCGGAAGGTGCGATCGGGAGATTCTGTCGAATTCGCAGATCATCAGATCAGCATCGTTGGACAGAAAGGATAGGGATATGGCAAACTTTTCTTTTGATATTGTATCTGAGGTGGATTTGCAGGAGATGGACAACGCGGTAAATCAGGCGAACAAAGAACTCTCCCAGCGCTATGATTTTAAGGATAGCAAGGCTTCTATCGTTTTTGACCGTAAAGAAAAAAAGGTCACCCTTGTCGCGGATAACGAATTCAAATTGCGCGCCCTTACCGATATCCTGTTCACCCGCATGGCGAAAAGGCAGATCTCTCTAAAAAGCCTCAAATTTAACGACCCGGAAAAGGCATTTGAAGGGTATCTTCGCCAGACAGTGGAAATACGCATGGGTATTGATAAGGAAAAGGCAAAGGAGCTGACAGGTATCATAAAAGGCCTTAAATTAAAAGTGCAGACTCAAATCGAAGGGGAGAAGATAAAGGTAAGCTCGGCCCAGAAGGATGAGTTGCAGGCAGTTATCGCGCATATAAGGGGGATGGAGTTTTCTATACCGCTTCATTGTTGTAATTACCGCTAAGGGGAACATTTTATTTAATGAAGTAATACATTGACAAAGCGTGATATAGTGCTATACTTATAGCGTAAAAGTTTAGAAGTCTTAGCCGTAAGGACAGGATTATCTGGCCTTACGGTTTGTTTATTATGTCATTGTTTGCCCGGTTAGGAATCCAATTCTAGCAGGTAAAAGTGATATGGATTTCTAACACAGTTTACAAATTTCAGAAGAAGGAGGTAACAAGCAATGGCAAAAGGAACAGTAAAGTGGTTCAGTGATCAGAAAGGTTATGGATTTATCACTCCGGAGAACGGGAAAGATGTATTTGTGCATCATTCCGCAATTCAGGGTGAAGGTTACAAGTCTTTAGCTGAAGGCGCCCAGGTTGAGTTCGAAATCGAACAAGGCCCTAAAGGCGAACAGGCTACGAATGTAGTTAAACTTTAATCCTGAACTAAAAAAAGGGCCCGGCATCTTTTTTATATCCGGGCCCTTTCTTTTGTAGAAAAAGACAAAATTATGGCATTAATCAGTATACAGGAAGCTACTTTTAAATTTAGCGGCCCGCTTATCTTTGACCGGTTAAGCCTGCAGCTTGAGCCTGGGGAGCGGATTGCCCTGCTTGGCCGAAACGGCGCCGGTAAAACCACGCTGATGAAGGTGATGGTCGGCCAGCTTGCGCTTGATGAAGGAAAAATCATCTGCCAAAAGGGTATCCAGATCACGCATCTGCCGCAGGAAGTCCCGGTTGATATGGAGGGAAGTGTTTTTGATATTGTTCTCTCCGGCCTGGGAGAGCGCGCCAATCTTTTAAGCCGGTACCACCGATTAACTCATCGGCTTCATACGGAACACGCTCCGGAATTGCTAAGACAGCTTGATGAGCTGCAGGCTGAGTTAGACCATACCAATGGCTGGGATGTGAATAATCAGGTCGAATATGTTATTGATCGTATGAAGCTTGACGGGGAGACGGATTTCAAGAGTCTCTCCGGCGGACAGAAACGCCGGGTGCTTTTAGCCCGCGCTCTCGTGTTAAAGCCTGAGGTTTTGCTCCTTGATGAACCCACCAATCACCTGGATATCGATTCAATTAATTGGCTGGAGGGATTTCTTTCTAGTTATCCGGGAACAATTTTTTTTGTTACCCATGACCGGATGTTCATGGCGCATTTAGCCACAAGGATCGTCGAGCTTGACCGCGGGAAGATTTACAGCTGGGCATGCGATTACAATACTTTCATTGAGCGCAAACAAGCGGCATTGGATATTGAAGAATCAGCATGGAATCATTTTGATAAAAAATTAGCCGAGGAAGAAATATGGATCCGTCAGGGGATCAAGGCCAGGAGGAAGCGTAATGAAGGAAGGGTTAATGCCCTGGAACGGTTGAGGCAAGAGAAGAAAGCTCAGCGCAAGCAGGAAGGCCAGGTGCGTATGCGCGCGCAAAAATCCATTCTTTCCGGACACAAGGTGATCAAGGCAGTTCAGCTAAAGTTCGGCTACAACGATAAGTGTTTGATCCGGGATTTTTCCACTCAGATCATGCGTCAGGATAAAATCGGGGTGATCGGCCCCAATGGCAGCGGCAAGACTACGCTGCTGCGTATTCTACTGGGGAAGCTCAGTCCTCAAAGAGGGAAAGTCATCCTGGGAACAAACTTAGAGATCGCTTATTACGACCAGCTGCGCGAGCAGTTGGATGAAGATAAGACGGTTGCCGAGAATATAAACGGCGCAAGCGAAACTATAATCATTAACGGTAAGCCCAGGCATATCCTGGGATATCTGCAGGATTTTCTTTTTGCTCCCGACCGGGCTCGTACACAGGTAAAAGTCCTCTCCGGCGGAGAACGCAACCGCCTGCTTCTGGCGCGGCTGTTTTCCAGGCCTTCTAATGTGCTGGTAATGGATGAGCCTACCAATGACCTGGATATAGAGACTTTGGAGCTTCTTGAGGAATTGCTCCTTGAGTATCCCGGCACGCTGCTTTTAGTCAGCCACGACCGCGCTTTCTTGAATAACGTGGTTACTTCGACCATTGTTATGGAAGGCGACGGGATAATCAATGAATATCCCGGAGGCTATGATGACTGGTTGAGCCAGCGTCCTCCGATATCAAAACCTGATCCGCCAACGATCAAAGCCAAAAAAGATCCTGCAAAGAAAGTAAAACCTATCGTCCCGCGTAAGCTTAACTTTAAAGAACAGCAGGAGTTAGACAAACTTCCTTTAAAAATTGAGAAATTAGAAGAGGAACAGAAAACGCTCTACAGTTTGTTGGCTGATTATTCTTTTTACCAGCGAGACGCCGTGGAAATCAGCCAAACCAAAGCCAGATCCGCATTCCTGTCCGAGGAACTGCAAAAGGCGTACGAGCGATGGGATTATCTGGCAGAATTAGCAGAATGATGAGAAAAATGTTCAGAATAGCCTTTCTTCAGTGTCAGATCGTCAAGGAACTGCCTCATATGAATATGCCTCTTTTTGTTAATGATATAAAGGCCCTTGGCTGTGGTTTTGAGTGTATATGCGCATCACGCAGTAAATTGGAAGATCTAATCAAATACCTGAAGAAAAAGAAATTTGATTTGATCGCGGTAGATTACACTTTTCCCGTAGTATTCCTCAATGAATTAAAAGATATTTTCTCCAAAAGTAAATTTGTTATAGGAGGAAATGGATTTTTAGATACTTTTTTAAAGAGTAAGATAGATTTTGCTGTGATAGGAGCGGGGAGACAAAGTTTTTTAGGGTTAGTAAAAGCTTTAAAGAACAAAAGCGATATATCCATGATCCCGAATTTATTTTTTAAAACTAAGAAAAACAATAGAACGTTTATAGATTATTCTGGGAAGAATCTGAATTTTGATCTAAAGAGAGAGTTGTTCCCGTATCATCCATTTCTTAAATGGAAATACATCGGTTTTACCGGAAGGGACAAGGTTGTTGATCCGCCTTCAATTATTGCAGAATTTGGATGTGCCTACCGATCTGGAAAATTAAATCATTATTATGATAATCTCTCCAAAGGAGCGTTGAGCAGGAATGATTTTGGCGCAAAAGCAAGAAAAAGGATCATGGATCTATTTGAGGAGCGGATGCGCGGAGGATGCAGCTTCTGTACGTGTACGGGCACGCATGTTTTTTTGCCCATTAAAGAGACAATTGCCTGTTTGATGGAGCAGATCCATTTTTTGCAAAAAACATATAGATTTAAAAGTTTTGCGATCGTGAGCGAGTATCCGTTTAGATTTATTGAGCAGCTGATCCATCAGATGGTGGAAGAAAACATTGACATAGAGATATTGGCCATACGCAGCAGGGTGGATTGGGCTAACAAAAATAAAAGAACATTGCTTAAAATAGTAGGTTTAGCTAAAAAAAATAACTTTATGATCAGCTTGCAGCAATTAGGTTTTGAGAGTTTTATTCAAAACGATCTTGATATATATAACAAGGGATACAGGATAACTGAAAATTTTAAAGCAGTAGAATTAATACGGAAACTAAAAAGTATCGCGCCGGGTAATTTTCAAGATGGAGGGCATGGTTTTATCGGTATTAGTCCCTGGATAACGCTGCGGGATCTGGAAAAGTATTGTGAATCGGCGGAACATGCGCATTTTCTATTTGACTTATTTAATTTTGGCAATGGTTTGGTCCTGTACGATAGCTGTCTGCCTATTTATCAGAAATTAAAAAAAGATCGGCTGTTGATTGAGCATAAAACCGATTTAGACTGTTGGAGATTTAAAGATAAAAATATATCGCGCTTCATTAACGATTTTCATAATGGGCTTTAGGTTTAAGACATAAACTATAAAAGTACAAGGTTCCTCATCGGCGAATACGATAGCGACCCTATTTGCCGATTTTATGATATAATTCAAGGGTGTGTCGCCGTGCGGGATGAGCCAGGATAAAAGGAGGACATGTTGGCAAGAGATAATTATTCATATAAAAAGTATCAGAAAGAATTAGCCAGGAAAAAGAAGGCAGAGGAAAAAAAACAAAGAAAACTGGAGAAAAAAGCGGTGGAGGCCGCGCCTGAATCCGGGCAGGCCCCCAATGATCAGGCCGCATTAGAATAAAGAAACACTTGCAGTTTTTTTTAAAAGCCCTATAATTACAACTCAAGGGTAAATCTTTAGCAGAAATAAAAAAGGCATCCAAACATAAGGGATTGTTTGGTGCGCATAACTAGGGGAGGGAACATGGGGTATCAGGGTGGCGGTGGTGGTGGATTTGGCGCTCCGCGGGAGATGCACAAGGCAATTTGTTCGGAGTGCAAGAAAGAGTGCGAAGTCCCGTTTAAACCCAGAGAGGATCGTCCGATATACTGCAAGGATTGTTATTCAAAGCGCAAGAACGAAGGCCGTTAACTGTACAGAGGGATACAATAAATATAGTAATAGCGTATAAGTCTAAAACCGCAAGGACAAGATACTTGGCCTTGCGGTTTTCTATTTGCCATTGTTTCTTTGATTATGAAGCTTTACCCCGTTACACCCCGCGGGGTGTAACGGGGTTGACTGAAGTTCGTTAAAAACCTTAATAATATGCTATAATAACATATCGTAAGGACAGAGTCTTAGGATGCTTAATATATGCTTCCCAGCAGGAGCAGGACAGATATAGTTTTTGTACCGTGCGGGCAAAAAGGAGGAATAAAAATGAATAGTTGTATCAGATGCGGAGAGAAATTATCACATAATTATTTGGTAGCAATGTTCAGGATTATAAATGAAAAAAGAGAAAGAGTAATAGTATGTTTAAAATGCAAAGAAATTTTAAATAAAAAAGGAAAATAATATAAGTATGAACGAAAAACCTTATAAATTAGCAACGCGGGTAGTAATTAACGATAAGCTTGGGCGTTGTCTATTGCTTAAGCGTTCCGCGATCTCCAAAAGTAATGCCGGAAAATGGGAATTTCCGGGGGGCAAGGTTGACGAAGGAGAGAGTTTTGACGCAGCAATGCGGCGTGAAGTTACAGAAGAAACAGGCCTTGAGGTTTCATTCCGGCGTGTTGTCGGAGCGATTGAGATCGAGATGCCGAATTTTAAAGTAGCCCAGATTATACTGGAGGCAGATGCGGAATCAGGCGCGGTAATCCTTAGCAGCGAGCATGATGAATATGTTTGGGTTAAGCCGCAGGACTTGCTTAATATGGATTTATCGCCATATCTTGTGTCTTTCATCAAAGATTACATTAAGGTTATTATTTCGAAGCAGAAGTTACCTTCTAGTGGAGAGTTTTTATGAAGCGTAATATAAAGCAATCTGCGTTCAGTTGGGAGCGGGAACAAATAGAGAGATACATAATCATCTCCCCCCTGTATAAACAATACGCGGAGGTTATCAAATCAATATTAGATAAAG
Organism: Candidatus Omnitrophota bacterium; assembly: GCA_026387405.1. Lineage (GTDB taxonomy): Bacteria > Omnitrophota > Gorgyraeia > Gygaellales > Profunditerraquicolaceae > JAPLLP01. The sequence continues at coordinate 7,367 of JAPLLV010000050.1, forward strand.
TCGCCCAGAGATACACTCCTTTAGCCATTGTGCAGGCAAGGCCTAAGTCTATCTCAAGCTTTGCTGAGAAAATTCAACGTAAAAGGTCTCTTTATAAAAATGCCGTAAAAGATATGACTGATTTATGCGGGGCAAGGATCATTGTTCATACCCAGGATGAGGTGAGGGTTCTTTGCGATTTTATTGAGAATAATTTTGAGATCGACTGGGAGAATAGCATTGATGTTACCCAGCGACTTAAGCCGCTTGAGTTCGGGTATCGTTCCGTTCATTACATCGTTAAATTTAAACGCGGCGTTTTCCCCGGAAAAAATATTGATGTAGAAATTCCCAAAACACTGTTTGGCTTAAAGGCCGAAGTACAAATAAGGACGATCCTGGAACATGCCTGGGCTGATTTTACTCATGACCGGACATATAAAAGTTCCTGCTGTATACCGCAGGCTTGGCTTCGCGAATTTGCCGCCATTGCCGCAGTATTGGAGAGCGCAGATAAAGAATTCTGCAGAATGGAATCAAGGCTTAAGGCCTATACTGCAAATTACGGCAGGTATATGAGTCCGGAAGAGATACAGGAAGAGATCAGGAAATTAGAGTTAGTGCTTCAATACGACCGGCATAACGTGGAGTTGGTCAGCCGTATCGGTAAACTGGCGATCACCGCCGGCGATTGGAAAAAGGCCGTCAATGTCCTCTCTCCTTATGTTAGTTCTAAATATCAGCCTATTCTCAGGGATTTGGGTATAAGTTTATGTAAATTGCACAAAAATAAACCAAAAAGCCGGCAATATCGCGAAGGGCAGGCGTATTTAGAGGCAGCAAGCGCCAGCCCAAACCGTGACGTGGACGCAGTGGCTTCTCTCGCCGGGACATGGAGGGGCATTGATGAAGAAAAAGTCCGTAATCTTTACCGGCAGTCCTTTGAGATCGATCCTACCGATCCTTATGCGCTGCAGAATTATTTAGACTATGAGATCAGCTATAGGAGAGATGCATCTATTGTCGCTTCCGTAAGGCCGCTGATTGAAACGGCTGTTCAAAAATGCCGTAAACAGATAGAAATGGATATTAATCTCCCGTGGGCATTTTACAACATAGGCAACTTTTATCTGTTGTTGGGCAAGCCCTATGAAAGCTTGAGCCATTATGCTAAGGCTATCCAACTGAGTTCTTACAATTGGATGCTTGAAAGGTCCTTAAGTTCTTTGGATAAGATTGCTCCGGTTGAAAAAGAAATTCCCGGTTATGCCTGGGTACGTAAATTATTGCTTTTGGGTAATACGCTTAAATTTAAAAATGATTTAAGTCATGAGTTCAAGCCGGAGAGAAGAGATACCGCCGGGGTGTATCAGCCTATAACCGGGCCGGTAATCATATTGGCCGGGAGCTGTGAAAAAAACAGCCATAAACAGATAGGGTTATATCGACGGATATTTTTAGAGGCATTTCGTGGTTTCAGAGGCACGATTATCTCCGGGGGGACTACCGTGGGTATCAGCGGGATAGCGGGAGAGTTGCAGAAGAAGTATCCGCATGCTATTCATACTATAGGATATGTCCCCCGGAAGATCCCCTCTGATGTAACCGTTGACCGCCGTTATAGCGAAATACGTATGACCGCAGGCGATGATTTTACTCCCCTTGAAGCTTTACAGATGTGGGTCGATCTTACTTCTTCCGGCATAAATCCCGGGGAAATTAAACTGATCGGTATTAACGGCGGCATTAATTCAGCTGCGGAGTACCGTTTGGCGCTTGCCTTTGGCGCTTATGTCGCGATAATTAAAGAAAGCGGGCAAGAGGCAGGGAAATTGCTTTCTGATCCTGACTGGTCTAACGCGAAGAGGTTAATGCCCCTTTTTGCGGACGCGTTAACATTAGAGGCTTTTGTCTGCGGCAAGAACGAGCATTTTTTTACTCCCGTGGCAAGAGAAAAAGTCGCGCAGGCCTTCCATGAAAATCACCGCCGGGATAAATCTCAGGAAATTTATAAAAAAGAACCCGCGATGTTAGATTGGGATAGGCTGCCGGATAACCTTAAAGAATCAAACCGGCAGCTTTCGGACAGTATAGGAGAAAAACTTGATAAAATCGGTTACGCAGTGAAAAAGGGATCCGAAAAAGTTCCGGTTAATTTTACTTCCGCGGAGATAGAAATATTGGGGGAGATGGAGCACGCGCGCTGGGTAATCGAACGTCTTCTTGACGGATGGAAGCTGGGCGAAGTAAAAGATACAAGTAATAAAATCAGTCCGTATTTAGTTCCCTGGTCAGAGCTTCCCGACAGCATTAAAGAATGGGACCGTATCGCAGTACATAAGATACCGCAATTTTTAGCAGAATCCGGTTTAACGCTTGTTCGGAAAAGAAGAAAATGAAACCTAGCCAGGTATTTGTGAGTTATTCATCGAAAGACAGAAAGGCCGCTTATGAAATTTGCGCCTTTCTTGAAAAATGCGGTTTTGGCTGCTGGATCGCCCCGCGCGATTCGCGTCCCGGAGAGGATTACGCGGAAGGGATCATTAACGCTATTGAGAAAGCGCAATTATTGGTTATTCTGCTCTCGGCAAATGCGAATTTCTCCTTTCACGTCAAAAATGAAGTAGAAAGGGCGGTAAGCAAAAGAAAGCCTATTGTGACCCTGCGTATTGAAGATGTGCAGCCATCTAAGGCGCTTGAACTTTTCGTTTCTTCCTACCACTGGATTGATATTTTTGTGCCTCCGCGCGAGGAAAAGCTTCATCAACTGGAGCAGGCTGTTCAATGTGTCTGCTGCGCGGAGCCTGAAGCCGCCGTTTTCCCTGGTCCGGGTTCAGGAAAAGCAAAACAAACCGGCATAAAAATTAAAAGCAGCTTGATTTTTGCAATCACAGTAATTTTCTTGCTCATCGGGGCGGGGATAAAGGCCGGTTTAGATAAAAAAACTCCGGCGCGCGCGGCTGTATCTGATTCGCGCAGCCTCAATGAGGATAAGCCGGATTTGAAAAAAGAGATCGTGGCGGTTAATGTTAATGTGGAACCTAAAGAAAGGGTTGATCCGGTAAGCCGGGTCGTGGAGAAATCCCCTCAAGAGGAAGCGGCTGTAACGCAATTAATCCAGCAGTTGAAGGATGAAGATTGGAGTACCCGGAAAGCGGCAGCCTGTGCCCTTGGTGAGATCAAAGACCCCCGCGCCGTCGAGCCGTTGATCGCTTTGTTAAAAGATAAATACTGGTCTGTCCAGAAGGCAGCGGTCTATGCCCTTGGTGAGATCAAAGACCCCCGCGCCGTTGAGCCGTTGATCGCCTTGTTAAAAGATAAAGATTGGCTTGTCCGAGAAGCAGCAGCCTGCGCCCTTGGCGAAATCCGGGATGTCCAGGCTGTCCCGGCACTGATGGTTGTGCTGAATAGCGATACGGATAAGGATGTCCGGATGAGCGCAACAGGGGCTCTAAGGAAAATAAAAGAAGAAAAATGATGAGGGCGGCGTTAAAAAATAATAGGCCGAGCAGTGATAATTTTTAATGCAATATTTTTTTGTTGCGGTATAATATTAGCGTATAATTGAGATATGCGGCGGGTTTTATAACCAAGAAGGAGAGTAGGAAATGGGGAAGAAGCTTTTATTAATTTTGTCGGTATTTTTGTTCGCCGGTTGTGCCTCCGGTGGTAATTCCGGTGGCGATTCCAACGGCTCCATAATGAGCCGCAGTTTTTCTTCCTCCCAGGTAACATTAGATAAAAATAACTTTCGTATGGTTAAGGCGAACGCGCAGGGGGCAAGCAGCGGTTTTTATCTGTTCGGGATCATCCCTTTCGTCTCGCCGCATCGCACCGTAGCCATGGCTAGATTATATGAAAGCGGGGGGATCCGGGATGCGAAGGCATACGCTTTAATCAATGTTGATCAAGAGAGGTCAAGTACTTATCTAATATTGTTTTCCGTTCCGACATACAGGGTGAGAGCGGATATTGTTGAATTTATCGACTCCGGAAAATAATAAATTTCTTGGGTAGTTGTTGTATCTTATGCCTTGGCACACCTACATCATCGAATGCCGCGATAACACTCTCTATACGGGAATTACCAACAACCTTCCTCGTCGATTAAAAGCCCATAATTCAGGAAACGGCGGCCGCTATACCAAATACCGCCGGCCGATGAAACTCATTCACTGCGAAGTATCTTCTACCAGATCCGAAGCGCTAAAGCGGGAGGCCTACATTAAGGGCCTTCCCAGAGAAAAGAAACTGCAGCTGTGCGGAAGGAAAATAGAAACGGTTCCTTTAGTCTCAATGAATGATAAAAAATTCATGGAATTTGCCATAAATGAGGCACGTAAGAACTTTAAGGCTTTATCGGGCGGGCCTTTTGGCGCCTGTATAGCAAGAAGAGGGCGCGTAATTGCTGTCTCCAGAAATACGGTTTTAAAAAATGATGCGACCTGCCACGCGGAGATCAATGCAATAAGGAAAGCCTCCAGAACATTAGGGACTTATGATCTTTCCGGATGTGTAATATATTCTACCACGGAGCCTTGCCCGATGTGTTTTGCTGCGATACACTGGGCAAGAATAAAACGGATAATTTACGGCACGAAAACGGGCGACGCAAAAAAAGCAGGTTTTAATGAATTGAATATTCCCGATGTCAAGCTGGCGTCTCTAGGCAAGAGCAAGATTAGGTTTACGGGGAGTGTGCTTGTAAATGAGTGCAAGGGCCTTTTAAAAGAATGGTCTGTTCTGGCGAATAAGGTGTTCTATTAAGAGCTGGGGGATGTTCTCTAAAATAAAGGGACTGTTTCTATACTTCATAGCCGGATATTCAATGATCCTATGCATATAAACGCGGTTAAAATACTGCGCAGCAAAAAAAGAAGGCGCACCGTAAGTGCCCGGGTGTTAAAGGATATTCTTATTGTCAGGGCTCCGGAAAGTATTTCGGAAAGCCGTTTGCAGAAGGTTATCACTGAGCTTAAAGCAAGAATAGAGCGAAAGCATCTCAAAGATGAATTGAATAAAAGTGAAGACCTCGCGCATAGGGCAAAGGAATTGAGCGCGCAGTATTTTGAAAATAAGCTTAGCATTAACTCCATTGAATATGTCACTGACCAGAATTCCAAGTTCGGCTGCTGCAATTACCGCACCGGCTGCATCCGTATTTCTCACCGCATAAGCGCCATGCCGCAGTGGGTAAGAGATTATGTCATTATTCACGAATTGGCACATTTAGAAGTCCCCGATCATAGCAAGGTATTCTGGGACACAGTAAACCGTTATAAACTCGCCGAGAGGGCAAGAGGATACCTTATTGCTGTAGGGGGATTAGAGGAACAACAAGGGTAAAGGGGGAACGTTCCCATATTATGGCCGGTTCGGGCGTCCGGTCACAGGAAGGGTATCCATATTTCATCAAGTTATTTTTACAAACCAAGGAGGTGTCAGGTGAGGCTAAAAACAGTTTTGATTTTAACGGCAGCATTCTGTTTTATGTCCATAGGCGCAACTTATGTCTTTAGTCAGGAAGAATCCATCCAGGGACAAACAGGGGGAGATATCGGAAGCGAAGCAAAAACGCAGTCGTTTTCAGGAGATGTCGTTTCGGTAGATGCTCAAAGTAAAATGATAGTGCTTAAGCACCTTAATTCTGAAACAGGCCAGGATGAAGTAATTAATATTTACGCAGATGAAAAAACAGTATATCAAAATGTAGGCTCTTTCGAAGGAATAAACCCGAAAGACAACTTAAGCATAGATTATATTGTTAATACTGAAGGGAAAAATATCGCAAAGAATGTCAACTTAGCAAAACAAGAAGTATCGATTCCCGAAGCGGCACCAAGCAACGATACAGTCGTTACCCCGTAAATTAAATCATAGAGACTTAAGAAGAGAGGATGATATCCATGACACAACAAATACTAAAAAGCAAACTTTTGGCAGTTGTCGTTCTTCTTTTGGCATTCACAGTACCTTGTTCATCGAATGCGTTTGCCTGGGGAGGCCACGGAGGTCATGGCCATTACTATTATCGCGGCGGCCGCTGGCATGATACTGGATGGTTCTGGGGCAGCTTTGCAACCGGGATTGCAATCGGCACGATAGTCGCAACGCTTCCTCCCTACCACGAGACCGTTTATGTAAGCGGTGCCCCATATTACTATTATGACAGTATCTACTATAGGCCATGTCCTTCCGGATATATCGTTGTTCCGGCACCGGCAACTACTACTGTTGTGACGGTTCCTGCCGCCGCTACTGTTGTGACTGCGCCTGCTGTTACACAGCCTAAAGAGATACTTGGTGAAACGGTAGTAATCAACGTCCCTAATTCAGGCGGCGGATACACCCCAGTTACATTAATCAAATACAAGACTGGTTACATAGGCCCGCAAGGGGAATATTATGAAGGGCATCCGACAGTCAAGCAATTAAGGGTTTTCTATGGGAATTAAGATAATCGGTTATATATAGGACATTTTAATCTTGCTAGAAATAGGACATTTTAATATTGCTAACGCACCCCCTTAAAATACCTGGATACCATTTACCGATTTTATGATATAATCCTACTCAAGTGACAATCAAGAGGTGAGTCAAACTAAAAAGGAGGTATAATATGGGATATCAACAAGGCGGTGGTGGATTCGGGGGGGCTCCTCGGGAGATGCACAAGGCGATTTGCGCAGATTGTAAGAAAGAATGCGAAGTCCCTTTTAAACCCAGAGATGACCGTCCGGTATACTGCAAGGATTGCTATTCAAAGCGTAAGAACGAAGGTCGTTAATAGGAGAATAAATGAGGAAGGTTGATTGTTTGAAATGCAAACAACAGACTTCTTGTTGTGATTTTGGAGCGTGGGTGGATTTGGAAGAGGCTAAAAAAATATTGTCCCTTGGCTTAAAAGGAGATTTCTATCATCTTGAAGAGGATAAAGATTTTCCTTCCGGATATAGGGTCGGCACGAGCTATGAAGATAACCCCTGTTCTTTTCTGACTCCCAAAGGGTTATGTTCTATCCACAAGGTCGATTATAATTTGAAGCCGCTTCACTGCAGAGAATTTCCGTATGAAAACGGTAAACCATCTCCGTTTGCGGACGTATTATGCGTCGCGGTTAAATCCCAAAAAAAATAGAGTCTCACCAGGGCAGATCAATATGAATATCTTTGTGGGTAATTTGTCGTTTGACGCCATTGAAGCGGATGTAAAGAAGCTCTTTGAGGGGTTTGGGAATGTGCTTTCAGCGGCGATCGTGATGGAGAAGGAGAAGAAGGCGCCCAAGTCAAGAGGTTTTGGTTTTGTAGAGATGCCTGATGAGCAGCAGGCGCTCGCCGCGATAGCCGTCTTGAACGGCAAGGAATTTATGGGGCGCGCCCTTAATGTAGCTCCGGCGCGCCCTAAAGCAGAGACTCAAGCGGTAGTTGAGGTAAGAAAGAGGAGCCCTGCGGCAACACCCAATCCTAGCGGAGGGATTGGCGTGCCGCTTTCTGCGGCAAAAAAAGCCTGGTATAGACCTGTTTTTAAAAAAACGGCTAGATATAAAAGCGGCAGGCGCACGCATAGCTATATGAAGCGGCAGGCTTTAGCCGGAGTGCAGGTAGATGCCAAGCCGCGGCGGAGCAGCCAAGACAATCCTTTGCGCTGGCTTAAAAAGAAAAATCAGGCAAAGCCCTGGCAGAAGAGTATGGGCGAGCATAAGCCTTGGAAGAAATCCGCAGGAGATGCTAAGCCCCGGAGAAAATCAGCCGGCTATAAACGATAGGAACCAGCTTTATCCATCCTGTTTCAAACCCACGATTTTATTAAATATTTTTTATTGACACCAGCGTATAATATGTTACGATTTTTATGAACATATGTTCATAATGACTGAGAGGATCTCTTGAGACCTAAGAAAACAAGATGGGTTAAATGTGTTCCCGGTGAGCGCTGTTTCAAGCCACAATGTAAGGCGTTAAGCAAGTGCGAAGGCGTTTATTTGTCTCTTGACGAATTTGAGGCAGTGCGGCTTGCTTGTCTTGAAGAGTTAAAGCAGGTTGACGCCGCAAAGCTTATGAAGATATCCCGACCGACTTTCTCAAGGATCTTAACTTCAGCCCAGAGAAAGATCGCAGACGGATTAGTAAACATAAAAGCTATCCGTATTGAAGGAGGCTGTTGTGAAATCATCAAAAATAAAGATAAATGTGAGCTATGATTAAACCGCTTATTGATCTATTTGTTTACGACATATTGAAGATGCGGCAAGGGTATCTTTTTTCCGAAGCCCTGGTTTTTTTTCTCTATGACACAATTAAAATATTCCTGTTGCTTACGGTCATTATTTTCATTGTGTCTTTTATCCGCACCTTTTTTTCTCCTGAAAGGACCCGGGCTATCCTGAGCCATAAGCATAAATATACAGGCAATGTTTTGGCCGCACTTTTAGGAATTCTGACGCCCTTTTGTTCATGTAGTGCCGTTCCTTTATTTTTGGGTTTTATCGAAGCGGGGGTTCCCCTAGGGGTAACCTTTTCATTCTTAGTCGCCTCTCCCATGATCAACGAAGTTGCTCTGGTTATGTTATGGGGGATTTTCAGTTGGAAGATCGCGTTGATTTATATCGGAAGCGGGCTTATGATCTCAATCTTTTCCGGTGTCGTTATTGGGAAGCTAAAGGTTGAAGATTTAGTTGAAAAGTTCAACCATAAAAAACCATTATGTTGTGCGCAAGGGACGACGCAGATATTTAAAGACAGGATTAAATTTTCCCGAGATTATACTAAAGATATTCTTAAGGCGGTCTGGTTTTATGTGGTTATTGGCATAGGAGTGGGAGCGTGGATTCACGGTTACGTACCTGCAGGTCTTCTTGCTAAATACGCGGGAAGAGATAATTGGCTGGCCGTGCCTTTTGCGACACTGGTAGGTATTCCGCTCTATTCGAATGCAGCAGGCGTAATTCCCTTGGTGAGCGCGCTTACTGAAAAGGGCGTGGCTATGGGCACTGCTTTGGCATTTATGATGGCGGTAACAGGGCTTTCCTTGCCGGAGTTTCTGATACTAAGGAGAGTGATGAAGCCCAAGTTACTCATTATTTTTGCTACAGTCGTTGGTGTAGGAATTATTATTACCGGATATTTATTTAATCAGATTTTGCATTAATGAAGGAGCATATTGTATGAAGATTGAGATCTTGGGGGTCGGCTGCCCTAAATGCAAACACCTTATTGCTAATGTACAGGCAGCGGTTGAGGAATTAAACGTTACTGCCGAAATTGCCAAGGTCACCGATATTGATAAAATAACTGAATACGGGGTTATGATTACTCCGGCGTTAGCGATTGATGGTAAGGTGGTTTCGGTCGGAAAGGTGCTTGCTAAAGATGAGATTAAGTATCTTTTAGAAAGGTAAGGAGTCCGCATGTTTAAAAAAGCATTATTGGTTCTATGTGTTCTTAGTTTTGCTGCGGCTTCCTTTGCCCAGGATAATCCTTCAGGTAGTAAAGTGTATGTGTATTACTTTCACGGCGCTATGCGTTGTCCTGCTTGTTATAAGCTGGAGCAATATTCGAAGGAGACAATAGAAACTAACTTTAAGGATGCGCTTGCGTCCGGAAAGCTGGAGTTTAAAGTCATAAACATAGAAGATAAGGGTAATGAGCATTATGGAAGCGATTACCAGCTTTATACCAAGGCGCTTATTTTGTCTTTAGTCAAAGACGGCAAAGAAATAAAATGGAAGAATCTTGATAAGATATGGGAGTATGTTGGCAATAAGCAGAGATTTATTGATTACGTGAAAAGTGGGGTTGGCGATTTATTGAAGGAAGCACAATGACAGCTATAATTATAGGCTTTGCATCAGCTTTGTGGCTGGGCATATTAACTTCAATAAGTCCTTGCCCTTTAGCCTCCAATGTGGCAGCGGTATCATTTCTCTCTAAGAAAATAGCGCATCCGGCGCTTGTGTTTATTTCAGGGTTGGCGTATACGCTGGGGCGGATGGTTTCTTATGCTGTCTTGGGATGGATTATCATTAGTTCTCTTTTAAGCGTTCCCCAAGTTGCTCAGTTTTTACAGAAGTACACGGGCAAAGCTCTGGGTCCGCTTTTAATTCTTGTCGGGCTTATTTTGTTAGAAATAATTACTATTCGTTTGCCGGGAGTGTCGCTTTCACAAATACATCATAATAGGCTTGCAGAATCCGGAGCGCCGGGCGCTTTTTTACTTGGTTTTATTTTTGCTCTGGCGTTTTGCCCTATCTCTGCTGCGTTATACTTCGGGAGTCTTATTCCTTTGGCGATTAATAGTAAGAGTGGTATTGTCCTGGCATTCATTTACGGAATTGGTACAGGGTTACCGGTTCTTGTATTTGCTGTTGCCATTGCTTTGGGCGTGACATCTTTGAGCCGTTGGTTCCATAGGATCACACGGCTTGAATACTATACTCGAATGATTACCGGAGTTGTATTTATCCTTGTCGGTCTGTACTATACAAGGGTATATATTTTGAAATTATTTTAAGGTGATCAATTGGAAATAGACAAAAACAATCAGTATGAAATTATCGTTTTTCCTAATCAAGACGAAGGCTTAAAAGCTCAGCGAGTTTTAGTTGCTAAGGGCGATGATTTTAAACATATCTCTACTTTGGCAGTAGTTGTTCCTGAAGAGCATAAAGAGGCAGCATGCCGAGCCATTATTTATGAGAATGTACTGATCAGCGGGCATTATCCGTTTTTATATCGTGATTACGAAGAAGATTTCTTTAAGAGAGCGCAAGAATATAGGGTTTCGGAATCAAGCGGTGAATTTTTAAAGAGTATCACGTTATGCTATGTGGCGCCCTGTATGGCTGATGAGAAAAAGATACGCTTGATTGCATATTTTGACCACGATATTTCGGAACTTTTGCCCTATCTTAATGCCATTATAAAAGGAGCGTCGTATAACAAGAATGCGCCGACGCTCACCTACGCCAAAGAGCGCCGGCTTATCAATCTTTATAGCATTAAAATTACGATTGCTAAGGCAGATGACATTATCGATGCCTGGAAAATATTGGATGAGGTTAAAGAGCTCATAAATAGAACTTATAAAAACAAGGATACAATAAAACCAAATTATGAAGGGAAAGTTAAAGTGACTGCCTTGCAGATATATGGTTGGCTTCCTAAAAGCAATTGTAAGTTTTGCGGCGAGGCAACGTGTCTTGCATTTGCGGTGAAGCTGTTGCTGGGAGAGCAAAAGATTTCAAAATGCGCACCTCTGTCAACAGAATCAAGATTTTCCGAGAATAAAAAAATTATGCAGGAGATGGCAGAAGCATTAGGTGTTGCCTGATGAAGAAAAAGGAGATGGGTATGAGCGGCGGTATTGTAAAAAAACTATCTTTTTTGGACAGGTTTCTGACCCTGTGGATATTTTTGGCTATGGCAATAGGGGTTTTGTCGGGTTATTTTTATCCACAGATCGTGAGTTTTTGGAATAAGTTTCAGGTGGGGACGACTAATATCCCGATCGCTATCGGCCTGATTCTTATGATGTATCCGCCTTTAGCCAAGGTTAAATACGAAGAGATGGGAGATGTTTTTCGTAACACGAAAGTGCTCTGGATTTCGCTTATCCAGAACTGGGTGATCGGGCCGGTTCTTATGTTTATACTCGCGGTAGTTTTTTTACGGGGGTATCCTGAATACATGGTTGGGCTCATTTTGATCGGGCTTGCGCGATGTATCGCCATGGTTATTGTTTGGAATGAGCTGGCAAAAGGAAATACTGAATACTGCGCAGGGTTGGTGGCATTTAATTCAGTCTTTCAGGTGTTGTTCTATTCTGTGTATGCGTGGTTTTTTATTACCGTATTGCCGACGTGGCTTGGTCTTAAAGGGGTAATAGTGAGTATTACGATCGGCCAGATCGCAGGAAGCGTTTTTATTTATCTGGGGATACCTTTCCTTGCCGGGGTTATCAGCCGCTTCAGCTTGATCAAACTTAAAGGTAAAGAGTGGTTTGAGGAGAAGTTTCTCCCCCGGATCAGCCCTTTGACGCTTGCCGCGTTGCTTTTTACCATCGTAGTTATGTTTTCTCTTAAAGGCGAATATATTGTAAAAATCCCGCTCGATGTTGTGCGCATAGCGATCCCGCTTGTCATCTATTTTCTTGTCATGTTTTTGGTGTCTTTCTATATGGGCAGCAAAGCTGGGGCGGATTATTCAAAAACAGCTACGCTTTCATTTACGGCAGCAAGCAACAATTTTGAGCTTGCCATCGCTGTAGCGGTAGCGGTTTTTGGGATCAATTCAGGCGTGGCATTTGCGGCTGTAATCGGCCCCTTGGTAGAGGTGCCTGTCCTGATAAGCCTGGTAAATCTTTCGCTTTATTATAAGAAGAGGTATTTTGCGGTATAATTAAACCTTGACCGATGCTTTATAGGAGAATATAATAATTTCCAAGAAATATTAAATAATTCGACAGGGTCACGGCTTAATGTTTTTACAATTAAAGGCACAGTATGGAAGTCCCAGGCAACTCTTGTAACCAGAGGGTTGCCTATTTTTTTATCTATCCCTGCCTGAAATTTGAGCATTTCCCGTGCGAATTTAATCAAATAAGGAGGTTAGCTCATGAGCGGAATATTCGGCGTTAGTTCAAAGAATGAGTGCGCGCACACTTTATTTTGCGGAACGGATTACCATACCCACCTGGGAACGGAGTATGGAGGTATGGCGATCTTAGGGGATGAATTCAACCGCCAGATACATAATATTTCGCAGAGCCAATTTAAGTCCAAGTTCTACGAAGACTATAAGCATATGCAGGGGAATAGAGGTATCGGGGTCATCAGTGATTCGGATGAGCAGCCGATCTATTTGAATTCCAAATTCGGGCCGTTTTGTATCGTTACCGTAGGCCTGATCGAGAATAAAGAAGAATTAGTGCGGGATTTATTAAATAGAGGCGTATCTTTCAGCGAAATGACCAAGGGGACGGTCAATTCTACCGAACTCATCGCCAAATTGATAAACCAGGGGAAGAGTATTGTTGACGGGATCGAGATGATGTTTGATGCCATCGAAGGGTCTTGTTCGCTTTTACTGCTTAGTAAAGATGGGCTTTACGCTGCGCGGGATAAATGGGGATACACACCGCTGGTTTTGGGAAAGAAAGGCGACACCTGGGCGGTGACATCAGAGACAAGCGCTTTTTTCAATATAGGTTTTACGATAGAAAAATATCTTTTGTCGGGAGAGATCATCTTGCTTAATGAGGGCGGTTTGGTGCAGCGTAAGCCCGGCAGTAACAGGAGCCAGATTTGCACATTCTTGTGGATTTATACCGGTTTCCCAGCTTCAAGTTATGAAGGTATCAATGTCGAGGCGGCGAGAGAAAGATGCGGCAGGTTTTTGGCTAAGCGCGATAAAGATATTGAAGTGGATGTGGTTTCGGGTGTCCCTGATTCGGGGATCGCCCACGCCATCGGATACGCGATCGAGTCCAAAAAGCCGTATAAGCGTCCTCTGGTTAAATATACGCCCGGTTACGGCAGAAGCTATACTCCACCTTCGCAGGAGAAAAGGGATCAAATCGCCTCCATGAAATTAATACCCATCAAGGAAATAATCGAAGGCAACAGAATCATTGTATGCGAAGATTCGATAGTCAGAGGCACGCAGCTGAAGAATTCTACGGTCAAGAAATTATGGGATTGCGGGGCAAAAGAGGTGCATGTGCGTCCGGCCTGTCCGCCTCTTATGTATCCGTGCAAGTTTTGTCTTTCCACGCGCAGTATCAATGAGCTGGCGGCGCGCCGCGCAATAAGGGCCTTAGAAGGCGATGATATTCTGGATGTATCGGAATACATCGATCATACTACCGAAAAACACAAAAAAATGGTGGATTGGATCACCAAAGACCTTACCCTTACCACTTTAAGATACCAGACCGTAGATGATATGGTAAAGGCGATCGGTCTGCCCAAAGAGAAGCTTTGTCTGTATTGTTGGACCGGAGTTTGCCCGCAATCAACAGGGAGGGAGGATTTTGTATGCCAAGAAGAAAAGATATCAAAAAAGTTTTGATCATTGGATCCGGGCCTATCATCATCGGCCAGGCCTGCGAATTTGATTATTCAGGGACCCAGGCTTGCAAGGCCCTGCGCGAGGAAAGTTATGAAATAGTGCTGGTGAATTCCAACCCGGCTACGATCATGACTGACCCGGGTATGGCTGATCATACATACATTGAGCCGCTGACGGTAGAAAGCCTGACTAGGATCATTGTCAAGGAAAAGCCTGACGCGCTCCTGCCGAACCTGGGAGGCCAGACCGGCCTGAATCTGTCCTCGGCCTTGCATAAGGCAGGCGTATTGAAAAAATACAATGTAAAGATAATAGGAGTCAAGGCCGATGCCATAGAGCGCGGAGAGGACCGCGAGGCATTCAAGGATACGATGAAGAAGCTCGGCATACCCGTGCCTCGTTCCGAGATCTGCCTCTCTGAAGAAGATGCCTTGAAAGTAGCCGGAAAATTAGGTTATCCGGTAGTGATTCGTCCGGCATATACGCTGGGCGGGACCGGAGGCGGTATCGCTTATAATAACGAGGACCTGCGCGTCTTGTCCAGGCGCGGACTGAATGCCAGCCTGATACACCAGGTTTTGATCGAAGAGGCAGTGATCGGTTGGGAGGAATTGGAGCTTGAGGTGGTGCGTGATGAAAAGAATCAGAAGATCACGGTCTGTTTTATCGAAAATATCGATGCTATGGGCGTGCACACCGGGGATAGCTTCTGCGTAGCGCCGATGTTGACCGTACCGCAAGCCTTGCAGAAAAGGATGCAGGAACTTTCCTATAAAATAGTGGATGCTATCGGAGTGGTCGGCGGAACCAATATACAGTTTGCGCACAATCTTAAAGACGACCGATTGGTCGCTATTGAGATCAATCCGCGCACTTCGCGCTCATCCGCGCTTGCCTCTAAGGCCACCGGATTCCCCATTGCCCGCGTTTCCACGAAATTAGCCGCCGGGCTCACCCTTGATGAGATCCCCTACTGGAGAAAAGGGACGCTTGATAAATACGAACCCTGGGGTGAATACGTGGTGATCAAGTTTGCCCGCTGGGCCTTTGAGAAATTCCGTCAGGCCAAGGACATACTGGGTACGCAGATGAAGGCCGTGGGTGAGGTAATGAGCATTGCCAAGACATTTAAAGAGGCGTTCCAGAAGTCGATACGTTCCCTGGAGATCGGAAGGTACGGATTAGGATTTGCCAAGGACTTTAATGTTCTGCCTTTAGAGGATCTGAAGTTGAGGCTTGCCTATCCTTCCAGCGAGCGTGTTTTTTTAATGTATGAGGCCTTGCGTAAAGGGATCAGCGTGGATGAGTTGCATGGTCTTACCTATATAGGTAAATGGTTTATCAAGGAAATGCAAGAGATGGTGGAGTTTGAAGAGGAGATGTTAATATCCGGCTGGGAGAAGATATCTGATGATACCTTGCGTAAGGCCAAGGAGTGGGGATTTAGCGACAGGTATTTGGCTAAGATATTCAAGGTTAAAGAGCAGGACGTGCGCATCCGCAGGAAGAAGGTTGTGGGTAATGCCCGTTTTGAGCCGGTGCCGGTAAGCGGCGTCAAAGAGGCGGCGTATTATTATTCCACCTATACCGCCTATCGGCGCGATCGTGCAGTTTGGCGGCCAGACCCCGTTAAATATCGCCGCGGAGCTGGAGCAGAACGGCGTAAAAATACTCGGAACAAGCACTCGTAGTATTGCCTTTGCCGAAGACCGGGAGTTGTTCCGGCAGAAGATGATCCAATTAGGGATACGCCAGACCGAGGGCGGGACTGCTTTTTCGCTGGATGAGGCCATAAAGATCGCGCAAAAGTTAGGTTATCCGGTAATGGTCAGGCCTTCTTTTGTCTTGGGCGGCAGGGGGATGGAGGTAATCTATGATGAGGCGATGCTGTTAAAATATGCCAAAGAGGCGATACAGGTGAGCCCGGAATACCCCATGCTTATCGACCGTTTCCTGGAGAATGCCGTTGAATGCGAGGTGGACGCGCTTTCTGACGGTGAGGAAGTTTTTGTGGCAGCAGTAATGGAGCATATCGAACATGCCGGGATACATTCCGGAGATTCGGCCTGCAGCATACCTTCCCGCACTTTAAAACCGGAGCATTTAAAGACTATCGCCGAATGGACAAGACTTATCTCCCGGGAATTAAAAGTAATGGGTTTGATCAATATCCAGTTCGCCGTCTGCGAAGACCTGATGTATATACTGGAGGCCAACCCGCGCGCTTCACGCACAGTGCCGCTGGTCTCTAAGACCATCGGTATACCGTTGGCGCGCATTGCCACCCTATTGATGCTGGGCAGGAAATTAAGCGATTTTCCTGAGTTGATACACCGTAAACTTCCCTATGTTTCGGTCAAGGAGGCGGTATTCCCTTTTAATATGTTTCCGGAAGTAGACCCTGTGTTGGGGCCGGAGATGCGCGCTACGGGCGAGGTAATGGGCATTGACCAGGATTTTGGATTGGCTTTTTTCAAGGCCCAGGAATCCTCGGGCACCAGGCTGCCTACGGAAGGAAACGTGCTGGTGACGGTTACCGATAAGGATAAGCCCGAGCTTTTTCCCATCGCGGCTAAATTAACGCAGCTGGGTTTTAAGATCATGGCTACGGAAAATACCCACCGTTTCCTGAAAGAAAAAGGGGTCGATTCCACGCTGGTTAAGAAGCTGCATGAGGGCAGGCCAAATATCTCCGATGAGATCAAGAACAGGCAGATACACTTGATCGTGAATACACCTATCGGCAGGATGAGCGTGTATGATGATAGTTACATCCGTATGCTTGCCATTCAGTATAAGATACCATATGTGACTACAATGTCTGCCGCCCGGGCAACCGTAGACGGGATCGCTGCCGTAAAGAAAAGGCAGGGACAGGTAAATTCGCTTCAGGAATATCACGCAATGTTAAAGGAGTGCGAGGTGCAAAATGTGCGCGTCGAAAGCTAATGGAGGCCAATATGCCGCAGGCATAGGTATGGAAGCGGTATAGAGAAGAGAGTTTCGGCAAAAAAGTGAAGTCCGCCCGACCTAAAGCCCGGGGCACCTGACGGCGGAATGCAAATTTATCACCTTAAAAAGTTCAGTCTTCTTACCGTGAAATAGGTAATGGTGAAGATCCCCGCCTCGATGACCAGCGTCGCTACGGCCGCTCCCACATAAGAAAAAGAATCTATCAGGAGG
The DNA here is from genome assembly GCA_026387405.1 of Candidatus Omnitrophota bacterium. Classification (GTDB taxonomy): domain Bacteria; phylum Omnitrophota; class Gorgyraeia; order Gygaellales; family Profunditerraquicolaceae; genus JAPLLP01. The sequence continues at coordinate 24,595 of JAPLLV010000050.1, forward strand.
AATATCAAAGGCAGGCCCACCATGGCCATGATCACGTGGATCCTGGAATAGATATGGGTTTTGCCGCAGACGAGCAGGAATTGTACCCGGAAGGCATTGGCCGAGATAAAGAAAACGGAGATAATCAAGAGTCTCAAGGATAAGACCGTTTCGTAGTAATTGCCGCCACAGACAGCTTTTACAATTAAATGCGCGAGAACAAAGACTACAGGCAGGCATATCAAAGCGATGATGGTGGTGATCTGCTGTATCCGCTGCATCATCTTAAGCGCCTTAGCCTTGTTTTTTTGGAATATCTTGTTTAAGCGCGGGAAAATCGCCTGGGAAAAAGAACTTAAAGGGAACGTCTGGCAGGCGTTGGCGATCTTTTCCGCGATGGAATAGAATCCCGTGATGTTGTTATTGGTAAGAAGCCCGAGTATAAATACGCGCGTAGTCGTATAGGCATTTATGGCGGCGATAGAGATAAAGATATCCCAGCCTGCTTTTAGCTGTTGCCTGAGATTTTTATACCCTTCCCATTTGAATGCTACCCGGAACCTCCTGAAAACTATGTATTGTCCCATAAACCCGGTTATTAAAAATACCAAGGAGTTTGCAAGCGGGACCAGGAGGTAGTCCTGCGGCCCTTTTATGAAGAAGAAAATAAAAAGCGCCAGGAGTACTCCCCCCACGATGTTCAGATTGGTGATATAATTCATTTTTTCCGTGCCCTGGAAGAACCAGACAGGGAAAAGGGTGCTTCCCAGGACCGTGCCAAAACTGAGCACGTAGACCATCCAATCGTTCCTGAACTTAGGGATAAAATATACGATAATGCCAAGTACGATAAAACTTAAAGTAGCCAAGACGATCTTTACGATCATGACTGAAGAGAAGGCCCTGGAGATCTTAGCGTGTTCGTTCCGGCAGAGGGAAATTTCTTTTGTGGCGGTGATGCTGAACCCGTAATCCGTCAGGATCACGAAATACTGGACAAAGGCCTGCGCAAAGGCGATCAGGCCGAATTTATCCGGTCCCAACACCCTGAAGAGATAAGGGATGATCACGAGCGGCAGAACGTAGGTTATGGCCTGCAGGGCCGAGAGGGAGACGACATTATTCATGACTACCTTGCGCTCCCGAGGGTGAGACATTTTGTAAGTTTTTCGGATCAGCTTGAATAAATATTGCATACCTTTACTCTATATCATTTTGTGTTTTAAGTCAAGCATGGTATAATCTTATCATGATAAAATTCCCGCGGGATTTCCTTTGGGGGGCAGCGACTTCTGCTTATCAGGTAGAAGGCGGCAATTTTAATTCTGATTGGTGCCGTTGGGAGAAGGAAGCCGTAAAAGAGGAGTGCGGGGCTGCCTGCCGCCACTACGAATTATATAAGAAAGATTTTGACCTTGCCAAAAGCCTTCATCATAATGCCCATCGTTTCTCGATAGAGTGGAGCCGCATAGAGCCTAAGGAAGGAAGATTTTCCCGGAAGGAATTAAAGCATTATCTTGACGTAATCCTGGCCTTGCGCAAGCGCGGGATCGAACCGATAGTTACGCTGCATCATTTTACTAACCCCGCATGGTTTGCCGAATCAGGGGGATGGGTGGAGGCGCGTTCTGTGGATCGCTTCCTGCGTTACTGTGAGTTCCTCACCCGGGTCCTGGCAAGGCATGTCCGTTATTGGATCACCATAAATGAGCCTACCATATATTTATCCCATGCCTATATTATCGGCGTCTGGCCGCCTCAGGAGAAGTCATATCCCAAGGCCGCGGCAGTAGAAGAAAATTTGGCTTCCGCGCATATCAGGGCATACCGCGCGATGCATAAGATCTACAAAGGGCTGGGCCTGGGTGAACCTTGCATAGGCATCGCCCAGAATGTAATAGCCTTTGTGCCGTACAAACGCAAGCTAAAAAACCGGTTCACTGCTTTCTTGAGGGATAGGGTGTTTAATTTAGGGTTTATTGAAAGAATAATGCGCCAGGGTATTCTGCCGCAAAAAAACATGGATTTTATCGGGGTCAATTATTACTCGCGGCAATTGATAGAATTAAAGGAATTTGGGCTGGGAAACCTGGCTACGGATGTCTGCGATAACACCCGGAGCGAGAAGAATTCACTTGGTTGGGATATCTACCCCAAAGGATTATACGACGTGCTGATGGAACTCAAAAAATTCAAGCTTCCCATCATGATAACGGAAAACGGCATCTGCACATCCCGCGATAACCTGCGCTGGAAATATATATACGACCACTTAAAGAATATCCACCGCGCCATGAAAGGGGGAGTTTCTGTCACAGGTTACCTTTACTGGTCGCTGCTGGACAATTTTGAATGGGATAAGGGTTTTGGCCCGAGGTTCGGCTTAATCGGCGTAGACCGCAAGACCTATAAGAGAACGGTCAAAAGAAGCGCGAGGAAATTTGCCCAGGTGTGTAAAACAGGAATCTTGAAAGGGGGATAATATGGAGACGCTGGAACCTATCTTAAAGCAGCACCCATTTTTCAAAGATCTGCCTGCGCAATATATCGACTTTCTTATGGGCTGCACCTCTCACGTGGTATTCAAGGCAGGAGAGGTCATTCTAAAAGAAGGGGAGCCTGCGGATAAATTTTATGTGCTGCGCAGCGGCCACGTAGCTGTTTATATTAACCAGAGCCATCTAACCATACAGACTATTCATGAAGGCGATATCCTGGGATGGTCGTGGCTTATCCCGCCGTACCGTTACCGTTTTAGCGCCAAGGCCGTGGAGAATACGCGGGCTTTGGCCCTGGACGGAAAATGCCTGAGAGAAAAATGCGAGAATAATCCTGACTTGGGATACGCGTTATTGAAGAAGATCGTCAATATCTTGACCGAACGCCTTGAGGCGACAAGGGTGCAGGTCATGGATATCTATAACGTAAAATCCGAAGATAAATAAAGCATAGAGGTCGGCTATTTAAAGGCCCTCCTCCGGTATACCGGAGGAGGGCCTTTTTTTGGGCTTGACAAACGCAGAGAGTTAGCATATACTTTATTTAGTGAATAGTTAGTATTCCTAACTATTAGGCACCCCGCGTTAATCATGTACCTGGCCCAGATGGCGCCCGGCGCTTATCTGAATTGCGCCGGTGTCCCCTCGCGGGGAATTTAGGCCAGTGTTCACCTTGTGGTGAAAATTACGCGGGTACGCCCTTTCCGGGCAGGAGGTAAAATGAATAGCGAACTCTTTGCCAAAAGGATGCTTGAGTTGTTGCCTTACTTCGTCAGGAGCGTTGCGCGGCATGAGCACAACGACCTTACCAAGGGAGAACTGTCCCTCCCGCAGTTTTGGGCCATGGATTACCTCTACAGGACCGGAGAGGATAAAATGAGCAATCTCGCGCATTACCTTAATATTTCCCCGGCTTCAACCACGGGATTGATCGACCGGCTTATAGCCAGAAAACTGGTAGTACGGAAAAATGACGCAGAGGATAGGCGCATCGTGCGCATCGACCTGACCCCCAAGGGCAAAAGTATAATTTGCAGCATCAGGGAGCAAAAGATCCGCACCCTGACAAAAATCTTTGGCCGGGTTTCACCCGGAGAGAGGGAGCATTTCTTGAATATTCTTGCGCAGGCGGTAAAAATAACCAATTCCCTGCCGGGCGGGACATAAACCGGCCATTAAACGGAAGTGAAAATGAAGAGACTTTTTGCGTATTTGATTATTATGAGTTTATTCCCTGTTCTTGGGTTTGCTCAAGATCCTCCCCTTACCCTTAAGGATTGTTATGCGCTGGCGCTTAAGCAAAGCGAGGTCATTGCTATGGACGCCGAAAAGATCAAGCAGGCAGAGGCCCATTTTCTGCAAGCCCTGGGAACGATAATGCCTCAGGTTTCCTTTTCCCGGGTAGAAACCAGGCAGCATTCCCAGGTGTCTCCTTCTTACAACAAGACCTTTGAACAGAAATTTATTTTCACCCAGGCGCTTTTTTCAGGGTTCAAAGAATTTGCCGGGATTGCCGCCGGTAAGCTTGAGAAGAAACAGCGCGAAAATGAAAAGATACGCGCCCAGCAACTCCTTTTTGTAGATGTGTCCGACGCTTTTTACCTTCTTTTGGAGGAGAGGGAAGACCTGAAGACTTTAGACGCGATTAAAAATGCCTTCATTAACCGCATTGAAGAACTAAAAAACCGGGTGGATTTAGGTAAATCCAGGAACAGCGAAGTGGTGAGTACCGAGACCCAGCTTTACAGTCTGGAGGATGTGATCGAATCGGTAAAGAGCCAGGAACAGATCGCCCGTCAGCTTTTGGAATTTTTGACCGGCAGGCCGATAAACGAGATCAGTGAATCAGGGGCAGAGCTTTCATTAAGGCCGGAATCAGAATACATGGTCAAGGCAGCTGCGCGCACGGACGTTCAGGCAGCCAACTTTGCCTGGCAGGTAGATCAAAAAGGCATAAGTATTGCCAGGAGCGGTTTTCTCCCCAGCGTGAACCTTGAGAGTGATTATTTTAGCCATCGGTTCTCTGCCCCCACGGACAGCAGATGGAAAACCCTGCTTACCTTTGATGTCCCTATCTTTGAAGGGACGACGACTTACGGACAGGTCAAAGAGGCTGTCTCCAAGGCCAGGGAGAGCGAGCTGCAGTTTAACCTTACGGCAAGGAGCGCCTTGCAGGATATCCATGATTCTTATGTTAATGCTCAGACCGCATATTTGCGCAAAGGCGTCCTGGATAAGGCCTTGAGATCCGCCGAGAAAAATTATGACCTGCAGTTACAGGATTATAAGTTAAGCGTAGTAAATAACCTGGATGTCTTGACCGCGATACAGAGTCTGGAGGATATCCGGAGGAACTTTAACCACGTCTCTTACGAAGGCAAACGTTTTTACTGGCAGTTGCAGGCAGCTGCCGGAGAAATAGACCTGAATGGAAAACAACTCTAGGGCATGCCCATTCAGTGACATCGCCGCAGAAGGTGGCGCACCAATCCATCCGATAGGATTGGGTGCCTCCGCAGAAGGCGGGGCAATCTAACATAAAGATATGACACTCTCCGACCTATCGATTAAAAATCCTGTTTTTGGCTGGATGCTTATGATCGGCATCCTGGTTTTTGGCTGGATCGGTTTTTCGCAGTTAGGGGTCAGCCAGCTCCCGGACGTGGATTTTCCCGTGGTATCGGTGTCAATAACCTGGGAGGGCGCGGCTCCCGAGATCATGGAAACAGAAGTAACCGATATTGTCGAAAACGCGGTAATGAGCGTGGAAGGTATCAAAGAGGTTACTTCTGTATCGGCGCAGGGCTCGACACAGATTTCCATAGAATTAAATCTCAACCGCAATATCGATGTTGCCGTGCAGGAGGTCCAGACTAAGATCGCCCAGGCGCAGAGGAACCTGCCGAAGGACATCGATCCTCCAATCGTGACCAAGACTAACCCCGAAGACCAGCCTATAATGTATGTAGCCGTTTCAGGGGACCGGCCGATCAAAGACATAAATCACTATGTCAGCGATACCCTGAAAGATCAGTTTACCACTGTTCCCGGCGTAGGCGATATCAGACTGGGAGGATTTGTCGATCCGAATCTCAGGGTCTGGCTGGACGCCAACAAGATGCGGGAAAAAGAGTTGACGGTTGAAGATGTCTTGAACGCCATCAATTACCAGCACGCCGACCTCCCGGCGGGTTATATCGATACGGGCCCTAAGGAGATCAATATCCGCGTCTATGGCGAGGCCTCATCGCCGAAAGAATTCGAGAACCTTATTATTCCTCAACGCGTAGGAGGGGGGCCGATCTGGAAATCTCTGCGCGTCGGGGATGTCGGTACGGTTGAAGACGGCCTGGCGGATATCCGGCGCATCTCCCGCAGCTGGGGCCAGCCCTCAGTTGGCTTAGGCATTATCAAACAGCGGGGTTCGAATGCCGTGGAAGTCGCCAATGCCGTGAAACGTAAGATGCAGGAAATAACAAAGACTTTGCCCGCGGGAATGCAGCTGCGAGTTGTCTTTGACAGCACACAGTTTATCAAGGATTCCGTAAATGAGTTGAAATTCAACCTGCTGCTCTCGGTTATTTTAACTTCGTTTGTCTGCTATTTATTTTTAGGCTCCTGGACCGCGAATATCAATGTCTTGTTGGCTATACCCACTTCGCTTATGGGGGCTTTCCTGGTCCTTTATTTCCTGGGATTTACTGTCAATACATTTACTATGTTGGGGTTGTCCCTGGTCATAGGTGTTGTCGTAGATGACGCGATCATGGTCTTGGAGAATATTTCGCGTTATCAGGAGCAGGGGAAAGCCCGCGTAGAGGCAGCCTTGATAGGGGCGCGCGAGATCACCTTTGCTGCGCTGGCGGCATCCATAGCTATCCTGGCTATTTTCGTGCCGGTTATCTTTATGCAGGGCGTAGTAGGTAAGTTCTTTTTGCAATTCGGCGTAACTATCTCTGTGGCGGTGTTATTTTCACTACTTGAGGCCCTGACCATAACACCAATGAGGTGTTCGCAATTCCTGGTCGTAGGGCATACGACTAAATTGGGGAACTTTGTGGATAAGCTTATGAAGTGGACAGCTAAGCGCTATCGTTCTGTCCTTGATTTCCTGTTGGACCGGCCCAAGATGGTATTGTTTATTACAACCCTTGTTTTCTTGTCTTCTTTGGCCTTGAGCAAGGTCTTGAAAAAAGAATTTATCCCTCCCCAGGACCAGAGCCGGTTCCTGGCCCGGATAAACCTGCCCCTGGGGTCTTCGATCGAAAAGACCGATAGTGTCTTTAAGGAGGCAGAGGCGCTGTTGATGAAGATGCCCGAGATAGAAACTTATTACAGCGTAGTGGGCAGTTTTACCGGAGCGCAGGTGAACCAGGGATTTATTTTTATTACCATGAAACCGCCCAAAGACCGTCCCAGGCTTAAAGGTCATCATGAAACCCAGCAGGAATTTATGCAGGTGATCCGTAAAAAGTTCAATGCTATCTCGGGAGTTGACCGCGCGGTAATGCAGGACCTTTCTCTTACGGGTTTTACCGCGCAGCGCGGATTTCCCATTGAATTCACGGTCCGCGGTCCGGATTGGGGAAAGCTGGGCAGTTTCAGCCAGGAGATCATGAAGAAGATGAAGGCGTCAGGGTTCATGACCGATGTGGATACCGACTATCAACTCGGTATGCCGGAATTACAGGTTTCTCCCGACCGTCAAAAGGCGGCAGACCGGGGGGTCAACGTCCTTTCAATAGCCAATACCATCAATTCGATGATGGGAGGGATCCGTAACGGAAAATTTACCAGTAACGGAAAACGCTATGATATTCGCGTCCGCCTGGCTGAGGCCGACCGCTCCAGCCCCGCAGACATCGGAAAGATGTGGGTGCGCAATGAATTCGGAGAGGTTGTGCCTTTATCCGAAGTCGTGACTTCAGACGTCCAACCTTCATTATTTTCCATAACCCGTAAAAACCGCGAACGCGCCATTAGTATTTACGCTAATCCCGCGCCCGGGCATTCTCAACAGGAGGCCTTGGACGTTGTCTCTAAAATAGGAAAAGAAGTTCTTCCCAACGATTACCACCTGATATTTTCCGGAGGCTCCCAGGCTTTCAAAGAGTCTTTCCAGAGTTTGATCTTTGCCCTTATCCTGGGGATATTCGTGTCCTACATGGTCCTCGGCACGCAGTTTAACAGTTTTATCCACCCCTTTACCGTGCTTTTAGCCCTGCCTTTTAGCGTGACCGGGGCATTCCTGTTTCTTTTCTTAAGCCGGAATTCGCTGAATCTTTATAGTATGATCGGGCTGATCCTCCTGATGGGTATTGTGAAGAAGAATTCTATCCTCCTCGTTGATTTTACGAACGTGCGGCGCAACCAGGGGATGGGGGTGCGCGAGGCGCTTTTGGACGCCTGTCCTATCCGCCTCAGGCCGATCCTTATGACCTCGGTTGCCATGATCGCCGCTGCTGTACCCGTGGCCCTGGCGATTGGCCCGGGATCAGAGACCATGGTGCCCATGGCAGTTGCCGTTATCGGGGGAGTAACGCTTTCTACGATCCTTACCCTCTTCGTTGTTCCCTGCGCCTACGAGATATTTTCTAAGTTTGAACACATGCAGCCGCAGCAACCCAAGGCTTAGCTATTGAATATTCCCGCCTATAATTCTTTTCGCAGCCTGAAGGCAGCTCTCGCCGATTCGAAAAATATGATTATTACCAGCGCGAGCATAACTATGGAAAGAAGCGTATTGATATTTCCCTGGAGGGTGTGTTTGGGCAGGTAGTTGTGCAGGATGTTATCTATTCCGGCAACAAGGGTGGTAATGAACATAAATATTCCCGGGACAAAGGTAATCAGCCCATACTGCCAGATGCGTGTGTGTTTTAATATGAATATGGTGCCGATAAAAAGGGCCAGGGCGGCCAAAAGTTGATTTGCCACGCCGAACATCGGCCAGATAGTGGATATATCCCCGTTATAAACCAGATATCCCCATAAGAAACTGATCACCGCGCTGCTTACGATTATTCCCAGCAGTTTGTTTTTCCTTCCCATTCTCGGATTAACGAATTTCATCATCTCCTGCAGGATGTAGCGCGCGACCCGCGTGCCCGTATCTACCGTGGTTAAGATAAAAAGTGCCTCGAACATTATGGCAAAATGATACCAATAGCCCATGAGGTGTTTCATTCCCTTTATGGAAGAGAGGATCACCGACATCCCCGCGGCAAGCGATACTGCGCCGCCCGCCCTTCCCGCAAGCGTCTCTCCGGTCATACGTTCGATCTCGCTTAGATTGGTTGTGTGTAATCCTAATTTGGCAAAAATCGCCGGCGAAAGGTTGATCGCGAAATAGTCTCCCGGCAGCATCACCGTGGCGGCGATCAAGGCCATAATGGATACCACGGCTTCTACCAGCATCGCGCCGTAACCGATAAACTGTATATCGGATTCGCTGTTTATCATTTTGGGCGTGGTCCCGGAAGCTACCAGGCTGTGGAATCCGCTTATCGCGCCGCAGGCAATGGTTATGCAGACAAAAGGCCAGACCTTTCCCGGTATTATAGGTCCTCCGCCATGAACGAACTGGGTGAACATCGGCATATGGATCGTCGGGTTTACCGCGAATATGCCCACGATGAGGAGCAGGATGGTTCCTATCTTCATATAAGAACTTAAGTAATCGCGCGGGCAGAGGAGCAGCCAGACAGGGAGGATAGAGGCGATGAGGCCATAAATAGGAAGGATGATCGAAAGCATGGGTTTTGAAAAAAGGAAGAAAGAACCAAATCCTGTTTTTGATAAAGGTTCACCCATTACCACTCCGGCGGTAACTATAGCTACTCCGATGAGCGAGGCCTCCACGATCTTGCCCGGCCTTATCTTATACATATACAGCGCTACCAAGAGCGCGGCAGGGATGGTTACCGCTATGGTAAAGGTTGCCCAGGGGCTTTCATTTAAGGCGTTTACCACCACCAGCGCGAGGCCTGCCAGCGCGGTTATAATGATAAAGAGTATGGCAAAACCCGTGGTGATCCCCGCGGTTGAACTTATATGTTTTTTGGCCAGGCGCGTCAGGGACTGGCCTTTCATCCTCACAGAGGCAAAGAGGATGACCAGATCGTGCACTGCGCCGCCAAGCACCGCCCCGATAAGTATCCAAAGATAGCCCGGGAGGAATCCGAATTGCGCTGCCAGGACCGGCCCTACCAGCGGGCCTGCCCCGGATATGGCCGCAAAATGATGGCCGAAGAGCACGAATTTATTCGTAGGATGATAATCTTTTCCGTCGCGTAAGGTATGTGCCGGGGTTTTGCGCAGGGTATCTAAAACCAGGACCTTGGTAATGATGAATTTAGCGTAGAACCTGTAGGCCAGGGCGAATACCAGAAGGCTTATTATGATAAACGTCAAGGCATGCATGCTAATATTATACTCATATCTCGCTTTTTTTCTACAAGAAAATCATTGTTTTTAGGCTTTAGAATGATGCAAAAATACCCTCCTTGTGCGCTTGACAATCACCTGTTCATAGGTTATACTTAAACATTAAATTAATTTATAAAGATGTATAAAATCCGGTGGTCCTGAATATGGAGGTATTTAGGATTGCCACGGAAGTTTATGATCCGGATTGACAAAAAATTGGTCAATACCGGATTTTTTGTTACGGGTAGGATAAAGCATTTTCTAATATTGAGGGGGATCATAAAAATGAGTAGATTAAGAAAAATATTTTCATTGGCAGTTTTTGTCCTGGGGATTACAGCGGGGCTTAATAATGTTTTCGCTGGATCCGAGGATCCCCGCATCACCTGGTTAAAGGTAAATACAAGCAAAGATACCGGTCTCCCCTATAGTTTTCAGTTGCCTGCGGACCCTGATAGGCGTAAACAGATTTTAGAAGGGATAACCGCGGACAAGCCGAAAGATGCGATTATTGAGCGGGTGATCGTGAGTCAGGGATTGGAGGTCTATGACGGCGCTTGCTGGCAGATCGCGCTTGTGGCAACCGGCGATAAGGAGACAAATCTGCCATTGGCACGTGTACCAATAGATAAATATTGGGATGGCGATTTACCCCATCTTTGGGCTATCAGGGGCGGTTATTCTAAAATAAATTCCAACCAGCAGTTTGTCTATGATCCGAAAAATCCAGGCGTAATATCGGAGGGTCCGTATAACCCCGGCTCCCGCGGTTTTATCTTCCGTATTATCGATGCTGATGGGAGATGGGAAACGCCGGATCCTTTAGACGGTAAAACGCATTCACCAGACTTTCCCGGGCCTGAATATGACAAGGGTTTAATTGTCTGGCAGGATTGGAGACCTATTGCCGGAGAGAATGCCTGGGTGGTAATGGCTGCCCTGCAGCGCTTCCACGCCAAATATTACGATGCGATAAATAAAAGGTACAGCGTACCTTCTCAAGATATAATCACCTATGTTACCGACCGGACAATGCGGGAAGCAAAAGAATCAGCCTTAGTTAGAGAATTGGCCCGCTGCGCATTGATCCTTCAGGCGGATAATGGCGGCATCCGCGTGGCTCCTATCGGAACCTATTATGCCCCCGGTAGCGGCGACGATTGGTATTATAATGAGATCTTCACGGAAAACAATTGTTCCTGGTATGCCGCTTTTCGCATGCTCTACGCGGTTACCGGGGATGGGCAATACAAAAATGCGATGGACGGAATTGAGCGTTATTTGAAATCAGCCTGGGACCCCCAGGATAAGATCTTTTATCAGGGCACGCATTATAACAACGGCGCATGGGAGTTTAATATTGCCACGCCCTTTGCCGTTGATTGCCAGACCTGGGCTATCTGTGTCTTAGGCCCGGAGCGGATCGATTCCTGGTTTGGCGAAGGCTCGGCCTATAATATGTGGCAAAAGGCCAAGCAGCTTTCCGGTTATACTGTCCAGGGAAAACTATTAGGCGTAGGCTATTCTACCGAACATGACCGTATGTCCATTGAATGGACCGCAGGAGCAGTGTTGGCCTGCAGGATAATGTCGGACTATTATAAAAATACTCATCCGGATTGGTCATTGCAGGCAAGTCAAGATGCGCAGAGCATGCGAGAAGGTATTGATGGAGACGGTACTAATGTTTTTAAACATCAGGTTGCCGCAGATCAGGTTGGCTATTCCTATTCTTCCAAACGGGCTCCCATACCATTTGGCTGGAATTCGCTTGACCCTGATGTGTTAAGCACAACTTCTACTGCCTGGGTGTATTTTCTGGATTCAGGATTCAATCCCTTTATACTGGGAGGTAAGACAGCGTTTACTCCCAGTGATTGCACTCCTCCTTCTACCCCCAGGGTAAGCGTAAGCATAAATACTGTTTTAATCGATCAACTTTATGCCTCCTGGAGGTCCCAGGATTTGGAGTCGGGTATTCTGGAGTATCGGTATAAAATAACCGAAGGGAGCATTGATGGTTTGGTCGTAAGGGATTGGACAAGAGTGAGGGGAGTTAATTATGTTACTGCCGGGGCATTGAACCTTACCATAGGCAAAACTTATTATTTTTCCGTGCAGGCAGAGAATAACGTAGGTTTGTGGAGCCAGACCGGATATTCTTCCGGCACAACCGTCATCGCCAAAAAACCTCCGCAGCCGATGGCGGATCTTTTTGCAGCGGGAATTTCTACCAGCGAAATAAAGCTATTAATGATGGATAATGTTCTTAACCAGAAGGACGGGGTGAAGATCGAACGCAGCATAGACGGCCAGGCGTTTACCCAGATAGCGAATATTAGCCCCTATGCCGGCTTTATTGATTCTGGCCTAGAGGCAAACAAGACATATTTTTACCGCTGCCGGCTCTATAATTCGGCGGGGGAATCTTCTTATACGCCCGGTCCTGGTGAACCTTTAGCATCAGCAACGACCTTTGCGCCTTTAGATACCACAGCGCCAAGCACCCCGGTGGTCCGTGACGACGGAGATTTTACGGAGAATACGAAATCCCTGACCGCCTCGTTTACATCTGAAGATAAGGAATCAGGCGTAGTGCAGTATATGTATCGCATCACTAAGGATATGCCTACGGGTGAAGCAATTACGGATTTTAAATTCGTGGATAAGCAACCCGGAATAGGTATTGTAGTTTTACAGTCAGGATTGAGGTTAACCGAAGGCAAGACCTATTATTTCGCAGTGAGAGCCAAAAACGGAGCAGGCCTTTGGAGTGAAACAGGGTATTCAGATGGCATAACTATCCGCACCGTACCCGCTACTCCCACTGGACTCACTGCCGGCGCTGTATCCACAAGCCAGATAAAATTAAGCTGGAAGGATAACGCAAAAAATGAGACAGGCTTTAAGATTGAGCGCAGCTTAAGTGCCAATTCAGGTTTTACCCGGATAGCCAGCGTAGGCGCTAATGTCACCACTTACAACAATACCGGGCTTAAGTCCGGCACCGCCTACAATTACCGGGTACGTGCCTATAACTCAAGTGGCAATACCGCGTATATCGCCACAAACACCACTACCCTGACTGTTGCCGCGCCCACTAATTTAACTGCCAGCGCGGTGTCCACAAACCAGATAAAATTAAGCTGGAAGGATAACGCAAATAATGAAAGCGGCTTTAAGATCGAGCGCAGCTTAAAAGCCAGTTCAGGTTTTACCCGGATAGCCAGCGTAGGCGCTAATGTCACCACTTACAACAATGCCGGCCTTAATCCCGGCACCACCTACTATTACCGGGTATGTGCCTATGATAGCAGCGCAAATTCTGCGTATTCCAATTCGGTGAGTGTTACCACAAGCAAAAAAAAGTAATAGTTCCCTTTGATTCTAAAGTTGCCTGTTTTTAGTCTCCTGTATTGAATCGCCTCTTGAGAGATAACCTGCGTCTCCGAGCCCATCTAAGAATAAACCTTTTTCGATAAAGAATGTTGGAAGCTTTGCTAAAATAGCTTGCCTGATCCAGGCTATTATGGTATCTTAGCAGCGTGGAAAATAACTCTGAGCAGGATACATAAACTTATTATAGGAGGAGCGTATAATATGTTTTTTAAATTCCTTCCCCAAGCAGTAAATTTCTACGATCTTTTTGATAAGCAGGTTGACTACGCCGTTGACGCGGCAAAATATTTCAAGGAATTGGTGTCAAAGGGCGCCATAGATGATGCGTCCCTGGAGAAAATGGGGACCATTGAGCATCAGGGGGATGAGGTCGCGCATGATATTTTCAACCATTTAAATAAAACTTTTATTACCCCGTTCGATAGAGAAGATATACATGCCTTAGCCAAGGAGCTGGACAATATAACCGATATGATAAATACCATTGTCAGCCGGTTGGTGATCTATAAACTTAACTCTGTGGATAAAAATCTTATCCAGTTTTCTCTGGTGATCGAAGAGTCGGTCAATGCAGTAGCCTGCGCGGTCAAGGGTTTACGCAATATAAAAAATTCCAAGAGTATCCAGGATTCGTGCGTTGAGATAAACCGGCTGGAGAATGTCGGTGACGCAATGCGAGACACGGTGTTGGCAGAGCTTTTTGAAAAAACAAAAGACCCCATTGCCGTGATCAAGTTAAAAGAGATATATCAGGACGCAGAAACAGTCCTTGACGTATGCGAAGACGTAACCCACGTGGTTGGGGCAATCCTCTTAAAACAAGCCTAGTATAATGATTTTTGTCATCCTTCTTTTGATAGGCCTCGCGCTTATCTTTGATTTTTTAAACGGCTTCCATGATTCCGCCAATTCTATCGCCACGGTTGTTTCCACTCGCGTACTCTCCCCGCGCATAGCCGTTATCTGGGCGGCATTCTTTAATTTTATCGCCTTTCTTTTCTTCGGGCTTCACGTTGCCAACACCATCGGCAAAGGGATAATCGATATCACGATCTTGGATAAGGGCGTTATCTTTGGGGCGCTTGTCGGCGCCTGCGGTTGGGATATTATTACCTGGTATTTTGGCCTGCCTACGAGTTCTTCTCACGCGCTCATTGGCGGAATGATCGGTTCCGCGCTGGTCAAGGCCGGCCCGAAATCACTTGTCTGGAGCGGCATTTTAAAAACAGTTACCTTTATATTTGTTTCCCCGATAGCCGGGCTTATTTTGGGTTTAACGTTTGGTTTTATAGTTTACTGGATATTTAGAAATAGCGCGCCGTTAAAAGTAGACCATATTTTTAGAAAAGGGCAGTTAGTATCAGCGGCTTTCTATAGTATGGGCCATGGAGGCAATGATGCGCAAAAAACCATGGGTATCATTGCCAGCCTGCTTTTTAGCGCCGGCCTATTGGGCGGGAAATTCTACGTTCCTTTCTGGGTTGTAATCGCCTGCCACAGCGCGATTGCATTAGGCACGATGTTCGGCGGTTGGCGCATTGTCAAGACTATGGGGCAGAAGGTAGTCAAGCTTAAGCCCGTGGATGGATTCTGCGCAGAGCTTGGGGCCGCCACCACATTATTTATATCTACCGCATTCGGTATCCCCGTAAGCACCACGCACACCATTACCGGCGCTATTATGGGCATAGGGTCATTCAAGCGCGTGAGCGCGGTGCGCTGGGGCGTGGCCGGAAACATCATCTGGGCCTGGATATTGACCATTCCCTGCGCGGCAGCAATATCGGCCTTAGCTTATCTTCTTATCAAAAGATAGCCCTTGCGTCTTATTACCACCTGAAGCCTATTCCTGCGACAAGCGAGATTTCTCTTCCTTCTTTAAGCGCTTCTATATACGCCTGGCCCAGGCCTTTTAAAAAAGTCCGGGAGAGTTTTAAATCCATTCCCATGTCCTCGTGCCGGTTATTTTTCAATTTTAATTCCAGGTTATAATCTTTATTAAGCTTGCAGGTTGCTCCCAAGATGATCTCTTGATTTTTTCCTCCCTCGACAGGCATCTCGAATGTCAGGCCGAGCCTTTCGTTCAACTTCCATGCGCCAAAGAGCAGGATCTTCTTTCTGGCGCCGCCAGCCCCGATACCTATCTCATACTGCAGGCCTCGATCTACGGGTTTTCCCAGGCTCACCCTGAAGTCAAGCCTTGAACCTATTTCTTTGTTCAGGACATAAGATATCCGGTTCTTCTCATTGATATCCCAGAAGCCCTTGAAGGTGAGCAGGCGGGTGAGTTTGTCTTTTGTCTTTAAGCCGGCCTGGGTATAGGTATAGATAATTTGATTATGGCGATCCACCTCCCATGAGCCGAGGAAGGTGAGTGTGTCAATTATATCTGTTTCCTTGGAGACCAGGAAGTTCAGGCGGTTATATTCATCTACCTGCCACCTGCCGCCGAGTTTAAGCAAATAAAAGTGCGTTCCTTGACTGCAGTCTTTGGTGGCCAGGCTAAACGTCAATTCATCTGCCTTGGCGTCAATGATCTCGCCTGTCAGGGTAAGCTTGTCTCCCTGCCGCTGGTTATTTTCTTTGTCCAGGATGAGCATGAGATTGTGATCTTTATCCAGGGTCCAGTTTCCCGAGAGTTTAAGCTGCTGAGGAGGGGAGGAGGAAGGAGCCTTTACGCGGTAACAAAGGAGATTGTTTTTACTGACCCGGAATTCCCCGTCCAGTATTGTCCTGAATCGTGGGATTATGACCCTGTTGAAAGGGTCGATCTCATACCTGATCTTTTCGTTTTTACGCACGATTTATGATAACATACTTTTTACGGCTGTGTCAACAGGAGTTGCTTTTTTCATCCCGCCTTCCAATAAAAACCTTGCTATAAACAGGTGGTTTCATATATAATTGTGTGTACCAAGTTCCGATAGAGTACTTTGTTCACTACAAAGGGGTAAACACCTAATTCTAAGGAGGAGGTATGTCCATTAGAGAGGCAGGGCGTAATGCGTTAGTGCTTATTGTTATATCATTCTCTTTTCTATTATCAAGCGCCTGCGCGCAGGATAGCGAAGAAGATCATCACCATGAGGTGGACGGTTACGTGAGAAACATGCCTTCCAGTTCGGTTAAGGCGCAATCAGGCAGCGTGCGCATCACCGAATCAAAGTTGGATTATACCTATAAATTCAAGTTATTTGATAAATTACCCGTAGACCTCTCGGTAACCCCCGGTTATACCTACATTTATAAGACTGTCTCGCTGGCCCTGCCCGTGCATCTGACCGAATTCTCAACCGATAT
>JAPLLV010000041.1 GCA_026387405.1 Candidatus Omnitrophota bacterium
CTCTTATATTCTTTCTGGACGAGCGCCATCATTACCGCAAGCAATATGGTAGCTGCTCCGATAATCATCAGCATAACGCTTATCCAGGAACCCGGATCCAGCCTGAACATATCCAGGGATATCCTGGCGAGCAGGTAAATCCCCAAAAGTTTCTCTAAGGAAGCCGGCACCAGGGCCATAAAGGGGAGCGGCGCATCCTGCGCGGCATCAGGGATCCAGCTGTGAAACGGCATAGAGCCGCCTTTAGAAATAGCGCCGATCATCAGCAGGATAAAGGCCAGGCTGCCTAATCCTCCCAGGGGAAGATTTATCCGCGAGATAGTCAATGTGCCGGCCAGATGCCCGGTCAGGGCAATGCCGGTCATCATACACAGGTCTGTGATGCCCACGATAATAAACGCCTTGGTGGCGGTTTTAAAAGCAAAGCCCCCTCCTATGGCTATTAACCCGAATAAGACTAAAAGCAGACCTTCCCAGAAAAAGAGCATCAACACTAGATTATCCGCCAGCACCGCGCCGGAGGCAAATGAAAGCGTTAAGAGTAAATACGCGTAAAACTGATTGCGGAATTTCCTCTCGCGCATAAATACAGTGGAATACAAAGTAACCAGAAATCCAAAACCGGCCACAGACAAAAGTATAAAGGCGCTGAAATGATAAAGTCTAAGCAGGAATTCAAAACCAAATCCTGCCCAAGGCAAAGACAGGCTGAGATTTTTATTAAACAGCCATATTGCCAGAAAAAGGCTCAAGAAAGTAACGGATAATGCCAGGATCTCTGTAACCTGCCGCAGCCTCTTGGGTATAATAAAGACCAATAGCGCACCGGCCAGAGGGATCAATATAGGTAAGAGTAATATTTTATCCATAAGTCTGTTGTTAAACACTTCACGTCATTGCGAGGAGCGCGAAGCGCGACGAAGCAATCCCAAGAAACGTGATTGCTTCGCCCTTCGGGCTCGCAATGACGGGTTTTCAGCAATCAACCTACGGCTACCTCGGGCTAAAGCCCGAGGTTTGCTATGGTTGATACTGCGCAACCTTTGTTCATCCCCGCCATAAATGGCGGGGTTTTCTTGTTGCGCACGTATAATTATCTGATTATCCCCAGCATATTGTTCACTGCTGCCTGGGCAAAGGCCGCGGGATAATTAACAAAAATACCGCCTAAGAGTGAAAGCAGGGCCAAGAAGGCCACACTGGCCACCATAATAAAACTTCCCTCTTTCACTCCGGGGGGGAGACGCGGCTCACCGAGAAAAACCAGGTTAAATGCCCGGAAAAGGTAAAGTATGGTCAAGAAGGCGCCAAACAGGAATACGCCGCCTATCGCCAACTGCCGGCTTTCTATTGCCCCGGCAAAAACCATATATTTAGAGAAGAATCCGCCAAAAGGCGGGATACCCATTACCGAGAAGGCGCAAAACAAGAATGAGATAGCGGTTACAGGCATAGTAGTGATCAAACCGCCTAATTTAGTAATATCTTTGGTCTTGGTATTCTGCTCGACTATCCCGGCGCAGAGAAAAAGTCCGGCCTTGGATATACCATGCATCAATATGTATAATAAGCCGCCGGCTATCGCCATCTGGTTACCCACTGCCAGGCCAAAAAAGATGAAACCGATATGGCTGACCGTGGAATAGGCGATAAGCCTTTTTAAATCCGTCTCTTTTAGCGCTGCCCCGGCAGAGACAAGGGCGCTCAGCGCAGCTACTACCAATACGATCGTATGCCAGCTTTGCGGATAAGGGATGGTGGATATAAAAAGCCGGGCAAAGACATACACGCCGATCTTGACCAGGATAGCGGCGTGCAGCAGCGCGGTAACCGGGGAAGGCGCCACACCGGCATCAGGCAGCCAGGTATGAAAGGGCAGGGTCGCGGATTTAGAAAATATGCCGACCAGGATCAATAAGACCGCGATCTCACTCACCGGAACAATGCTGGACCTCTGTTTTATTACGGCGAGGTCCCAGGAACCATATTGCTGATAAAGGATGAGAAAACCCACGAGCATGGCCAGCGCGCCGAACACCGTAACCAGGAACGCCTTGTCTGCCTTCCAGAGATTGCCTTTATCCTGGAAAAAGCCGATCAGCCGCCAGCTGGTAATAGCGGTGATCTCCCAAAAAACAAAGAGCAATATAAGGTTCGCGGAAAAAACCAGGCCCATCATCGCGCCAAAAAACAATACTACCATAAAATAATACTCGTTCTGATTATCATAATGGCTGATATAACCGAAGGAATAGAGGATGATCACCGCGCTCAAGAGCGCGGATACCCCGGCCATGAACACCGCCAGGCCATCGGCAGCCAGGCAGAAATCAAAACCCAGCACCCCTGTCTTTATAAAGGTAGGTTTTATCCCTGATAACACCTGAGGGATCAGGCGCAGGACCAGGATAAGGGGCACCAGGACCACCAGAAAGGAAAAGATATTCCTGGCCCCTTTAGAAAACCTGCCTATAAGCGGCGTAAGCAGCGCGCCTATTATCGGCACACAAATAATATTCAACAGCATTAAGTTAGGATTCATTTCGGCTTGGATGGAAAACAATCCCGGGTATGCCAGTAATACCTAAATATACCCGCCACAGTACTTGGCGGGTTATCCGCTGACATATTTACGGCATACCCATTTAGTGACATCCGCCAGGTTTTGTGGCGGATAAAGAAATTCACTCTATGTAGAGTGAATTAGGCAATTAGAATATCAGGAAATTCACTCTCTGTCAAAGGGTTTTCATCCTGGAAAGGATCTAGATGATCGGCAACGAAGAGCTGCCCATAAGATACTTATCTATATGGTAAGCGGATTGCCTGCCTTCGGAGATGGCCCAGACGATCAGGGATTGCCCGCGGCGCATATCGCCGGCTGAGAATACGCCTTTTTGGGAGGTCATAAAGTCATTGTCCGTCTTAACGTTACCTCTTGCATCTAACTCAAGGCCCAGTTCCTTTACTAGACCGCCTGGCTCGGGATACAAAAACCCCACTGCCAGGATCACCAGGTCTGCCTCAATCTCAAAGTCGCTGCCGGAGACCTCTTTCATTGTCGGCATACCTTTAGCGTCTTTTTGCCCCAACTCTACCCTTACACAAGCGACCTTTTCCACCCGGCCTGCCTTACCGACAAATCCCTTAGTCAGTATCGCCCATTGGCGTTCAGCGCCTTCTTCGTGACTGGTAGAGGTCTTTAATATCATAGGGTATCTCGGCCAGGGGTATTCGCAGGTGCGGCAGTCTGCCGGCTTGGGCATCACCTCTATCTGCACTACGCAGGCAGCGCCCTGCCGGTTGGCCGTGCCTACGCAGTCTGCCCCGGTATCCCCGCCGCCTATAACTAAAACCTGTTTCCCTTTGGCATCGATCAATGTATCTTGCGGGATTACCTGGCCGGCGATCCTTTTATTAGACTGCGCCAGGTATTCCATGGCAAAATGAATGCCTTGGAGCTCCCTGCCGGGTATTTTAAGGTCCCTGGGGA
>JAPLLV010000043.1 GCA_026387405.1 Candidatus Omnitrophota bacterium
ACAACATTAACCAGGTATTGGTGGATGGCGCTGCAGTAAGCTTTACTGTCAGTCCCTATACCTATACCTTTAATAATGTCACTGCCAATCACACCATAGCCGCGAGTTTTGTAGCGCAGGCCTCTGCTCCCACCATCACCACCCAGCCTGTTGATCAGACTGTGAGTATAGGCTCAAACGTAAGCTTCAATATAACCTCCACCGGCACCGCACCTCTGGCCTACCAGTGGCAGAAAGATGGATCAATGTTGAGTAATGGCAGCTGGATCACAGGCGCAGATACTCAAGTTCTAAGTATCAGTAATGTAGCTGCTGCTGATGCAGGAAATTATAGTTGTTTGGTTGCGAATACAGCAGGTAGTGCGACAAGTGCTTCGGCAAGGCTAACTGTTACTGCTGCGTCTAGCAATCATTCCCCGGTACTTGCTACTATCGGTAATAAGACCGTAGTAGAAGGCAGCGTCCTTAACTTTACTATTTCAGCCACAGATGCCGATGGAGACACCTTGGCCTACTCTGCTACCGTATTTCCTTACGGAGCAGCCTTTACTGCCTCAACCCGTACTTTTAGCTGGACTCCCAGCGTAGGCCAGGCAGGAAGCTACAATGGTACATTTAGTGTCAGCGACGGCCATGGCGGCACTGCCTCGGAAACCATTATCATTACCGTAATTACTAAATCTTCAGCTGTTGTTCTGGTTGCGCCCTCAAATCTTACTGCCGCTACGCTCTCTACCACCGAGATACGCCTATATTGGCAGGATAATAACTCCGGTGATGAGACCGGTTTTAAGATCGAACGCAGCTTAAGCCCAACCAGCGGCTTTATTCAGATAGGTACCATAGGTGCCGATACCACTACTTGTAAAAGTTATGGGTTAACTTCCAGTACCACCTATTACTATCGTGTAAGGGCCTACAATGCCGATGGAGACTCCGAATATTCCAATATAGTAAGCGCAAAGACTGCTACTGCTAGTATTATTCTTCCGTCTGCGCCATCCAATCTTACCGCCGCCACGCTCTCTACCACCGAGATACGCCTCTATTGGCAGGATAACTCTAATAATGAAACCGGTTTTAAGATCGAGCGCAGTTCAAGCCCAACCAGCGGCTTTATTCAGATAGGTACCATGGACGCCAATTCCACTACCTGCAAAAATTATGGTTTAACTCCCAATACCACCTACTACTACCGCGTAAGGGCCTACAACGATAACGGAAATTCTGCTTATACTAATGTGGTAACTGCCGAGACAGCAGGAGGGTAGTTGTTCGGGGATTAACCTTCTCGCAGTTGTTTTTCCGCGTCAATAATATCGCGATTGATCACACGGACAGTTTCTTTGATCCTTTGTTTCAAGGTAGCTGACGCAGCCTGGCTTTTATTTATCTCCCGCAATATCTGCACGCTCATCCGGAAATAACGCACCAGTTCGCCTTCATCCACATCAGTCAATTGAATAGTTTTATGGAAGTCTGTCCCGCGCAGCCACGCCTCCATAGCGTTACTTAAATGGAATGAGGGGGGCTTGCTCAAAGGGTAAATCCTATAACGGCGCTCTTTATCTTTTATTTTTTCATATATCTCTTCGCAGGCGATCTTTATCCTTCTGCTCGCCTTGGAGATCGCCGGCATATGTTGATTCTTCCGCGGCTCAAATACAACCGCGCAAGACACCACGCCCAAACCGAACTCATCTAATTGCTCAAGGATGTTTTGTTGGTAAAGCTCGGAGAGCATAAGTTCATAACCGTAAACCGTCTTGGCAAACAGGCCTTTTTGAGTGAGGGCATCATTATGTATATAATTCAACTCTTTAAGCATCTTTAATTTGGCCTCGATCAGGCGCAAGGCCTCTCTTTTTTCATGCGCGCGGGATTGGAAATAGTGCAGGGAGAGGGGATATATCTTGTAGATATCCTCTTTGTATTTCTCGTAGAGATTAAGTATCGTGGCGTAAGAGGTGTTCAGCTGGCTGCGCACTTCTTCAGGGCTGTTATAAATAACCTCTTTCACTTCGTCAAAGCGTATGCGCAGCGGATTGATGCGGGAATAGACAAAGCCTTCTTTATCAATACCGCGCCTTCCGGCGCGTCCGGCCATCTGGTAAAAATCCCTGGTTTTTAAATTGCGCACAAAACGGCCGTAGTATTTTCTTAACTCGTCGAAGATCACCGAACGGCTGGGCATATTTATGCCCAGGGCAAAGGTTTCGGTAGTGAAGATTATTTTTATCAACCGGCTGGTAAAGAGTCTTTCGATGACCTCTTTGAGCGTGGGGAGCATGCCGGCGTGGTGAAAGGCAATGCCCTTTTTTATCAAAGGATACATTTGCAGGGCAGAACGTTCATTTTCCAGCCCAAAGCGCTTAAGCAGGGATTCATAAAGCGCGGTGATCTGTCTGTGTTCATCGCCATTCAGGAAATCAAAATTCTGCAGCTCAAAGGCCAGGTCCTCGGCGCGCCTGCGGCCAAAGACAAAATAAATACAGGGGAGTCCTTCTTTTTGACGCAGGTAAGCAATCAGGGCGCTGATCTTATTAGGCTTTCCGTGGCGCAGGCGTTTTAGCTGGTTGATATTATCTACGACCTCATTCTGGCACTGGAAGAGGAAGTGCAGCGGCACCGGCCGTTTTTCCTCTATTACCACTTTTATGGGTTTCTCATGGACGCTTTCTATCCAGGCGGCAAGCTGTTGTATATTTGGTATAGTCGCGGAGAGCGCCAGTATATTCATATGTCTGGGCAGGAAAATAAGGGATTCCTCCCATACCGTGCCGCGTTCGTAGTTATCTATATAATGGACCTCATCAAAGATGATCCAGGAGTAGGGCTCAAGGCTTTTTGGTTCATCCAGGATTTTATTGCGGAATATTTCCGTGGTCATTATCAGTATAGGCGCATCGGGATTTAATGAGACGTCTCCGGTGAGGATACCGATCTTATCTTGCATCTGTTCGTAGAAATCCCGGTATTTCTGATTTGAAAGGGCCTTGATAGGGGCGGTGTAGATCACGCGCTGCTGTTTTTCCAGGGCAGTGCCGATGACGTGTTCGGCAATGGCGGTTTTTCCCGCGCCGGTAGGGGCAGAGACGATTACGGAGAATCCCTGGTTGATGTAGTTGATGGCTTCTTCTTGGAA
>JAPLLV010000056.1 GCA_026387405.1 Candidatus Omnitrophota bacterium
GCGCTGTCATCACGCATCATATCCCGTTACGAAGAATAAAAGAAAAGCCCTAACCGCAAACTATCCGCGATTAGGTCCGGAGGATAAGAGTGAGGATTCTCTTAGCTCGCGTCAAAAGTCTTTACAATAGCATGAGGGCCATCGCTCTCCTGGACCACTGTTTCCTGCGTCTTCTTATTATCTTTTGCAGCCTGGGTTTGTTGCTTTTCATTACTGGTCTTCTGTTCCTCCACTAACGGCGCATTCAACCCGGGTACTGCAGGTATGCTGCAGGTAACGGTTAAAGTAACATGGTCTTCGGCGCGGATAAGATCAGCGAAGCAAAGGACTATTAATAAGGCAATCCCCAAAATTCTTTTCATCCTTCTCATCTTATCCTCCTATCTTTCGTCCTTCCGTGCCTGCACGCCGTAGTGCCGAAATAAATCTTTACTTCTCGGCGTTACGGCACGCAGGCGTGGCAGGTGGGAGCGATTTTATCACTCTATTTTTCAGGTCTTCTTCGGTTTTTAAATTTGCCCCGTCAATGTTCAACTCTTTAATCAAATCTACGAGCCACTCGATGAGTTTTGCGCGCGAAAGTTTCAACCCGCTTGAGAAAAGGGCGTCCTTACCTAATTTATCCAGGAAATCTACTTCTCCGCGATTTAAGAATGTCACCACGCGTTCTTTGGTAAGTTTATCTTCCATACAGCTCACCTCTTTTCCCCAACTACACAAAAAGCCCGAGCAAACTATTTTGCTCGGGCACTAAACAAAAAACCCTAAAGGCAATCTCTAGGGTTTTCTACTTCTTTGGCAACGCAGCCAACCGATTTACTCGGCTCTGTCGCTTTGCGCCCCAGCATTACTGCTAGTTAGCCTTTATCAGCAAGTGTTCCTAATTGTCAATTAAAGTATAGCACATAGTTTAGCAATTTTCAAGGTAGGCAATTTATTTTTGTGCAAATTGCGTAAAATGTCCCTTTCCGTTTCCACCGCGGGTCTGGAGGAAGAAAAGGCCTATTCTAGATATATGTCGATCTTATTGATCTGGCGGGAGCGGATTTGCGAGGCGTAAGGAGGAGGAATGGTATCAGATGCGACCTCAACGGGATTTGAGTCTTTATCGTCGAATTTAATAACTTTGATGGTCACGCCGGCTTTGCCAAAGGTATCTTTGCGCCGGGGATTAATATAGGTAACGCGGATCGTTCCCAGAAAGTTAAAGGTATATGTATTACTTTTCCCGGAAAATAACCATCCCGCAAGGACGGGTGAAAAAACCAGGGTCAGCTCATTCCTTTCATTGACCTTAAAAGGCCGCGCGCCGATATTCATCAATAACCATATCTCCAGGAATTCCGCGGTCGAACCGGAAAGCCTGGCAACGTAACCTGCGCCGTGCAATGATCTGTCCGGAAAGACGCTGCTTACGATAAACGAAGAATTCTCTAAAACGCTCCGGCCGTATCTTGCGGGTTTCTGAAAAGGGATAAGCGTATTTTTGAAATCCTTATAGAACTCTTCATAAAGGCCGTGCCTTAAGATCTCCAGTAGATATTTATATTCCATATGCAGCCAGATGGATTCGTTCTCCAGCCAGCCCGGAGTAAACACGCGGCAGCGGCCGATCTCTTCAGGCATATCTTTAAGGGGCGCGGTCACCTTATACATCTTCAGCTTTTTATCAAATAGCCGGCTTTTCCTAGTCTCGTCGTACAATCCTTTTGCCTGATCCTGATTTTCGCTTAATCTCAGGGCGTGCATCTGTCCCTCAAGAAACAAAGGAAGCCTTTTCTGCACGAATTTCTTAGGCCTGACATAATGCTCATGAACCACTTCGTATTCCACCACCTCGTTTATAAAATAGGAGTAATAGATATTTTTCTTTCCGTCCCTGGAACCGGCAATACCCCGTTCCACTTTTTGCAAGCCGTTTTGCAATATTTCCCTTAATTCCGAAACCGGCGTATCTATCTCCTTGCCGCTTAGGCCGAGCTTTGTCCTGTGACGGTATTCCTCCTTAAGGGAAACACTTTTATCCCAGTAGATAAAATCCTTATCCTGCGGGGAGTTATCCGGATCCTCCTTAAGGAGTTGGCCTAACGCCAGCAAGAAATCATGGACTTCTTCAGTTACCGCTAAACTTTGGCGGGCGCAATCGAGCAGTGTTTGGTTAAGGAAATTAATTAAGCGCTTCAATTCAAAGGTCTCGCATAAGGATGAACCGAAAAGCGCGGGGAGGCCGTTTAAGGCATCATACCAGTCAGGCTTATCCGCTTCCATTTCTATGCCGCAACCGAAAGGATCGAGAGAGGCTATTTTATTTACAAACAGGCACAAAAGCTTATTTAAAAGTGTGGTGTAATAGATCTGGCCAGTGCCATGTTCCATTCTCACCGCGTGGGGTTGTTCGTGCCTTTTGCGGATCAATTCCTTCTTGGAGGTATCGGCAGTAACGGCGTGCAACTGCCGGGGAAGACCGTTATAAAGCACATATTTTTCACTGCGCGGCTTAACCACTTCGGCATTATCAAAAAAAGTAAATACCTTCTTATTAAAAATGAGTTCGTTTTTATTTTCCGGATATATCGCGAAATAGCTCTCCAGTAAATCCAGATTATACGTCCAGTGATCGATCCAGAACCCTTCTCCGTGTTCAGCCTCAAGTATTTTGACAGAATAGGAGAGAAGCTTATCCAGGAATTCATCGTAAGAAATATTCAGCTTTATTTTGTTATCTTCGAGAAAGAGAATTATCTCTCCGGGAGTAAAGGGTTTTTGCAAATGAGTTATAATTTCCGCGATATCTTCATCCGCGGTAACGTCATTTAGCGCGCCCTTGAGCCCATCGGCATCCGTTAGCCTGAAACTGGCGCCCTTGACCACCAAAGGATTAAAACCATCGGTCTGCAGTAGATTTAAAAAGGTGATAACATTGTCCTCTTTTACTTCGGGATTGAACCAAAGATCAGAACGGTTATTCTGGTTAATATCGCGATAATTCCCATTACCCTGAGAAAAATATGCCGGTTGGATGAGAAATTTGTTGTAATCCCTTTCCAGGTCGCCGTGCTTACGCGAATAGAGGTGGAATACCTGCCCCGATCTGAAAGTAATGGGATGCCCGCCGCGCAGGACATTATCAAGATAAGTCTGGCGGCAATAAAGGTCGAATACACGCGAGCTGCTTTCAGTGAGAACCGTATCTTCCAGCTCGTTTATAACTTCCTTGTTCTCCTGGCGTTTTTTATCCAGATACCCGCAAGCGGTAATGCGTTTTATGGAAGTATTAAAGGTCTGGAGGCTGCGCATATACCCCGAGAGCGCGTAAAACGACTTTTCTTCTCCGGGCTTGAGCGTCAAGCGCATAGGCAGGAACGCGCAGGCGGTCTTACTGGTTGTTATTTCTTTCTTGGGAGGCACAAAAGAATCTGTGGCCAGGAATTGGTAAGGCTGGGAAAAATCAGTGACCTGTCCGAATACAGAAGCCGGATCGACAATGGGCTTTATAAGGCGCGGCGATCCTTTCTCATAGTAAAATCCCAAATAGAAGTTACCTTCCTTAATATGGATGACTTCCGGTCGGTCAGTGGGATCAACCGAGAGCTTATAAAAGGCGGCATCATTCTCTAGATTCGCCACATTCATCCAGGCCTCAATAGTGCGGCTGAGCTTTTTAAGGAAGAGGTTTGCAGTGCCAAAGGGGACAATCTGGGGCAGGCCGTCAATAAGCTGTATATCCCTAGACTGCCGGGATAGATTCTTAATAGTCACGATCCGGGAAAGCGCGGCAAATGTATCGTTAGGTATGGTAAAATATTCAACCCGAGTCTCCAAGCCCAGGGAACGGTTGACTTCTTGCAGTTTCAGGTCGTATGAGGTCATAGACATTTTGTTGCTAATGTCAAAACCCCTGTTCACAAACCCGTTATGGAAAGGCTCATAGAATACCGGTTTTTTATTAACCTTGACCTTAATAAAGGTGCGGAAACCAAAAGAGGTGACCAGCTGCCAGGACCTGTTGGCGGGAAAGAACTCCAGGATAGAATGATCCTTGTCCTTAGTCCCAAAGCTTGCTATGGCCTGGCCGCGATTCACGTAAAACACCCACATAGGTATGCCGTATTTTCCGGCAATCCCGGGGAAGAAATTAGCCAACGGCCTTGAGAAATTGAAATTCTCGATCACGAACCCGCCATCGGGATTAAGATAATATTTGACCTGCTTTTTATTCGTTGTTTTGCTCATGGGTATTATCCTTTGCTTGGATTATGTTATTTTACATACTTTGCGTATTTTGTCCATATTTTTCTTGAACCTTTATCGGCCTTTCTGCTCCCCGTTCAAAATATAAAACCTTGACAAAGCAGGTGTAATATATTACACTCTTAAGTGTAAAAAAGGATACCCTATGATTTCATTAAGGTCTAAAGTTACTAAGGAAATATTGAATTTCTTTTTTATCAACCCACATGAAAGCTTATATGTAAATGAGCTGTGCGGCAAATTAAATTTAGATAAGCGGAATCTTGTCAAGAAACTCAAGGAGCTTGAGACAAAAGGTATTCTCTTAAGCGAAACCAAGGGCAATTTGAAATTTTATTCCATAAATAGGAATTTCGCTTTGTATAAAGAATATAAAAATATCGTATTAAAAAGTTTCGGCGTGGAAGACAAACTAAAAAACATTATTAATGAGATACCTGGCGCTACAAGCGCCTATATATATGGTTCCTTTGCCAAAGATACGATGGACAGCTATAGCGATATAGATTTATTAGTTATAGGCAGGCATAGTATATTAAACCTGCAAAAAAGCCTAAACAAGCTCCAAGGCAGCATTGATAGAGAAATAAATGTAGTAAATATGGGAGACGAAGAATTCGCTAAGAGATTGAAAAACAAAGACGCATTTTTAGAAGATGTACTTAAAGGCAAACACATTAAATTACTTTAATGAAGTTCGACGATAAGTATTTTGCCAGATTAATATTCACTCCGCAGCAGGTCGATAAAAACCTTAAGAATGCCCTGAGAAACCTCGATATTGCCAAAAGGGACACTATTCTGGATGTAAAATTCACTTACGCATATTCTGCCCTTATTAAAGCGGGCATCGCTCTATTAAGTTTTTATAATCTCAAGGTAAGAAGTATCTCAGGCCACCATGTTAAAATCATTGAAATGCTGGCTAAAATTTTAAAAGATGAGGCGGTTGAAGATATCGGTAATGTTATGCGCTCCAAAAGGAATTTGGATTTGTATTCCGGGGGTGCAGAAATCACTGAAAAAGAGGTACATGAATACATAAGGCTCGTAGAAAAGGCCTTGATCATGATTCAAGGGATTATTACTGATAAGAAACCATAATGCCAAAAAATATCTTGATAATCGATGATAATAAGCTCATAGCCATAACCTTAAGGAGATTACTCACAAGGGAAGGCTACAATGTAACTACGGCCGCAAGTGGCAAGAAAGCGCTCGCGCTAATAGCAAAATCAGATTTCGATCTGATTATGTCCGATATAAAGATGCCTGAAATGGACGGCATAGAGACGGTGAGAAAGATCCGGGAGTATCTGGCGCAAAACGGTAAACACCCTATACCTGAAATATTCATTACCGGCTACGCGAAAGAAGATATCTACCAAAAGGCCCTGGAGTTAAACGCCGTCGGCTACCTGGAAAAGCCTTTTGATATCAAGGGGCTGCTGGAGACCACGAAGCAAGCGATAGAACGAGGGAATTACTATAATTAGGAGATTTAAGAGATGGCTAAAAAAATCCTGGTAATTGACGATGAAGAGTTAATTACTAAAAGTTTATTGAGATTCTTAAACAAAGAAGGCTATCTTGTAACGATCGCTAAAAGCGGAGCAGAAGCTATAGAAATAGTTAAAGGAACCGATTTTGATCTTATCATTTCTGATATTAGGATGCCCGGTATTGATGGTGTTGAGACTATCAAACAAATCCGTGCCTTCCTTGAAAAATCAAATAAAAAACTAATCCCGGAGGTTTTAATTACCGGATATGCCGATTTAGAGAAATACGAGAATGCTATGGAACTAGAGGTAGCAGATTATCTAAACAAGCCGTTTGATAACGCAGATTTTCTAATAGTTGTCAAAAAGAACATTGGGTAAAGGACAGGAATATGAAAAAATTCACCCTCTTGCTTAACGGTAAAGATCTGGATACCGGAACATATGATTATTTCCCTTATACAGATAAGAAGATAGGGGATTTCGAGAAAACTTTCCGCATCTTAACACAACTGAAAATGGGTAAACTCTCTGAAGATTCGGTTGAAGCGAATGAGTTTATATATGCTAAATATTGCATAGGGAAAGATGATACTAACAAATCGGCGATAGAATCGGCTTATAAAGCCTATAAGAAATTCCGCAAGTTTCCGCTCTCTTCCCGTAAAAAAATATTTCTTGATATGTACAAATTGCTTCTTGAGAAGAAAGAGGAATTTATTAAGATACTTATTACGGAAGGACATCCGCGTAAACTGGCTGAGTGGGAATTTGAAGGGATGCAAATTGGGAGCAGCCCTGAAACAATTGATTATTACTGTAAACAGATACAGAAAGAAATAGGAAGACACGATAATGAAATCCTCTATTTAACGAGAAGGCCTGACGGCGTAATCTGCGCTTCTCCGCCAGGCAACGCCTCGGCCAGTAATTCTTATAATGCTATTTTAGCTTTTCTTGTTGGCAATGCCCTGGTTATAAAACCTCCGCTTAGAGATCCAGTGTCAACTATTTTTTTATGGAAAGAGGTTGTTAACGAAGCACTAGTAAGTAATAATGCTCCTCCCGGAACTCTGAATATAATCCTGGGTAATTCTAAGACTATTATGGATGAATGGCTGGATAGTCAATACGTGAATGATATTATCTTTTTTGGCGATAGCAAAAAGGGTCTTGAAATTGGAGCTAAAATTTTTCAATCCGGAAAAAAACCTATATTAGAATTATCTGGGAATGATTTATTCCTTGTCTGGAAAGATGCCGACATAGAAAAATCAACCGATTCTTTGTTAGACAGTTTTTTAGGCTCTAAACAGATTTGCATGGTACCAAAAGTAGCCCTTATCCACCAATCTATTTATGAAAAGTTCTCGCATAGATTTCTAGAAAAAGTGAAGGGATTAAAAATATCGCTTCCCAGCGATCCCGATACCATATTAAGCCCTGTAGTAAAGATCAAGGAATTCTTTGATTTCTTGAACGATTCTCTGGAAAATGGCGCTAAACTGATTTATGGCGGAGAAAGAGTAAATCACTTTGACTTAGAAGATAAGAGAGGGGTGTTTATAAGGCCGGCTATATTGGAAATAAATGATTGCGATAAGGCGTTAGAAATGAGATGTGTAAAGGAAGAGATATTTTTCCCTCTCCTTCCTCTTATTAGAGTATCAGGACAAGATGAGGATATTTTTGAAAAGATAGAGAATACGGTCAATGCTCACGGATATGGACTAAGGGTTTCCCTTTGGATATCTTCTGCAAAATACTTACGTAAATTCGCAAAACAACTGGATAATTGCGGCCTATTGAGAATCAATTCCAGGCACGTTGGTTTCTCGTTTTATCTCTCAACGCATGGAGGAACGAAGAAAAGCGGAGGACCTTTTGGAGAAATGAATTACTTCTGGCAAAAAACTTCTCACCTTCAGGGCGTTTGTCGGACACGAATAAAAACTGTTTCTAACAAAACAGGAAGAAACTAAGAGATGAGTCTATTTAGTATTGGCCCATTAGTGGTATCATTTTTGACTTTATTTTTTGGGGTCTTCGTTTATCTCAAAAATAAAGATTTAAAATTGAATCGGCTTTTTTGTTTACTATGCGTATGCGTATTTATCTGGGCTTTCGGCTACTCGCAAATGTACAATACGAAAGACAATGCCTTGTTTGCTTTATCCTGGGCTAGATTAGGATACTGCGGGGTAATATTTATTCCTGTTCTTGTCTGGCATTATACAGTCACTTTTCTTGAACTTAGAAGACGCAAATTTACCAAGTTCTGCGTTTATCTCATTTCTTTTTTCTTTCTATCCATTAGCCAAACGGATTTTTTTCTCCATTCAATGTTCTCGAATTATTTCTGGGGATATTATCCTAAAGCTGGACCATTATATATTTACTTTGTTTTATTTTTTGCTTGCATCTTTGTCAGAATGGTATTTTTGCTTTATAAAGCTCTACGGTTGAATAAACAGAACTTGCTTCCTGCTCAAGTCAATAGAATTAAGTACCTACTTTTTGGTTTTGGAATTGCTACCACGAGTATTATTGATTATGTGCAAAATTATGGATTTGAAATTTATCCGTGGGGCTATCTATCAGCGCTAGGTTGGTTAATATGTATGGGCTGGGCCACTTTTAGATATCGCCTGATGGATATCAAGGTCGTACTCACCCGCGCGGGAATATTTATTGTAGTCTATACTGCAGTCATAGGAGTACCTTTTTGGATAGGTTTTAAGTTCTTAGGAAAAGGGTTGTGGATTATTCCTGTCTCTGTTACAGCTCTTCTCGCTACCCTTGGCCCTTTTATCTACCTCTTTATTGACCGCAAGGCGGAAGAGAATCTGCTTAAAGAGCAGCGCCGCTACCAGGATACCCTAAAGCAGGCCTCGGCAGGCATGACCCGCGTGCGCAATCTGAAGAAGCTCCTGGAATTGATTACCCACATCATCACCAGGACCGTAAAGATATCCTACGTTTCTATATATCTCTACGATCAAGAAACAAAAGATTATAAGCTACAAGTAAGCAGAAACAAAAACAGGATATCAGTTATGAAGATCGAGACTGTTAATCCTCTGGTCAATTGGATCACAAAAAATCAAGAACCGCTTATTTATGAAGAGTTAAAACGCAAGGCGCAGGATTCAAGCGGAATATACAAAGATTTGGAAGAAAATATGCAGCTGCTTGGCGCTACCGTGATCATCCCCAGCTTCCTGGAAGACAGGCTGGTGGGATTCTTTGTCCTGGGAGAAAAACTCACCGGCCAGATTTATACTCCCGAAGATCTAAATGTCTTCCAGATCCTGGCCAGCCAGGCAGCTTTAGCCATTGAAAACGCCCAGTTCTACGAAGACACGAAACAGATGCAGGAACAGGTCGCGCAGGCGGAGAAGATGGCTACAATCGGGACTATGGCTGACGGCTTATCGCATCAGATAAATAACCGTTTTCACGCCTTATCCTTAATCACCGGCGATACCATCGACACCATAAAGTTAACCGATACCTCAAAGTGCACCCCTGAGGTCCAAGAAATGGTCTCCCAGATCAATCACGCCCTCCAGCGCATCAAGGAAAACGTAAAGCAAGGAGGAGAGGTAGTCAAGGGTATCCTGAAATACACCCGTAAGGGCGATGATGGCTTTGAGGCGCTAACATTAGACCAGGTATTAGATGGCGCGCTGGATATGGTGCAGTATAAAATAAAACTCTCCGAAATAGATGTTTTGCGCGATTACGCCAAAGACTCCCCTAAGATAAAAGGTAACCTCGTGCAGCTGCAAGAGGCATTTTTTAATTTTATTGACAATGCCTATGACGCTGCCATGGAACGCCGCGACCTCCTCAGGGAAGAAAAATATCGCGGCAAGATCATTATCTCAACCCAGGCTCAGATGGACGGGAAATTGAGGATCACCGTCCAAGATAACGGCATAGGTATGAAAGAAAACTGGCAGAATAAGGTCTTTGCGCCCTTTTTTACCACAAAAACCTCATCCCACAAAGGAACCGGCCTTGGCCTTTACGTGATAAAACGCATCATCGAAGAAAATAACCAGGGAAAGATAAGCTTCGCTTCAGAATACGGCAAAGGCACGACATTTTTTGTAGAGCTACCCCTCGCTTAGTGATAAAACTAAACAAAAATGCATAATTATTGACAAAATAATCAGTTATGGTAGCGTATTACCATAAACATGGTAAATAAATGATATCTCTACGTTCAAAGATAGCAAAACTTTCGAAGGCTGCCGTTTAAAGTTTTCAAAAAAGCGGATATGGTGTAAGGAGAACGCATGGCGATAGATAAAGAAACAGTGGATTATGTGGCGCATCTGGCGCGCATTGACCTGAAGAGCGAAGAATCAGACAAGCTTGCCGGACAATTAAAGGATATACTGGGTTTCATTGACAAGCTGGCAAATTTAGACACTAAAGACATTCCCCCGACAAGCCATATCCTGCCGATAAATAATATATTAAGGCAAGACACCCTGAAGGAATCCTTGCCGATTGAAAGAACTATAGAAAATGCCCCTGAGAAGAATGGGAATTTCTTTGTCGTGCCTAAAATAATAGAGTAACTGGTTAATTGGGAGTCTGTTGCCGAAGGAAAATATTTCCCTGTGTTCTCGACTCGCAAGCAAATTTATTCTTCGAGCAGCGTCGAGAAGATAAATTTGCTGGCTCGCTCGAACAGTATTCTTGGGGTTAAACAACAAACTCATTGGTGAGTGGGTAAATGGATAGAACAGAAAAACTAAATACGCTGACGGCGAACGCATTGCTGGATAAATTAAATCAAAGAGAGATATCCTGTGATAATATTCTCTCCGCACTCAATGAAAGAATTAGCCAGGTCGATCCCAAGGTCAAGGCCTATGTAAGGACGGGGACAGTCCCCTTCAAGACCACTGACGACTTAGCTCTGCGGGGACAGTCCCCTTTGCCCCTAACAGGCATCCCCATCTCCATTAAAGACAATATCTGCACCGAGGGAAATAATACCGAATGCTGCTCTAAGATACTGGAAGGTTTTAAGCCTCCGTATGATGCCACGGTCATTTCTAAACTTAAAAAATCCGGCGTTCATATTTTTGAAACCAAGCTTAATATGGATGAATTTGCCTTTGGCTCATCCACGGAAAATTCCTGCTTTGGCGCAACGCATAACCCATGGGACCTGGAATGTGTCCCGGGTGGTTCCTCCGGAGGCTCTGCCGCGGCTGTAGCAGCAGATGAGGCGATCTGGGCCCTGGGCTCAGATACCGGCGGCTCTATCCGTCAGCCTGCGTCATTCTGCGGCGTGGTAGGGTTAAAACCCACTTATGGCCGGGTTTCCCGCTACGGACTGATCGCCTTTGCCTCAAGCCTGGACCAGATCGGCACCTTAACCAAGGATGTGCGCGATTGCGCGTTATTAATGAATATTATTTCCGGCCACGACCCTTATGATTCTACTTCGGTAGACGCGCCGGTCCCGGATTATTCCCAATCGCTAACCGGAGATATAAAGGGGATAAAGGTAGGCGTGCCTAAGGAATATTTTGTAAAAGGCATGGATGCGGAAGTAAAGACGATCGTGGAAGAGGCGATAAAGAAATTGGAAACTCTGGGCGTAAGACAATCACAAGTTTCGCTGCCGCACACCGAATACGCGGTGCCGGTGTATTATATCCTGGCCACGGCTGAGGCCAGCTCTAATCTGGCCAGGTTTGA
Organism: Candidatus Omnitrophota bacterium; assembly: GCA_026387405.1. GTDB lineage: Bacteria > Omnitrophota > Gorgyraeia > Gygaellales > Profunditerraquicolaceae > JAPLLP01. The sequence goes on from JAPLLV010000056.1 coordinate 11,481, forward strand.
CGGCGTCCAGTATGGCTTAAGAAAAAAATCCGGCGGAGATAACGCCATGATCGGTATGTATAAAAAAACCAGAGGAGAAGGGTTTGGAGAAGAAACCAAACGGCGCATCCTGCTTGGCACATTCGCGCTATCGCACGGATATTACGACGCCTATTATCTAAGGGCGCTTAAAGTACGTACCCTGATCAAGCAGGATTTTGACCGGGTTTTTGCAGACTTTGACTGCATAGTAACTCCCACTTCGCCAACCCCGGCATTTAAAATAGGAGAGAGGGCTCAAGACCCTTTAAGTATGTATCTTTCGGACATATACACGATCTCGGTGAATTTAGCCGGTATCCCGGCGATCTCTATCCCCTGCGGTTTTACTAAAAAAGGGCTTCCGGTAGGCCTGCAGATCTTAGCCCGGCCTTTTAGCGAAGAGGCTATTTTACGCGTGGCGCATGCGTATGAACAGGCTACTGAATGGCATAAAATGAGGCCGAATTTATGAAATACGAAACCGTAATAGGTCTGGAAGTGCACGTCCAGCTTAAAACAAACACTAAGGCCTTCTGCGGATGTTCCACGGAATTCGGCAAAGAACCAAATACCCAGGTTTGCCCGGTGTGTCTGGGATTTCCCGGTTCCTTACCGGTCTTAAATTCCCTGGCCCTGGAATACGCCATCAGGGTAGGCCTGGCCTTAAACTGTCAAGTCCAGGAGTTTACTAAATTTGACCGCAAGCATTACTATTACCCGGACCTGCCCAAAAATTATCAGATCTCGCAGTATGACCTTCCCATATCAAAAGATGGGTTTTTGGATATTGAGCTGGAGGGTAAGGCCAAACGCATCCGCATCAAACGCGTGCATTTGGAAGAAGACGCGGGAAAATTAATCCACGAAAAAAACACCAGCCTGGTAGACTATAACCGCGCGGGAATGCCGCTGCTTGAGATCGTCAGCGAACCGGATATCAGCTCCCCGCAGGAAGCCTATGAATACCTGACTGCCCTAAAGAGTATTGTGCAATACCTTGGCGTATCGGACTGCGATATGGAAAAGGGGTCATTGCGCTGCGATGCCAATATCTCCCTGCGTGAAAAAGGGACAACCGCGCTCGGGGTAAAAGCAGAATTAAAAAACCTCAATTCATTTAAAGCGGTCAAGGATGCCCTGGCTTTTGAGGCCGGCCGGCAGGAAGCAGTTTTAAATGAAGGGGATAAGGTAATCCAGGAGACCCTGCTGTGGAATGAGCAAAAATCAGAAACATTCTCTATGCGCAGCAAAGAAGAGGCTAAGGATTACCGTTATTTTCCTGAACCGGATCTGCCTCCTTTTCTTATCAGCGCGCAAAAGATAGAAGAGGCGAGATCGGAAATACCGGAGTTGCCGGCGCAAAAAAAAGAACGCTTTGTAAAAGAATACGGCCTCTCGTTATACGATGCTAATATTTTGGTCGCGGATAAAAAGAATGCCGATTATGCCGAAGAACGCCTTAAGGCCTGGGGGACAGAAGACAAAAAACCGGTGGCTAATTGGTTGATAGGCCCGCTGGCCGCTATTGCCGGTAATAACAATATTCAGATCTCGCAAGTCCGGATACCCGTGGAGGATTTTCTGGAATTAATCGATCTGGTGGAAAATAAACAGGCTATTTCCAACCTGAGCGGAAAAACAGTTTTGGCAGAGATGTTTTCCACGCATAAAAAACCAGCCATTATTATCCAGGAAAAAAACCTGGCCCAGATCTCAGATGCATCAAGCCTGGGCGGTATTATCGAAGCGGTGATAAATGAAAATGAGCGTTCGGCAAAGGACTATAGATCAGGTAAAGAGAACGCGCTTATGTTTTTAGTCGGGCAGGTGATGAAAAAAAGCCGGGGAAAGGCAAATCCCAAAGTGGTACAGGAACTCCTGAAAGAGAAACTTTCGAAGTGAGTCGTCATTGCGAGCGACCATAGCCGAAGCCGCGAGCGAAGCGTGGCGGGAAGCAATCTAAAAACGTGATTGCTTCAGCGCCTGCGGCGCTTCGCAATGACGGGTAATTAGACAATGGAGGCAGCTCAAAAATGTATAAAAAAATTGTCGTGGTGTTATTGTTGGGGACGGTTATTCTGTTCTTTTCCACCTTCGCCATCTCCAGTAGCGATAAAAGAAAAAAAGACGAACTCTACCGGGAAGTCGCTATATTCTCCGATGCCCTTGCCATTATCCAATCGGATTATGTGGACGAAACAAAACCCAAGGATTTGATCTACGGCGCGTTAAGAGGCATGCTCGCGGCGCTGGATCCCCACAGCCAATTTATGGACCCTGAAACTTACAACGAGCTAAAGATCGACACCACGGGGAAATTCGGCGGCCTCGGTATAGAGATAACCATAAAAGACGGTTTATTGACGGTTGTCACGCCTCTTGAAGACTCCCCGGCCTGGAAGGCAGGGATCAAGGCCGGCGACCGGATCGTAAAGATCAACGATGACCTGACCCGCGACATAACCCTCACCGACGCGGTAAAGAAGTTACGCGGCAGGCCCGGAGAGGCAATAAACGTAACGGTCCTGCGTGAATCTGAAAAAAAACTTATCGAATTTAAGCTCGTGCGGGATATCATAAAGATAGAAGATATTAAGGAGGCTCGTATAATAAAGGACGGCATCGGCTACATCCGTATAACCGAATTCCGTGAAAGCACACCGCGGGATATATCTATAGCCCTGCAGAACTTAAGCAAGCAGGGGATGAATTCCCTGATACTTGACCTGCGCAACAATCCCGGCGGGCTGCTGGATGCCGCGGTAAGCGTATCGGAGAAATTTCTCGAAAAAGGGAAAAAGGTAGTTTCAACCCGCGGCCGCAATAAGGCAAACCAGTCCATGGATTTCCTGTCTCAAGAAGCCCACCCCATCACCAAACTGCCGATGGTAGTATTGATCAATGAAGGCTCGGCTTCGGCCAGCGAGATAGTTGCGGCGGCTTTACAGGACCACAAGCGGGCGATCGTTTTAGGTGTTAAGTCTTTTGGCAAGGGCTCGGTCCAGACGGTCATCCCTTTAAGCGACGGTTCGGCGTTAAGGCTGACTACCAGTAAATACTTTACTCCTGCCGGCCACCAGATACACGGCAAGGGCGTCATGCCCGACATCGTAGTGGAAGAAACAAAGACTGAAACCGCGCGAGTCCCGGAAGAACCTGAAAAGTCCGAAGAGATATTTAACCAGATAGAAAATAAACAAGCCGCGCCTAAAAAGGATACCGCGGCAGCGCTTAAAGCCGATAACCAACTGATGCGGGCGGTAGATATCCTGAAGGGGATCGGAATATTCAACCGCCTCAAGAACAGCCTGTGAAAAAAGAAAAGCTGACCATAATAATTCTTTCGTGCGTTCTGGCCCTGGAAACTATCCTGGTAGCATGGCTCATGGTTGGACGCGCCAGGGTAATAAAAAAACCTGTCCAGGCCGTAAAAGGAAAAATCGCCATTGTCCTTGATGACTGGGGGTACAACCTAAACAATCTCGCTGTCCTGGAAGAGATAAGATCTCCGTTGACCTTATCTATCCTGCCCAATTTGGCCTTTTCTCAAAATGTCGCGCAAGCCGGACACGCAAAAGGTTTTGAAATCATCCTGCACCTGCCGATGCAGCCCAGGGAAAACACCAGCCTTGAGCGTAACACCATACTCGTATCCATGGAAGACAGGTTCATAGGTGAAATAGTAGATCATGACCTGGATAATATTGTCTACGCCAGGGGAGTTTCAAACCATATGGGCTCGCGGGCTACCGCAGACATGCGGGTCATGCGCGCCGTCTTCAAGGAATTAAAAAAAAAGCAGGTTTATTTTCTAGACAGCTTTGTTTCCTACAACTCGGTGTGCCCTTTTCTAGCCCACCAGATGAAATTAAAGACAGCGCGGCGGGATATTTTTCTGGATAATAACGAGGACCCTTCGTATATACGCGAACAGCTTAATAAATTAAAATTAAGGTCCCTGGCTAAAGGCGAGGCTATCGGCATCGGCCATGACAAAAAAAATACATTGCTGGTCTTGAAAGAGATGATGCCGATACTGGAAAAGGAAGGCTATAAATTCGTTTTCGTTTCAGAACTAGTGAAATAGGGGACGAACCCCAAAATTACTCTTCTCCCTGCCTGCCGGCAGGCAGGGACTGCGCTCGAAGAGTAATTTTGGGCGAGTCGAGGGGCTCGAAGAATAAACTATATTGTTCGAGCGAAGGCCGAGCGTAAGCGAGGCCGGAGTCGAGAACATAAAGAGGTAGAAACGGAGGAACCGACCCCATGTATGTATTGGGTATTGAGACATCCTGCGATGAGACGTCTGCCGCCGTGGTAAAAGACGGCAAAGAAATCCTTTCTAATATCGTGGCCTCAAGCCTTGAGTTTCACAAAAAATACGGCGGCGTTGTGCCGGAGATAGCCTTCAGGAAACAACTAGAAACTATCTCCCAGGTAACCGATTCGGCCATAAAAGCAGCCGGTATCCCGCTTAAAAAGATCAGCCTGATAAGCGTGACCAATGAACCCGGCCTGCTGGGTTCTTTATTGGTAGGCATCAGTTTTGCCCGTGGCCTTTCTTTAAGCCGCGATCTGCCTTTATTGGAAGCTGACCACCTCTACAGCCACATCTATGCCGGCATGTTCGGCCTTAAAAAGCTGCCCTTACCTTTTGTAGCCCTGGTTGTATCCGGAGGCCACACGAGCTTATTTTACCTGCGCGATTTTCACAGGATAACACCCCTGGCAGCAACCCAGGATGATGCATGCGGCGAGGCATTTGATAAAACAGCGAAGATCCTGGGGCTGGGTTATCCCGGAGGCCCATTAATCGAGCGCCTGGCAAAAAACGGCGACCCTAAGAGCATAAAATTCAACTGTTCAGGAACCAAACATCCTCTTAATTTCAGCTTCAGCGGGATAAAAACAGCTGTTCTATATTACGTAAACGGAATAAAAAAACGGCAAAGCGGAAAACTCTACAAGCGCCAAACTGAGGATATCTGCGCCACATTCCAGGAAACAGTGATCGATACCCTGATACAAAAATCATTTTTGGCCTGTAAAATGCGAAGATCCAAAAGACTGGTAGTCGGAGGAGGAGTGGCAGCGAATAACAGGCTCAGGGAAAAATTCAATTCTGCCGCAAAAGAAAAGGGAATATCCGTATATTTTGCCTCACCCCGGCTCTGTATGGATAACGCGGCAATGGTTGCAGGATTAGGATACCAGTTAAGTAGGAGAGACACCCCGCGCTAGGCAGGCACCCGGCCTTATTGGATTGGCCGGTACGCCGCCTTCTGCGGCGGTGTTGTCCCTGTGGACAAGGAGGACACTATGTTAAGTGATTCCCAGATAATCATCCGCTTGACTTTAACCACGATTTTGGGCGGGCTTATTGGATTGGAAAGACAGCTGCATCAGAGAAGCGCAGGCCTGCGCACGCATATCCTGGTCTCTTTGGGTTCCTGTCTTATCATGTTGACATCCCTCTATGTTTTTGATATATATATTAAGATAGTCCCGTTGGATCCGGGGCGCATCGCAGCCGGAGTGATCACCGGCATAGGCTTTCTGGGGGCAGGAGCGATCATCCGGGAAAAAGAAAGGGTGATCGGATTGACCACGGCAGCCAGCCTCTGGGTAGTTGCCGGCATAGGCTTAGCAATAGGCTGCGGGTTCTATGTCGCAGGTATTTTTACCGCCGTAATGGCATTAGTGGTCCTTTTCTTCCTAAGGGTCTTTGAAGGATTCTTGTTTAACCGGATAGACAAAGGATAAAGCCTGCTTTCGGCAGGCAGGGAGGCTAAAATGGCATTTAGGAGAAAAAAACTCGAAGAAAAAACGCTGGATGTGGATGCCACGATGCAGGGGTCATTGAGTTTCAAGGACGCGGTAAACCTGCGCATCAACGGTAAATTTGAGGGAAATCTTGATACCAAAGGCAATCTTACGATAGGTCCGGCGGCGCAGGTTTTCGCGGACATTATCGGAGACAATATCATAGTAGGGGGAAGGGTAAAGGGAACCATTACTGCCCGGCAGCGGCTGACGCTTTTGCCCAGCGCGATAGTAGAAGGAAAGATCTACCCGGCAAAACTGAATATCGCCGAAGGGGCGATACTGGAAGGCCAGTGTTTTATGCTGCGCGATTTCCTTAATACGGATGAGTTGTCGCGCTACCTGGAGCTAGACCTGAATTCGATCATGGAGTGGGCAAATTCGGGGAAGATCCCGGCGATCAAAGAAGGCGAAAACTGGAAATTCGAGCGTAAGGCAATAGATAACTGGGTTGCCTCCGGTGAAGTAGGAAAGTAAACCCCCGCACCTTTACAGCCGTAGCTTTATGTAAAGGTAGGGGGATAAAGGTGTGGGGGTAAATAGCTATGGCGGACGAAAAGCTACTGACCATCAGAGAAGTCTCAACTATGCTGGGTATCTCCGAAAAAGAAGTCATGAACCTGTCTGACTCCGGAGCTATCCCCGCATACAAAATAGGCGGCGTATATCTGCGCTTTAAGCGGCAGGAAATAGAAAACTATAGAAGAAAGATCAAACCTGCGCAGCATAAGGAGCCGGCTGATAACAAATATACCTTAAGAGACAAGGTAAGCGATTTCTTCTATTTCAACGATTTCTATATCCTGACGTTTATCCTTATCGGCCTTATACTAACGGTAATATTGAAGGGTTAGCGCGTAATGGTTTTTCCGTGCGGTTACCAGGACATGGGATTTGCCAAGTTAGACGTGGACCGGCCAAGGCGCCGGGGGCATTCTGAGGCGATCTTCTGTCCAGGTAAAACAAAAATCCAATTAAAAGGAATTGTACGCGAGCTGATCAAAGGAAAGCAGGAAATTCTTTTAACCAAGTTAGAAGAGAAAACCTTTCGCTGGCTCAAAATTTCTTATCCCGCCCTAAAGTACAGCCCCCGGGCTAGATTAGCTTACTGGAGCCCAAAGAAAAACCTCGAAAAAAAAGGTTTGGTCCTGGTTATTTCCGCCGGGACCTCGGATATCCCGGTAGCGGAAGAGGCAGCCGTTACGTTAGAGGTAATGGGGAACCGCGTAAACAGGCTCTATGACGTAGGGGTTGCCGGCGTGCACCGTCTTATGCATAACCTAAGAAGTATCCAAAAGGCAAAAGTGATCATTGTGATCGCGGGCATGGAGGGGGCGCTGGCAAGCTTAGTGAGCGGCCTGGTAAGTTCGCCGGTTATCGCCGTGCCCACAAGCTGCGGGTACGGAGCGAATTTCGCCGGCCTTTCGGCGTTATTGACCATGCTTAATTGCTGTTCTCCGGGCGTAACGGTAGTGAATATCGATAACGGTTTTGGCGCGGGGTATTTCGCGTCTCTGGTCAACAAGTAGGCGCCGCATGAAAAGAGTAAGCCTGAAAGAAGCAATAAAATTTCACGGCCATCTGGGGCCGTATCTTGTTTTGGGAATTCTCGCCGGAGAACTGGGCCTTGAGAAGCTCAAGGCTAAAAAATATTTCGGCCTGGATGTATCTGTCTGGGGCGCAGACCACAAACCAAGATCCTGTTTGATTGACGGATTACAGCTCTCCACCGGCTCCACCTACGGGAAAGGCAATATTAAAAAATTACAGGGAAATAGGATTAAAATAGTGTTTAATAATAATGATTGCGGTAAAATTACGCTTACCTTAAAAGATGAATTGATCAATAACCTGAATGCTTTAAAAAGACATGCCGATTCTGAAGCCTTAGCCCGGAAATTGTTTAAGGCCGCCGCCTCGGGACTTTTCAACCTAAAAACCAACACTTAAAACCGGAGAACAACGATGGCTTTATCAGGACTTGATATCTACAAACTTCTCCCAAAGACGAATTGCCGGCAGTGCGGGTTTGCCACCTGCCTTGCCTTTGCCATGCAACTGGCGAAAAAGACCGTCAGTATTGATAAATGCCCGTTTTTAAGCCCCGAGGCAAAAATCGCGCTTGAGGCATCATCCCAACCGCCGATAAAACTGATTACCATAGGGGTCGGAGAGAATAAGCTGGAAATCGGCAATGAAACCGTACTCTTCCGGCACGAAGAAAAATTCCATCACCCCTGCGGCATAGGCTTCATAATCGAAGATGACCTCCAAGACGCGGCAATAAGGGAGGCTTTGAGCCGGATAAATAAATTAACCTTTGAGCGGGTGGGGCAAAAGTTAGATGTCAACCTGGTTGCTGTAAAACAGAAAAAAGATAAAGAGAGGTTCGTAAAGGCCACGCAGCTGATCATGCAAAATACGGAACTTAGCATAGTACTTATGAGTAGAGATAACGAGGCATTGGGCCTGGCCGCCAGGGCCGCTCAGGACAAGAAACCTCTATTATTCCCGCAAACTTTCGATAATATTGACGATATTTCAAAGATCGCCCAAGAAACCAAATGTCCCCTGGTAGTCCGGGCCAAAGAGATAGATACCCTCTCCCAATTGACAACTGAACTAAATAAGCGGGGGATTACGGACCTGGTCCTGGATACGCAAGATAAGCCGGTTGCCGATAAAATATGGGACCTGACCCAGATAAGGCGCCTGGCCTTAAAAAAATCCATGCGCAGCCTGGGATTCCCGACAATAGCCGTTGTAGACAACCCCGACCCCTACGAAGAAACGATGGAAGCAGCTACCTACATATCAAAGTATGCCGGAATTGTATTAATAAAAGGCAACGCTCCATGGCAGGCGCTATCGCTTTTAACCTTGCGGCAGAATATCTATACCGACCCGCAAAAACCTTTACAGATCGAACCGAAGCTCTATCCTATAGGCCAGGCATCCGAAAAATCCCCTCTCTTGGTCACTACCAATTTTTCTCTATCGTATTATACGGTTATGGGAGAGGTAGAGGCGTGTAAGATCCCTTCTTATATCCTGAGCGTGGATACCGAGGGAATGTCGGTCCTGACCGCCTGGGCGGCGGAGAAATTCAATGCGGAAAAGATAAAGGCGGCGATGGATAAATGCGCGGTGTCTGAAGCCGTTAGTCATAAACGGATAATCATCCCCGGTTACGTAGCCGTAATGAGCGGAGATTTACAGGACCAATCCGGATGGGAGGTTATCGTCGGTCCGAAAGAGGCCGCGGGTATTCCCAGCTTTTTGAAAAACCTGCAATAGAAAAATTTTTAGGGGGACACTTCTAGCGTAACCAATTGTAGCTGTAAGAGTTAAATAGAAACGGTCTACTATGGAAAAAATTAAAGTTACATTTTATCCGGAGAATAAGACGGTAGTAGTTGCCAAGGATGCCACTATCCTTACCGCGGCGATCTCCGCGGGGATATACATCAATTCTTCCTGCGGAGGAGACGGGGTATGCGGCAGGTGCAAGGTAATAGTAAAGAAGGGGCGGGTTTTAACGCAGCTATCCGGCCATATCAACGCTGAAGAGAAAAAACAAAATATTTATCTTGCCTGCGTAAGCGAGGCGCAAAGCGATCTGGAGGTTGAAATACCTCAGCAGTCCCGCCTTAATCTTGAGGGCTTAACCCAGGAAGAGGTAAGCCGAAGGTTGAAAAAAGATTATACCGAGCCGGAAGATGTCGAGAGGATAGACACAGGTAGAAAGCCCGGTTTTAAACGCAGACCCTTTACACGTAAGTTTTATTTGGAACTGCCTGCGCCGACCCTGGAGGATAAGCTGAGCGACCTGGACCGCCTTGAGCGTAAATTAAATACCCAAAGCGGCCTTGCGGTAAGCCATACCAGCCTGAGCAGTATTAAAAATCTAGGCGAACTATTGCGTTCTTCGGATTGGAAGGTTACGGTTACCGTCGGGAAAAAGAATAATACCGCAGAAATTATACTCATTGAACCCGGAGATACCTCCGGCAGGAATTTCGGTTTTGTCTTTGATATCGGCACCACTACCGTAAGCGGACAGTTGGTAGATTTGACTTCCGGCAAAATCCTGGGAACCAAGGCTACGTATAACAAACAGGCGGCATTCGGCAGCGATGTGATCACCCGCATTGTTTATGCCAAGAATGGGGAAGGCCTGCAGGAACTGTATCAGGCGGTAGCGGATGATATGAATGAGATGATCAAATCTTTGGTTACCGAGCATCATGTAGACTTAAATGAAGTGACCTGCGCAACCTGCGCAGGCAATACCACCATGATCCATTTATTGCTCCGCGTTGACCCTACTTATATCCGCCGTGAGCCTTATGTGCCGACATTGAATTTTGTGCCGGTGCTGCGCGCCTCTGAGGTTGAATTACGCATCAATCCCCGGGGCCTATTGACCTGTCTGCCGGGAGTAGCCAGCTATGTAGGAGGAGATGTTACGGCCGGAGTGATCTCAAGCGGACTGGATAGGCAGGATGAACTCTCGGTTTTAATAGATATCGGGACTAACGGAGAGATCGTTATCGGGAATAAGGAATTTTTGATCTCCTGCGCAGCCTCTGCCGGGCCGGCATTTGAGGGAAGCGGGGTATCAAACGGCATGCGCGCGTCAAGCGGAGCGATCCAAAGGGTGAGCATCTCTGCCGGCTCCTTGGAAAGCTCTTACGCGGTGATTGGTAATACCAAACCATTGGGGATCTGCGGTTCAGGATACATTGACCTGATCTCCGAAATGCTTAAGGCAGGGATACTGGATAAAGACGGTAAAGTTAAGGAACTAAAAAACGACCTCATCAGGAAGAATGATAATGTCCGGGAATTTATAGTGGTGCCCAAGGATAAATCCGGCACAGGCGGACCGATTGTAATTAATGAAGCCGATATTGAAAACCTGAAACGCGCCAAGGCGGCGATATATTCTGCGCTCTCTATTCTAGTGAAACATATGGGTTTTGGCTTTAATGACATTAAAAAAATCTTTATTGCCGGGGGTTTTGGCACGTATCTGGATATGGAAAAGGCAATTTCAATCGGCTTATTGCCGGACATAGATAAAAGAAAATTTGAATTCATCGGGAACAGCTCCTTGTCAGGGGCGCGGGAGGCGCTTCTTTCGGAAGAGGCATCTCTTAAGGCCGATGAGGTGGCGCGCAAAATGGCCTATCTTGAACTCTCGGTCGAGCCGGGATACATGGACGAATATATGGCGGCGCTATTCTTCCCGCATACGGATTTATCCCTGTTCCCGAGTGTGAGGAAATAATGGGTTACACAATCGCATTAGCGGGAAAAGGCGGAACAGGTAAAACTACCATTGCCGGGCTCCTGGTAAGAATACTTAAAGAACGCAAATCCGGCTCTATATTGGCCATAGACGCCGACCCTAACAATAACCTCGCGGAAGTGCTGGGGATAAAGATCTCGGAAACCATAGGCACCATCCTTGACGATGTTGCCGCGCACCCGGATGAGATCCCCGCAGGAATGACTAAAGACCGGTTTATTGAATACAAGGTGCAGTCTGCGGTTTATGAAGCGCAAGGATTTGACATCCTTACCATGGGCAAGCCCGAAGGCCCGGGTTGTTATTGCTATGTAAATAATGTCTTGCGTAACGTGATGTCTAAACTGATAAAAGACTACGACTATGTGATAATAGATAATGAGGCTGGGTTGGAACATCTTTCCCGGCGCACTACCCGCCAGGCAGATACCCTGCTGGTGGTATCTGATGCCACGCCTGTTGGCTTGAGAGCGGCGGGAAGGATAAACGAACTGGCCGGCGAGCTTAAAATTACCATAAGGAATAGGTTCCTTCTGGTAAACCGTTACGATAAGGATTTAGAAAAAGAGAAAATAAAGAATACCGGGCTTGACATGATCGGCCAGCTTCCCGTAGATGAACAACTGACAAAGATAAGCTTAAACGGTAATTCACTGATGGAATTGAAAAAAGACGCGCCGCTTTTAGCTAAACTGATAACTTTAGGAGACAGGCTATGCAAGAGTTAATGCTGGAAACTTGGTCGGGGGCGATAAACACGGTAACTATCGGAGCTACCAAAGAAGAAGGGGGCACGAGAAGCCGCGCGATCAAAGTCGGCGGACAAAAAACCCTCCCTTTTCTTTTCCCCGAAGGCGAACTCCCGCACAAAAGCGTGGTTGCCTTTGAAGTCTGGGATACTCCGCCGGCTGATTGGCCGAAAAACCTTACTGATGCATACGGAGACAGCTTAAAAGACCCGCTTAAATGGGCCGAGAAATGCGTAAAAGATTTTAAGGCCCAGCTAATTGCCTTAAGGCTTCAGGGAGCCCATCCTGATTTCGGCAACAAGACCCCGGAACAAGAAGCAAAGCTTGTTGCGGAAGTCTTAAAAAAAGTAGATGTCCCGTTAATAATTTTAGGGTGCGGCGACGACGCCAAAGACAATATTGTCCTGCCCGCTTGCTGCGAGGCGGCTAAAGGCGAACGATGTCTCATCGGCAGCGCAGTCCAGGACAACTATAAGACTCTCGTGGCCGCGGTCCTGGCAGACGGGCACAACATCATTGCCGAATCTCCCATTGATATAAATATCGCCAAACAGCTGAATATCCTTATTTCAGATATGGGGCTGCCCCTGGAGCGGATCGTGGTAAATCCCACTATTGGCGCATTAGGGTATGGGCTGGAATACGCCTATTCCATTATGGAGCGCTGCCGCCTGGCAGCCCTGGCAGGGGATAAAACCGTAGCTTCTCCGTTTATTTGTTTTGCGGGGCATGAGGCCTGGAGGGCAAAAGAATCCAAGGCAACGCAGGAAGAATTTCCGGAGTGGGGGCCGGAATCCGAACGGGGGATCATCTGGGAGACTATAACCGCAACCGCCCTTTTGCAATCCGGGGCGGACATCCTGGTAATGCGACACCCCGAGGCAATTGCAAAAGTCAATAAATATATAGATAACCTAACGATTAGTTCTAGCGTAGAGCGTAGAGCGGATAGGGTATAGTTTTTCTAAACGCTATACGCTAATAGTTGGAGGAAATATGTTTATCATCGGGGAACTAATTAACGGGATGTATCAGAATATAGCCAAGGCCTTAAAAGAAAAGAATAAAGCCGTTATCCAGGAATGCGCGCTGGAACAGGTTAAGGCCGGGGCGGATGCGCTGGACGTGAATTGCGGCCCGGGTTCGCGCGACCCTGTTTCCGATATGCAGTGGCTCGTGGAAACTATCCAAGAGGTAACGGACAAACCCCTGGCACTGGATTCCAGCAAGCCTAAGGTAATTGAAGCGGGGCTCAAGGCATTAAAACATAAAGGCGTGATCAATTCCACCACCGCAGATCCGGAAAAACTGGAGATACTGGTACCATTGGCCAAATCATACGCGGCCAAGCTTATCGGCCTGTGCATCAGCTCAAAAGGCATACCCCAGAATAAAGACCAGCGCATGGATCTGGCGGCAACCATAGTCGCCTATTGTTCAGAGCAGAGATTCCCTATAGAAGATTTATATCTGGACCCTATTGTGATGCCGGTAAACGTCGCCCAGGCGCAGATGAAAGACATCCTGGAATCCATCCGCGAGTTCAAGATAATCTCTGACCCCAGCCCGAAAACAATAGTGGGATTAAGCAATGTTTCCCAGGGCACCTGCGCGCGCAGCCTGGTCAACCGCACATTTGTGACCATGGCAGTGGCGCAGGGTTTAGACGGGGCTATTTTGGACCCTAAAGATACCGATTTGATGGACGCGCTGATCACGGCGGAATTGATCTTGAACAAACAGATATACTGCGATAAATACCTCGATGCCTACAGAAAAAAATAATACGGAACTAAAAAAACTTATTCGCGGCATTTTAAACCTGGGGGGATTCCCCGGAAGCTTAAAGGTAGCCCTGCGCGGCATATGTTACCTTTTTTTCTTTCACCGCAATATGCGCATTATCTTTATCGCGGGTATCGCGGCATTCTGCACGGGTTTATACCTGAAGATGAAAGGGATTGAATTAACCATCCTTTGTGTTACAATTACTATTGTTTTTTTGACGGAAATATTCAATACGGCGATCGAACTGATGATCGATATGCGCACCGAGCAGTATGACCGCAGGATACAGATAGTCAAGGATATCGCGGCCGGCGTAGTGGTGTTGGCGTGCCTGAATTCGATTGCCGTTGGTATCGCGCTCTTCTTAAAACACATCCCTATCCAATAGGCAAAACCCCTTCCACCGCGGGTCTGGAAAGGGGTTCGCTTTTGGCGGCGTAACTCAGCCTGATAGAGTAGTCGGCTCATACCCGATTTGCCGCTGGTTTAAATCCAGCCGCCGCCACTATAATTAGTAACCGCTGGTTTTCCCGCTCAAGTAATGGATAGCTAGCGGGACTGCGCCGCCTGAAGAGAAATAATAGCGGCTTGAAATCCTCTCGCCGCCATTTAATTAGTATTCTTCGAGCGAGCGAACGCAGTGAGCGAGTCGAGAAGACAAAAATAATGAGAGAAGGCTGAAAATGGTTCGTTTACATCATCGAATGTAAAGATAGTACTTATTATACAGGGCTTACCTGGAAGCCAAAACTTAGGTATGAACAGCATGAGTCGGGATTAGGGGGTAAATATACTGCAGTACATGGCGTAAAGCGAATTGTCTATATCGAAGGACACACAGATCTGGAAACAGCAAGAAGCAGAGAAAGACAAATTAAAGATTGGAACCAGGATAAGAAAAAGAAACTGATAAGCGGTGCTTGGAAAAAAGAGTGGTAAGCGTTGTTCTCGACTCGATAAAAAATCTTCTTTGAATGAAATCGAGAAGAAGATTTTTTACCTCGCTCGAACAATAACTACTGGCCAGAGGTTTTACCGCTAAAAAGTTTATAGGGGTACTCAACTATGAAAAAAATATTGATCGCGGATGACGAAGTAGACGCGTTAAAATTCCTAGAAAAAAGATTAAAGCTTGAAAAATACGGCGTGACGGCAGTCAATAATAGCGGGGATGTTATCAAATTGGCCAAATCCGACAAGCCGGATCTGTTTATTTTGGATATTGCCATGCCTGGTATGGACGGTTACGCGCTGGCGGCAACCATGAGAAAAGATAGCGAGCTTAAAAATATCCCTGTCATCTTTATCACCGGCAAGGAATTCGTTCCTAAGGCCATGGAAGAGATAACCCGGGATGCCGGAGCCTATGATTACATTATGAAGCCTTGCAGCTTTGAAGAAATATTAAGTAAAGTACAGACGGTTTTAGGCTAAACCTACCAAGCTACACCCGGATTTTCAATTTCACGATGCTCCTGGACCAGATCAGAAAAACCATAAAGAACCAGGGACTCCTCGACAAAAACGATACCGTGCTCATCGGGGTTTCCGGCGGCCCGGATTCGGTAGCGCTTCTCTATATCCTAAATATCCTCAAGGAAGAATACCGGCTTAAACTGCACATCGCGCATCTAGACCACGCGCTTAGACCAGCTTCTTCCCGGGACAAAGAATTTGTAATAAGCCTGGCAAAAAAATTTAATATACCGGTTACCGCTGCCCGGGTAAAACTGCCAAAAGGCGGTTCGCTGGAAGAAGTTGCCAGACAGGCACGGATCGATTTCTTTTTAAAGGTAGCGAAAAAAATCAAGGCGAAAAAATTAGCGCTGGGGCATAACCGCGACGACCAGGCGGAAACAGTCCTCATGCGCATCTTAAGAGGTACGGGGCTCTATGGGCTGGCGGGAATACTTCCCAAACGTAAGATCTTTGGGCTTACAGTAATCCGTCCGCTGATTGCAACCCCGCGCAAGAAGATAGAACTGTTCCTGAAGACGAAAAGGATCAAGACACGCCTGGATGAGACTAACTTAAGGAACATATATTTTCGCAATAAAATACGTAATACCCTGCTGCCGCTGTTAGAAAAGAACTACAACAAGAATATTAAGGAGGCCTTATGCAATATAGCGGAGAGCGCGGGTTTTGACTACGATTATCTTAATGCCGTTGCGCTTCAACGACAAGAACAATTCGGACAAAAGCTTAAGATAAAAGAGCTTATTGCCCTGCATCCGGCTATCCGCAGGCTAATATTACGCTTACGCATTGCCAGCTTCGCGGGAGATACCCGGCGCCTGACTTTCAAGCATATCCGCGAAATCGAGGACCTGCTTTACTGCCGGCCTGCCAATTCCATTGTTGACCTGCCTAAGGGAATTTCTGCGGCAAAAAGGAAAAATTACCTCTCTATTTACAAACGCTAGGCACCACACCATAAAAGACACCTTTGCCTATTGGAAGGCAAAGTGCGCCGCTTTCTGCGGCGATAGTTCAAAAATACTTGATTTTATAAGGGGTTAAGATATAATAAGATTCTTATTTTGGGCTCTGGAAAATAATCGAAAGGAAAAATATGGCTAAGCAGAACGGTAAAAAAATTACAAAATCTAATTTTCTAAAGCGCTTCCCTGTCGGGTGGCTGCTATTACTTTTGCTGTTTTATTTGTTCCTGGGGTCATTATCTACATCCGGCACGCAGCAAGAGTTAAAATACAGCGATTTCTACGGCATCCTGAAGAACAACCCCGAAAAGATAAAATCTGTCACTAAGATAGACAGTAAATTGCAGGGGGAAATGACCGACAATAGCAAGTTTTATGTGTATATCCCCGACAACGACCAACAGCTGCTTATTCTCATTCAGCAAAACCTCAAGAATTTTAACGTCAAGCCCCCGTCATTTTGGGGGAGTCTGATCTTTCAACTAAGCGGGGTCATCCTGTTTATTGTGTTCTGGTGGCTGATGATGAACCGCGGTGAGCAACTAGGCAACCGCATCATGACCTTCGGCAAAGTCAAGACCAAACTCAACAGCGAAAAGGAATCGGAAAAGGCAACCTTCAACGACGTAGCCGGGGTGGATGAAGCCAAGGAAGAACTAAAAGAGGTCATCGAGTTCCTGAAGGACCCCAAGAAATTCCAGAGGTTAGGCGGCAAGATCCCTAAAGGCGTCCTCTTGGTGGGCCCGCCCGGATGCGGAAAGACCCTTATTGCCCGGGCAGTTGCCGGAGAGGCAGATGTGCCTTTTTTCAATATCTCGGGTTCGGACTTCGTAGAGATGTTCGTAGGCGTGGGCGCAAGCCGCGTACGCGACCTTTTTGAGCAGGGCAGGCGCGCTGCAAAAACCTCCGGTAAAGGAGCCATTATATTTATAGATGAAATAGACGCGGTGGGGCGGCTGCGTTTCTCAGGCATAGGGGGCGGGCACGATGAACGGGAACAGACCTTAAACCAGCTTCTAGTGGAAATGGACGGTTTTGATGCCGCGCAGGGATTGATCCTTATAGCCGCTACTAACCGGCCGGATACCCTGGACCCGGCACTGTTGCGGCCGGGGAGATTTGACCGGCATATCGTGGTTAACCTCCCTGATATCCTGGGAAGAGAAGAGATCCTAAGGGTGCATACCCGCAAATTAAAGCTTGCCGGGAACGTAGACCTTAAATCCCTGGCCTCGCAGACTCCGGGTTTTTCCGGGGCAGACCTGGCCAATCTCTGCAACGAAGCGGCGCTTTTGGCTGCCCGGAACAATAAAGACTCGATTGAACAGATTGATTTTGAAAAATCCGTGGAGCGCGTGCTTATGGGCCCGGAAAAGAAAAGCCACATCATGTCTAAGAAGGAAAAGGAGATCACGGCGCTGCATGAATCCGGACACTCCCTATTGTCGCTCCTCTTGCCGGATGTAAACCCGCTAAAGAAGGTTTCAATTATTCCCCGCGGGCTTGCCGGGGGATACACATTTACTCCTCCGGTGGAAGACCGCCACTACTGGACCAAAAGCCAGCTGATCTCCGAGATTACCATGATGTTGGGCGGCCGGGCTTCCGAAGAAATAAACCTCAATGAAGTTACCACCGGCGCGCAGAATGACCTGGAAATGGCCACCGGCATGGCCCGGCGCATGGTCATGCAGTTCGGCATGTCTGAAAAACTGGGCCACATCACCCTGGGAAAAAGAGAGGGGCTGCTCTTCCTGGGCCGTGATATCATGGAAGAAAAGAATTATAGCGAAGAAACCGCCAGGGTTATTGATGAAGAGGTAAAAAATATAGTTGATACCGCCTATCAAAGCGCTAAAACAATACTATCTCAGAATCTAGATAAGCTAAAGCTGCTCTCCAACGCGCTTTTGGAAAAAGAGGTCCTTGACGGCGAAGAAGCCAAGCGCATTATTGGGATAGAGAAGAAGGATGTTGTGATTTAGATGATCCGGGTCCTGGAAATCTCCAATCAAGCAGAATTAAGCGGGATTTTGCGGGAGATCGGGGTCGATCCTTATGGCATAGGTATCATGCGCCTGAAAGGAATGACGCGCCTTATCCATATCAAAGCCCTATCCAATATAACCGCAAATATCCTTAAGCAAGAAATGCTCGCCCTCGGCGCAGATGCCGCAATTGCCCGCGGCTCATTGACCGGTAAAACCAAAAGAACCGGCTGTTTGCTGATGGCCAATGATGCGCAGCTGAACCGGCTAAATGCCAAACTCAAAAATCAACCCTTTGGGCTTGGGGATATCGGGAACCGGATACGAAATGCGCTTCTGAACTACGAAAAAGATAATTTTCTAATAGATATCGGAAGGTATAAACTGGACCTGAGCAAGTCTACCCGCGTCATGGGAGTGGTAAATCTTACGCCGGACTCTTTTAGCGGTGACGGCCTTTATACGCCATATGCCATACGCCATATGCCATACGCCGATAGAATTGTGGAATTTGCGCAAAAATTGGTAGAAGATGGGGCTGATATAATTGACGTGGGAGGTGAATCTTCCCGCCCCGGAGCCAAACCTATATCAATAAAAGAAGAGTGTTCTCGGGTTATGCCGGCGATCAAGGTTATAGCTAAAAAAATAAAGATCCCTATCTCCATAGACACCTACAAACCCGAAGTTGCCG
Organism: Candidatus Omnitrophota bacterium; assembly: GCA_026387405.1. Classification (GTDB taxonomy): domain Bacteria; phylum Omnitrophota; class Gorgyraeia; order Gygaellales; family Profunditerraquicolaceae; genus JAPLLP01. The sequence goes on from JAPLLV010000056.1 coordinate 30,302, forward strand.
GGCGCGCGCTTCTAAATGGCGCGGGTTTAGTAAATGATATCTCGGGTTTAAGAGATCCGGCTATGGTTAAAGTGGTTGCCCGCTATAAAGCGGCGGTGGTGATCATGCATATGAAAGGCAAACCCTCTAATATGCAGAAAAAACCTGTTTATGAATCCCTGATTTTTGAGATCATGGAATTCCTGGAAAATGCGATAGCCAATGCCGTATCGTGCGGCATAACCAGGGATAAGATCATTGTCGATCCGGGGATCGGCTTTGGGAAAACCCTAAGAGATAACCTGGAAATATTAAAGAACCTGCAAAGCCTTAAGACCCTGGGCAGGCCCATATTGGTCGGGCCGTCCAGAAAATCCTTTATCGGTAAAATATTGCGCAGCGGGCCTCAAGATAGGATGCCGGGCACGTTATCTGCCTGCGTATTGGCGGCTAAAAACGGTGCCAGGATCCTGCGGGCGCACGATGTAAAAGAAGTAAAGCAGGCATTAAAGATCCTGGACGCGGTATCTGGAGCCTAAATCAACCTGCTATAAAAAGGGACGAATGATAGTTTTTTTATTTCTCTGGAGTCCGATTTTCGAAGTATTGTCCCTCTTGTTTGTGATCTACCATATTATGCTGTTTTTCGAAGGCAGCGGTACCATACAGCTTTTGCGCGGGATCGTATTCTTGCTATTCGCTTTTTATCTATTCCAGAAACTGGATTTTATGGTCCTGGACTGGCTGATGACAAAATTACTCGCGGTTTCTGTCCTGGCGATCCTGATCATCTTTAATCCTGAGATACGCCAGGGGCTGGCGCGATTGGGGCAGAAGCATGTATTCATCACGCCCTTAAAAGAAGAAGAGATCGATGTGATGTTCCACGAAATCATCAAATCCATGGAGAATTTATCCAAAGAAAAGTTCGGGGCGATGATCGCGGTAGAAAAGAACGATTCTCTATCAGGCTATACAAAAAGCGGAGAGGCTGTCGACGGAAGGCTCTCCTGCGACCTTTTACAGGCCATATTTACCCCCAATAACCCTTTGCATGACGGAAGCGTAATCATTCAGCAAGGCAGGATCGCGGCAGCCGCCTGCATCTTCCCGATCTCCCAGAAACAAGACCTGAGCCGCATATTCGGCATGCGCCACCGCGCCGCGTTAGGCCTGAGCGAAGAAACCGACGCCTTGATCTTTATAGTATCGGAGGAAAGACAGGATATATCGCTGGTTTACCGGGGCAGGCTGTATAAAGACCTATCCGATGAAGAGCTTTTTGCAAAGGCCAAGGATATCATGCTTAAAGAGAGGGCCCATGCTTAAGAAAAAGGTCAGCTTAGGATACCGGATCAACCACTGGTTCACTTATCACCCCTGGCTTAAGTTATTTGCTCTTATCCTGGCAATTTTAGTCTGGTTTTACGTCAGGGAAGAGATAAACAGGTTTAACTGAAAAGAAACTTAAATCTTATTCGAGCGAGGCAAAACTTTTATCTTCTCGACAAGCTCGAAGCATAAAAGTTTTGCCGAGTCGAGAATATTTACACATGGAACTGGGTATAAATATCGACCATATAGCAACCTTAAGGCAGCTGCGGCTGGGCACAGAGCCTGAACCGGCATTTGCCGCTTTAGTCGCGCAGTCAGCGGGCGCGGATTCCATTGTCGCGCACCTCAGAGAAGACCGCAGGCATATCAACGAAAGGGATATCGAGATATTAAAAGAGGTGGTGCGGGTTAAATTCAACCTTGAGATGTCCATTGCAAAAGACATAGTGGAGATCGCCTGCTGTTTAAAACCGGACCAGGCGACTTTGGTCCCGGAAAAACGAAAAGAACTCACCACCGAGGGCGGACTGGACGTTATCGGAAACTTAAATACTCTAAAAACAGTTAAAAACAGGTTAGAAAAACAGGGTATCGCGCTTAGCCTTTTTATTGATCCTGACAAGAAACAAATTGGTGCCGCCAAGATCTTAGGCGTAAAAATGATCGAATTACATACCGGCCGTTACGCGGATGCCAAAACCGCGCAAGACCAGAAAAAATATTTTAGGGAACTAGTGTCGGCGGTAACCTGCGCCAAAAATAAGGGCCTGCGCGTTTTTGCCGGACACGGCCTGAATTATTACAATGTATCCCGAGTGGCAAAGATAAAAGGCATAGAAGAATTGAATATAGGTTATTCCATAATCTGCCGCGCGGCATTAGTAGGATTAGAACGCGCGGTTAAAGAGATGAAGGCTTTAATCAGTTAAATAATGGTTATTCCAGCTCCAGACCCGCGGTGGAAAAACTCCACCGCGGGTCTGGAGGGAAAAAATGAAAACATTGATCGGATAAATGGCTATTATTGGAACCGGAGTAGACATCACTGAAGTCAGGCGCCTGCGGCAGGCAATAGAAAAATGGGGAGACGAATTCCTGAATAAAGTATTTACTTCCGCGGAGATAAAAAACGCCAAAAACCGCAGCAGTTTTTACCAACACCTGGCCGGGAGATTCGCAGCAAAAGAAGCAATATTCAAGGCCCTGGGAGATAAATCCATTACCTGGAAGGATGTCGAGATATTAAACGACAAGGAAGGCCGGCCTTACTGCAGGATATTAAACGGCAAATCAAACAAGGTAACGGTGTGCGTCTCTATATCCCACGTAAAAAGCTATGCGGTTGCCAATGCGGTTATTACGGAGAAAGAATAACTCCCACAAGGGAGATTTCGGCCATGTTTTTATAGTGGCGGGTTCGGCCCGTTACTCCGGTGCGGGGGCTCTATGCTCAGAAGCAGCCATTCGTTCGGGAGCAGGATTAGTAACCTTAGGCATTCCTAAAAGCCTGAATAACGCAATGATAAAGATCAAACCTAAGGAGGTAATGACCTTACCGCTGCCGGAAACCAAGCAAGCAACCTTAAGCATAAGGGCGTTTAAAAAGATAAAGGATTTTAGTAACAATATAGATATTCTAGCTATCGGACCTGGTCTTTCTCAAAATAACTCAACTCAATCTTTAGTGCGTAAAATTGTGGCGAAAATTGATAAACCGATGGTTATCGATGCCGACGGCCTAAATGCTTTAGCCGGCCATCTCGGTTTTCTACTAACGACTAACGACCAACGACCAGCGACTATATTAACCCCGCATCCTGGAGAAATGGCGCGGCTATTGGGAACAACTATAAAAAAAGTACAGTCGTGTAGAAATGAGACTGCCGTCAGATTTGCCAGAGACTACGATTGCACAGTAGTCTTAAAAGGACACCATACTGTAGTAGCTGATTACCGGGGAAATTCATATGTCAACAATACCGGCAACCCAGGGATGGCTACTGCCGGCAGCGGAGACGTATTAACAGGGATGATAGCGGCATTCTTGGCGCAAGGAATAGAAAGCTATAGCGCGGCAAAATATGCTGTATATCTGCACGGATTAGCTGGCGACTTAGCCGCGGAAGAAAAGACACAAATTTCCTTGATTGCTTCGGATATTATTGCTAAAATCCCTGAAGCGATAAAGAAAAGCAGTTAGCGCCGGCGTAGCTCAGTCGGTAGAGCGTCTGTTTTGTAAACAGATGGTCGGGGGTTCGATTCCTCTCGCCGGCTCCACTAAAAAAGAATGATTTCAGTAAATCAACAAACGATTAAAAATTTATATTGGGAAAAGGGCTATACTGTGCCGGATATCGCGAAACGGATTAATATTTCTTCATGGGCACTTTATAATTTTATGGATAGACATAAGATTGGACGGCGCGATCGTTCACAGACAAGCTTTCTTTTGAGCCGTAATAAACCCCGGTTTATAATAAACAACACTCTTACAGCTTCGCAGGAAAAGCTAAAGATTGCAGGAGTAATGTTATACTGGGCAGAGGGCACTTTATTGCATAACACTGTGGATTTTACTAATTCCAATTCAAATATGGTTAGGTTGTTCTTGAAATTCTTAAGGGAAATTTGTGGAATAAGCGAAAAGAGATTACGTGTTTATCTTTATTGTTATTCCTATCAGAAGGTAGAAGACCTATTGAACTACTGGCACAAAGTTACGGGAATTCCGTTATCTCAATTTACAAAACCATACATAAGAGAAGGAAACATTAATTCTAGCTTAAGAAAATTACCATACGGATTAATTCATGTAAGGTATAATGATAAACAATTGCTTGAGATAATCAAACAATGGATTGATGAGTATATAGTTTGGACAGGTACCCAAGTGGCCAAAGGGGGCAGACTGTGTAAACGCAGCGTCTTGCCGAAAGGCAGGATGGAAAAGTAGGTGAATTCAGGGGAGCCCCAAGAAACACTTGGGGGAATCCTGAGCCAAGCCCGCCAACTTTTTTCCGGCGGGAAGGTGCAGAGACTAAGCGCCTACCACCTAAAACTTTAAAAAGTAACGGTGATGAGATAGTCCAAGCCTTGAGGTAACTCGAGGGCACTTGAAATCTGCTGCACTTGTGCTTCAGAGGTTCGAATCCTCTCCTGTCCATTGACTTTATCTACAGAACCAATATGGAAAATATAATAAAAACAGACCGAGATGCTTCTCTTTTTATCGATTTAGCAGATAAAGATTATTTAGCAGTCAGGTTACTTTTTGGTTGTGGTAACTGTTTTTATAATTTAGCCGCCTACCATTCTCAGCAATGCTTGGAAAAATATCTAAAAGCATTTCTTGTTCAGAAAACCAGCACTTATCTCAAAACACATAATTTGAAAGAATTAAGGGAGATGGCCGAAGCTCATAATAGCTATTTCTCTAAAGACGAGGTAAAAAAAGCTTTGGCTGAGTTTGATAAATATGACCAAGTTACCCGTTATAGCGCAGAGGCCACTTACGACCCAAATTCACAGAAAAATAAGTGCTTTGAGATTAAAGGGGTGTGGAGCTTCGGTCTTGGGTTTGGCAATATTAGAACTTTAGATAAGCTTGTTTACGAAATAAGGAGTTTAATGGACTTCGATAAATTAAAGGGAAGAAACAATCTAAAAGACATATTTAAGGAAGAGAAAAACAATTCATTTATCATGTGTTGGAAATTACCGATTCCGATAAAAAGAGTATTAACTATAGAAAATGATTATTGGGGGGGCAGGTTAGATATAAAAGTTGAGTTTGTAGAAGTCAGTTAAACCTGTTAGAATAGTTACAAATTAGTGAAAAAATTGGCTACACCAATTTTTTCCTTACAAAGGAACCCATGACCTGCGGACTAGGCATAAGCTGGATAGCATTATTGATCATTCTCGCGGCAGCATTAGTAATTTCTCTTTTTATTTTCTGGCTTTCCATGCTCATTGATTGCTGCAAAAGGAATTTCAACAACGGGATAGAGCGGCTTATCTGGCTCTTGATCATAATACTGGGTAATTTATTGGGCGTCACTATATACTATTTCCTGATCGTCAGATACCATCCTGACGGGATAGCGGATAAGGAAGGCCGATTAAAATAGTTTGCGAGCGTAGTTCAATGGTAGAACAATAGCCTTCCAAGCTATATATGTCGGTTCGATTCCGATCGCTCGCTCCAAAAAAAATATGGAACGTGAATTTTTAGAACCTGTTTTTATCGAAGCCTTTGACCTGGATGACGCGTGGTTCCAGTGCCTCTCCAGGATACTGGATAGCGGCCATATCTATACCATCACCCGCGGCAGCTATGAGGGGCAGAAACGCCTGGAGTTCGATTTTGTTACGATCAGAGTAAAAAAACCGGCACACCAGATTATCCCGATCATCCCCGAGGGGATGAGTATCCCCGCCCCGACAGATATGGACTATATCCAGGGTTATCTTAGTTATCTCATGACCGGGACCAAAACAGAGACCGAAGATTATACCTACGGAGAACGGCTGGTCGAGCCGCGGGTAAGGATAAAAGAAAATAAGGACGGCAAAGAGATGGTCCGGGAGATGCCTATCGGGGGTAACCAGATAGAAGCGGTAATAGACATGTACCGGAAAAAAGGCTTTGGCACCAATCAGGCAATAATGGAGATCGGCATGCCTTCCGACATCAACCTCGATGACCCTCCGTGCCTGCGGCTTATAGATACCAGGGTGCGCTACGGTAAGCTCCACTTTATCCTTTATTTCCGTTCCTGGGACCTCTGGGGCGGTTTCCCCTCTAACCTCGGAGGGCTGGAATTAGTCAAACAATACATGGCCGAGGAGATCGGGGTCAAGGACGGAGAAATAATCGCGGTGAGCAAGGGCTTGCACCTCTATGATTATAGCTGGGAACTGGCAAAGATGAGGACCAATAAGTCCTCTCCCCGGGCATTGGTTAATTTATCCACTTAAAACTAAAAAACAACGCGGAGTTGACATGGGCAGAAGAAAAAAATTCACCGGTAAGGAACGCAGGAAGTTTATAAGGCTTGACTACACGGCGCCTCTTGCCCTTAAGGTCTGTAAAAAAGAAACCGTCTCTAAGATACTGGATGGCTACACATCCGATGTAAGCCAGGCAGGACTCTTATGCAACATAAAAGACAAGGTAAAGATCAATGATATTTTATGGATCTCATTTGACCGGGCCACGCTGAATATCTGCGGAGAGATCGAAAAAAATAGTTTTATCTATCAAGGCGGTATTGTCGGCAAGGTAGTCAGGATAACCCGCGCGCCCGGCGGATTCTACAGCGTGGGCGTCCAGTTCATGACCCGGGAAGAAAAAAACATCACCAATATCTTCCCGCAAATAAAATTTTTACGCCGAAGGAAAAAAATCCCGCCTGTGATAGAAGATACGGCCGAGGAAGAGCACAGTCCCGAACCGCTTGAGGAGATTGAGATCGGCGACCGGCACCACAAAAATAAACCCGTAGAACCTGAAACAGCTGAAGACGAGACAGATAAAGACTTCAAAGATGAAGAAACCTGATATCTCTGTATTGGGCGACGGCGGATGGGGAACTACCTTAGCTATTTTACTGTATAATAAAGGTTTACCCGTTACCTTATGGGGAGCCTTCGAAGACTATAGCCGAGAAATAAACAGGACCCGGGTTAATAAAAGGTTCCTTCCCGGCATAAGGATACCCTCGGGCATCATTATCACCTCTAACCTTAAAGTTGCGTTGTCCGGAAAAGACATTATAATCTTTGCCATACCTTCGCAGTATATGCGCGGAGTGCTGAAGAAAATTAAAAAGATAGGTCATCCGCCTAAAGCAATATACCTAAGCGTAACGAAAGGAATAGAAATAGCTTCTTTAAAACGGATGTCGGAGATCATAAAAGATGAGCTCGGCAATCTAAAATTAGCCGTGCTCTCCGGGCCGACTATCGCGCATGAGCTGGCCAAAAGGCTTCCTACTACCGCTGTTATTTCCTCCCGGGACAAACCGCTAAGGAAATACCTGCAGAATATCTTTATGACCGACACTTTTCGCATCTACACCAATGACGATACCGTGGGGGTTGAATTAGGGGGAAGCCTGAAAAATGTGATCGCCATTGCCTGCGGGATCTCGGATGGGCTGGGGTTCGGCACCAATACAAAGGCCGCGTTATTATCCCGCGGGCTTTGTGAGATATCACGGTTGGGCGAAGCTATGGGGGCAAAGAAAAAGACTTTTAGCGGGCTCAGCGGGTTAGGAGACCTGGTCACTACCTGTATCAGCCCTTACAGCAGAAACAAATTTTTGGGAGAGCAGATTGCAAAGGGAAAAACTTTGCACAAAATAAAGTCTCATATGCAGATGGTAGCAGAGGGTGTGCCGACCGCAAAATCCGCTTACGAGTTAAGCCGGAAATACAAAGTCGATATGCCCATAATCAAAGAGATATATCTCGTTCTTTATAAAAATAAAAAACCGCGCAAGGCAGTAGAATACCTGATGGCGCGGGAGAGAAAAGAAGAATATTAGAAGATATACGATTGAAAAACGGGGGATGGCGCAGTTTGGCTAGCGCGCTTGAATGGGGTTCAAGAGGCCGAGAGTTCAAGTCTCTCTCCCCCGATTAAATCTTTCCAGACCCGCGGTGGAAAAAATTCCACCGCTGGTCTGGAAAAGGACAATCCGTATGGATGAGGAAAGAAGGAGGTCACCGCGGATAAAAAAGACGCTCGCAGTCCTCTATAGCCGCTGTGGAGAGACAGGACAAAATAACCAGACCTGGAACATGACTTCAGTCCAGAATATAAGCGGAAGAGGCATGCGGATAGTCACCAACGAAGAATTTCCTATCGGTGAAACTTTGATCTTCCGCCTTAAAATCCCTTCGCGTCCATTTGAATGGCAGGAGATAAAAGGTAAAATTGCAGGTGTCGAACAATTAAAAACGTCTAACGATGAACCTGTGGCTGGACAGTATATCGCAAGGATAGAATTTATAGAAACGCGAGATGACCAAAAATGGCATATCGAAGAATACATACGCTGGTTCTTAGAACAATCCGGAGGTGAATAATGGGATATATTGGCCCGGAGAGGAGATCGAATCCCCGCGTAAACGGAAGATTTATCGTTTCCTACCGGGTGCTGGACGAAAATGAATCTATCGATATCACCCAAACCAAAAACTTAAGCCTGGGCGGTATGCTCTTAACTACAAACCGGTACTTTGAAGCAGGAACTAACCTTGCCCTGGAAATCCGTCTCCCATTTGACCCTAACCCTATTATGCTTATCGCAAGAGTAGTAGATTCCCAGGAAATAACCAAAAACTTGATCTATGACACAAGGCTCACATTCCTGGCCATTGACGAAAGACATAGGAAGGTAATGTCGCAGACGGTAAACTATTATTTAAAAAGATCCGAGTAATCCCGCAGAAAGCGGAACACCGATTTATCGCCGCAGTGGCGGCGCACCGGCCAATCAGGTATGGCCGGGTGCATGATAAAATCGGGTTTTAACTGTTGTGAAGGGACAAACATGGAAAAAATAAATATTGGCATTATCGGCTTTGGAAATGTTGGGGCGGGAGTGGTCAAGATCATACGCGAACGCGGCGCTAACTTGTCTTCAAAGATCGGCCTGCATCTTGAGATTAAGAAGATCTGCGATAAGGATACCGTGTCCAAAAGGAATGTCTCGGTAGATAAAAGCTTGATTACCAAGGACGCGCACGAGATCATTGACGACCCGAAAATCGACATCGTGGTAGAACTCATCGGAGGCATCCACCCGGCGAGAGAGTTCATCACCCAGGCGCTTAATAAAGGCAAGAATATCGTCACTGCCAATAAGGCGCTTCTGGCCGTCTATGGCAGAGAACTCTTTGCCTTGGCAAGCGACCGCGGCAAAAATATTTATTTTGAAGCCTCGGTGGGCGCAGGGATACCCATAATCAAATCCCTGCGGGAAGGGCTAGTGGCGAACAAATTCAATAGTATCTATGGGATCGTGAACGGCACCTCGAATTTCGTATTATCCCAGATGTCACAGCAAAACTACAGTTTTGACGAGGCATTGAGGGAGGCCAAAGAAAAGGGGTTCGCCGAAAAAGACCCGTCGCTCGATATAGAAGGCATGGATTCCGCGCATAAATTATCCATCCTAAGCTATCTGGCCTTTGGCAGGCTTGTGGACCTCAGCGATATTTTTGTAGAGGGCATCTCCTGCGTAACCAACGCCGATATTAATTATGCCAGGGAACTCGGGTTCGCCATAAAACTATTGGCCATTGCCAAGAAAGAAAAAGATGAACTGGAACTAAGGGTGCATCCCACCCTTATACCCGAAGACCATCTTCTTTCCTCGGTGGGAGGGGTCTTCAACGCCATCTATGTTTCCAGCGACCTGGCGGGAAACCTCCTCTTCTACGGGCCCGGGGCCGGACAACTCTCTGCCGCCTCGGCTGTGGTGTCTGACCTGGTGGACTTAAGCCATGATATCAAGGCAGGGCTTTTCCGTCCCACATTAAAGATCTCTCCGGATACCTCGATCAAGAAACTGCGTAAGATAGACGACATTGAAAGCCGCTATTATCTCCGCACCATGACCTTAGATAAACCCGGCGTCTTGGCAAAGATCGCCGGCATCCTGGCTAAATCCGGAATAAGTATCGCCTCGGTATCCCAGAAAGAGAAAGGGAGGCAGGAGGCCGTGCCTATAGTAATGATAATCCACAGCGCAAAAGAAAAAGACATGCGCACTGCTTTAGGGACAATTAATAAATTGGATATAATCAAACAGAAGGCTGTGGCAATCAGGATCGAGGAGTTATGAAAAATCACAAGTATAACGGGATTATAGAAAAATACCGCGGGTATCTTCCTGTTTCCGGTAAGACGCCGGTAATCACTCTGCAAGAAGGAAATACTCCTCTAATATACGCCCCTTTCCTGAGTAGATTAGTCAGTGAAAGTTGCGGGGTTTACCCCCACACCAATTGGAAAAAAAAGGATATCTTTCAACCAATTGGTGTGGGGGTATATCTAAAATATGAAGGTCTTAATCCTACCGGTTCTTTCAAAGACAGGGGCATGACTATGGCTGTTTCCAAGGCCTGCGAGCAAGGCTCAAGGGCAGTGATCTGCGCCTCAACCGGAAATACATCGGCCTCGGCTGCCGCTTATTCTGCCCGCGCCGGAATTAGATGCATTGTGCTCATTCCTAAGGGAGCGATCGCCCTGGGAAAGTTGAGCCAGGCAATAATCCACGGAGCAACGGTCCTGGCTGTTAAAGGAAATTTTGATGAAGCACTGGAACTGGTAAAAGAGGTCGCGGCAAAATATCCCATAACCCTGGTCAACTCGCTTAACCCTTTCCGCATTGAAGGACAGAAAACCGCTAGTTTCGAGATCTGCGATTATTTGGGCAGGGCTCCGGATTTCCAGGTCATGCCTGTGGGCAATGCCGGAAATATCACCGCTTATTGGAAAGGATATAAAGAATACAAAGTTCATAAGAAAATAAGGCATTTGCCTGTGATGCTCGGTTTTCAGGCCGAAGGCGCAGCGCCTATAGTGAAGGGACATCCCATAAAAAATCCGCAAACTTTAGCCACGGCCATACGTATCGGCAATCCGGCAAGCTGGACTCAGGCAGAAGCAGCTCGAGACGAATCCAGCGGGCTTATCGATGCGGTCTCGGATAAAGAAATAATCGCTGCCTACAAACTATTAGCCCAAAAGGAAGGCGTCTTTGTGGAACCTGCTTCCGCGGCTTCTATCGCCGGCCTCTTAAAATTAGCCAGAAATAAATATTTTAAACCAAGTACCAACGACCAACCCCGCCTGCCACTTGGTACGCGGGGCGGGCAGGGACCAACGACCAAAATCGTCTGCATCCTGACCGGACATGGCTTGAAAGACCCGGACAGGGCCATAAAATCAGTTAAAGAACCAAAGATAGTAAAGCCGGAATTGAGAGCTATATTAAGGGGAATAGGCTATTTTTAGCGTATAGCGGATAGCGTTTAGTGAGCAGAAAAATTCTCGCTCTACGCTCTACGCTCTACGCTCTACGCTAATGTTAAAAAATAAGCGAATTCTAATTACCGCGGGCCCCACCTGGGTTCCCATAGACAGCGTAAGGGTAATCAGTAATATCGCGACAGGGGAAACCGGGAGGCTTTTAGCCGAAAGATTACAAAAGGCAGGCGCAAAGGTCACTCTGATTATAGGACATACGGGCTGTTCTTCTTCAAACCGCAATATCCGCATAATTAATTTTAAATTTTTTGATGACCTGCGGAAAATCCTGAAAAAAGAACTGCGCTTAACTAAATACGATTTTATTATCCATTCGGCAGCCGTTTCAGATTTTAAACCGCGAAGGACCATTAAAAACAAGATTGATTCGGCAAGACCTCGCACTTTGAAGCTTATAGGCTTACCGAAAATCATAAAGGATATACGCTCTTTAAATCCCGAGGGGAAACTAGTGATGTTCAAGTTGGAATCGGGGGTAAATGACACGACTCTGATTAAACGCGCCAGAAAATCCCTGCTGGCTTACCAGGCGGATTTTGTTGTAGCAAACCGCGTCTTTAGAGCGTACAAGGCATTTGTCCTGAATCATTCAAAGGTTTACTCAAAAGCCGGATCAAAAAAAGAATTGGTTAGAAAACTCGTTGAGGTATTAAAGCGGGCGAGGTGAAAATGGAATTAAATGAAATCGATATCCGGGTAAAAAACGCGTTCGATAATTTCGTTTTACAGGCGAGCGAGCGGCTTAAAAATAGCCTGAAATCAGTTATATTACACGGCAGCATTGTTTCAGGGGAACATATCCCGAGGCATTCCGATATTAATATTTTACTGGTGGTCGATAAAGTGGACATCGATATCCTTGATGCTATCGCCGGAATAAAAACTAAGACTTCCGCCGGCCGCATCGTGCCATTGGTTTTAAGCGATAATTATATACAAAACTCCACTGATACCTTCCCCATAGAATTTTTAGAGATGCAAAAACACCATACGGTGCTATGGGGAAACGATCCTTTAGCGGGACTTAAGATCGACCCTAAGAATCTCAGGCATCAATGCGAATGGGAACTAAAATCGAAAATCATAACCATGCAGCAACTATATATAAATACCCGCGGCAATGCCAGGGCAGCAGGAGATTTCTTAATTAGAAACCTGACCTCTTTTATCGTAGTCTTTAAACATATCCTGGGCTTAAAAAATGTCCTTGTGGATGGCCAGCCGGAGGTATTGGAAAAAATATGCGATGAATTTGGGCTGGAAAAAGATATTTTTTTGGAAATTTTGCATGCGCGGCAGGGAAAATTAAAAATAAAGGATGCGGCGAGTTCATTCGCGCGATTTTTATCTGCGCTAAACAAACTTTCTGAACAAATCGATAAACTATCCTTGTAATATATGCGCAAAAGATGGTTGATCGCCGCTTTAATCATATTAACCGCTTGGCGTTGGGGCTTTGCCGGGGAAAAAGTTCCTGCCCCTTCGGGATGGGTAAATGATTTTGCCGGAGTAATCAATCCGGCGTATAAAGAAAAAATCAGCTCTTTAATTGAAGAGCTGGAGCAAAAGACAAGCTCAGAGATAGCGGTAGTTACCATAAGCTCCATCTCGCCATATGATGAAAATTCATACGCGAGGATGCTCTTTGACAGCTGGAAACCGGGGAAAAAGGGTAAGGATAACGGCGTCTTGATCCTTGTGGCGGTCAAAGAAAGACGCTGGAGGATCGAGACCGGATATGGAGTAGAAGGCATATTGCCCGACGGGCTCTGCGGAGAGATCGGCCGTAACCAGATGGTCCCCTATTTTAAACAAGGTGATTACGGAACAGGCCTTTACTATGGGGCCGCGGCAATAGCGCAAATTATTGCTAAAGATGCACACGTTGTCTTAGACGTAGAAGGAAACCTCCCCGGTACACCTATAACCCAGACTCCAGGGTCGTCTATGGAAGGCATAATATTCTTTATAGTAATAATAGTGATAATTGTTCTTACGTTGATTTCCAACCTCTTTCACGGTTACGGTCTTTTTGGCGGTGGATATTACGGCGGTGGATATGACGGAGGCGGTGGTTTTGGCGGAGGTGGATTCGGAGGATTCGGAGGAGGCGGAGGAGGCGGTGGCGGAGGTGGAGGAGGATTTTAAATGAGGGCGCAATTTGATAAGTCGGAATTAATAATGGGAGGTAATTATGAATAAAATGGTCATCGGAATAATAGCGGCGATAGTGCTCATCGGCATCATATTTATTTCAGGGTACAACGCAATAGTTTCAAAACATGAGACTATTACTGCCAAATGGGCGCAGGTAGAGAATCAGCTGCAGAGGAGAAACGACCTTATACCAAATCTCGTCAACACGGTGAAGGGATATGCAGCGCACGAAAAGACCTTATTTGAAGATATCACTAACGCGCGTTCGCAATGGGGCAAGGCAAACACGGTGGACGAAAAGGTCAAGGCTGCAAGCGCCATTGACAGCGCCATCTCGCGTTTATTGATGGTGGTAGAGAATTATCCGAATTTAAAAGCAGACCAGACCTTCCTGAAATTACAGGATGAATTAGCGGGAACAGAAAATCGTATTGCCACCGAACGCATGCGTTATAACGAAGCGGTAAGGGAGTATAATATAACGGTAAGGATGTTCCCGGGGAACATGATCGCCGGAATTTACGGCTTCAAACCGGCTACTGAATATTTTAAGGCCGAAGAAAGAGCAAAGGCAGTACCGGAAGTAAAATTTTAAAGTAGCAATGGAATTGTCTGTGAGCGCACAATTAGAATTTTTTCGGCAAAAGCGCGCAAAGCTTTACGGTGAGCAAAGTGAGCTACCGTAAGTTAGTCACAGACGTTGGCGAACGAAGCGAACCGTAAACTGTAGCGCGCGGCGAAAAAATTCGTGCGCGAACAGACATTTACATTGCTAATATACATATGAAATACATAGTACTGGTAGGAGATGGGATGGCGGATTACCCGATCCAAGAACTGGGTAATCGTACGCCCTTAGAGGCGGCCAAGACCCCGAATATGGATTTTATCGCCCAAAACGGCATGCTCGGGCAGATAAAAACTATCCCCCTGAATATGACCCCGGCCTCGGACGTGGCCAATATCTCTATCCTGGGGTATGACCCGGAGCAATATTACACCGGGCGCGGACCGCTTGAAGCGGCCAACCTGGGAGTAGAATTAGGGGATGACGACATAGCTTTCAGGTGCAACCTGATCACCGCTTCCGGTGATACGCTCATAGATTACAGCGCCGGCCATATCTCAACCAAAGAAGCAGAACAAATCATTAGATTTCTCGATCGTGCTCTCGGCAATGACCAGATCAAATTTTACCCGGGGGTGAGTTACCGGCACGTAATGCTGGTCAAGGACGGCGCCCGTGAAAACCTGGATAAAATAAAGGCTAAACCGCCGCATGATATAAGCGGACAAGGTATTTCCAAGAATCTACCCGTTGGCCCGGGGAGTGAGATACTGATAAAATTAATGCGGGATTCTTTGCCGCTCCTTGAGAACCACGAAATAAATCACGTCCGGGTTGACTTAAAAGAAAACCCGGCAAACATGATCTGGCTCTGGGGACAGGGCAAAAAACCCGTCATGCCTAAGTTCTCTGATAAATACGGGCTCACCGGCAGCGTTATTTCCGCGGTAGATCTATTGAAAGGCCTGGGAAGGATCCTGGGCCTTAATGTGATTGATGTCCCGGGCGCAACAGGATATTATGATACGGATTATGCCGGCAAGGCCAATGCGGCTATCAAATCATTAAAAGAACTCGACTTCGTCTTTGTTCACGTAGAGGCCCCGGACGAGGCAGGGCACAACGGAGACCTAAGGGAAAAAATCGCGGCCATTGAACGCTTTGACCAGCTGGTGGTCGGCAACATTTTAGATGCCTTTAAACGCAGGAAGAATTTCCGCGTATTAGTACTTCCCGACCATGCTACTCCTATCAGCCTGAAAACGCACGTGGCGGATAAGATCTGTTTCGGTATCTTCGGTAAAGATATTACGGCGGGTAATTTTACGGCTTACAGCGAAAAAGAAGCTCAAAAATCCAGCCTTAATTTTGAAAAAGGACATGAGCTGATGGAATATTTCATACGGAGCAAAATATGAGCCATAAGTTGATCGTACAGAAATTCGGCGGTTCATCACTCGCCAACGTTGAACGTATCCAGAATGTGGCGAAAAGGGTCGCCGGCTATAAGAAAAACGGGCACGATCTGGTAGTGGTAGTTTCGGCGTTGGGCGACACCACCGATGAACTGATCGAACTAGCCAATAAAATCAATACCGAGCCTTCAGAGCGAGAAATGGACATGCTGCTTTCTACGGGAGAACAGATATCGGTCGCGCTCCTGGCCATGGCCCTGCATAAACTCAAGGTAGAAGCCATATCTTTCACGGGCCTGCAGATCGGCATTATTACCGACACCAGCCACACCCGGGCGCGTATTTTAAAGGTCAATACCGAGAAAATAAAAGAGGAACTTCAAAAGGGAAAGATAGTCATTGTCGCCGGCTTTCAGGGCGTCACCCCTAATCAAGACATTACCACCCTCGGCCGCGGCGGCTCAGACCTGACCGCAGTAGCCCTGGCCAAAGAATTAAAGGCCGACGAATGCGAGATATACACTGATGTGGAAGGCATTTTTACTACCGATCCGCGCATCGAACCAAAGGCCAGAAAAATAAACGCCATAACTTACGACGAGATGCTTGAAATGGCCTCATTAGGCGCGCAGGTAATGCAGGCGCGCTCCATAGAGGTAGCGAAAAAATTTGACGTACCCATACACGTGCGCTCTTCATTTTCGCAAAAACCCGGCACAATGATCATTAGGGAGGTTAAAAGAATGGAAGAGGTCGTAGTCAGCGGGGTAACCTTGAATAAAAACGAAGCCAAGATCACCGTATGCGATGTCCCGGACAAACCCGGAGTGGCAGCCAGGATCTTTAATGAATTATCCGGCGCGGGCATAAATGTGGATATGATAGTCCAGAACGTATCTCATACCCGCAAGACCGACATCTCCTTTACCATAAGCAAGGCGGAGAGCGTTAAAACCCTCAAGACCGTCAAGAAGGTTGCCGCAAAGATCGGGACAGGGGAAGTCTTAATGGATGACGATATTGCCCGTTTGTCGATAGTGGGCGTGGGGATGAAATCGCATCCCGGGGTCGCAGGCACGATGTTTAAAGTCCTGGCGGAAAATAAAGCCAACATCGAGATGATCTCTACCTCGGACATAAGTATATCCTGCATCATCAAAAAGAAATTTGCCGAGACCGCGTTAAGAGCGCTGCACGGAAAATTTGGTTTAGCAAAATGACTTAGTTGTCATTGCGAGGAGCGAAAGCGACGAAGCAATCTAAAGGCATGATTGCTTCGCCCCTTCGGGGCTCGCAATGACAGTATTGAAAAGAGGACTTTATGCATAAAGTAAAATTATACGATACCACGCTGCGCGACGGCTCACAGGGAGAAGGTATTTCTTATTCCGTAATGGATAAAGTCCATATCGCCGGAGAGCTGGATTTATTAGGCATCCATTACATTGAAGGCGGTTGGCCCGGGTCCAACCCTAAGGACATGGAGTTCTTCCTGAAAATGTCGCAACTGCGTTTGAAAAACAGCGAACTGGTGGCCTTTGGCTCAACGCGCAAAGCCCATACGCCGGCAGAAAAAGACCCAAACCTGCTTGCGCTGTTAAAATCCAAGGTCAAGATCGTTACGCTCTTCGGGAAAACCTGGGATTTGCATATTACAGAAGTGCTCAAAACTACCTTAGAGGAAAATCTGGCAATGATCAAGGATTCCGTAGGGTTCCTTACTGCCGGAGACATAGAAGTATTCTACGATGCGGAGCATTTTTTTGACGCCTATCAGGCAAATAAAGAATACAGCTTGCGCTGCCTGGCCGTTGCGCAGGAAGCAGGGGCACAGGCGATCTGCCTTTGCGATACAAACGGCGGGACCTTAACCTCCAGAATTTCAGCTGTAATTAAAGAGATCCGGCCAGAGATCAAAGTAAGCCTGGGTATCCATTGCCATAATGACGCGGGGCTGGCTGTGGCTAACTCCATTGCCGCGGTTGAGGCAGGGACAGATATGGTCCAGGGAACCATTAACGGTTACGGAGAACGCTGCGGAAATGCCGACCTGATCCCGATCATAGCTAACCTCAAATTAAAATTAGGTATTGACTGCGTAACTGACGACAAATTAAAGGAACTGACCAAAGTTTCGCATTTCGTCAGCGAGATCAGCAATATGAAACAGCGGGATGAGCAGCCCTACACCGGGGCTTCGGCTTTCGCGCACAAAGCCGGGGTGCATATCAACGCGGTGATGAAAAATCCCAAGACCTACGAACATATCGAACCGGCCCTGGTAGGAAACAAAAACAGGATCCTGGTTTCGGAACTCGCCGGGAAAACCGGAGTATTTGTCCGGGCTCAAGGATTGGACTTAAACCTGGACAAGAATGACCCGCGGACTAAGAAGATCCTGGAGCTTATCCAGAGGCTTGAGCACGAAGGGTATCATTTTGAGGCAGCCGACGCGTCTTTCGAACTCCTGATGAAGAGGGCGCTTAAAAAATATAATAAATTCTTCGACCTCACCGGATTCCGCGTGGTTATCGAAAAGGAATCAAACCGTAAGGTTACTACTGAAGCGATAATCAGACTGAAAGTAAAAAACGCTAAGGTCCACACTGCCGCGGACGGAGACGGCCCGGTCAATGCCCTGGATAATGCCCTGCGCAAGGCCTTGGCAGATTTTTATCCAGCATTGTCGAAGATGCATCTTTCTGATTTCAAGGTGCGCGTCTTGGATGAAAAAGCCGGCACTGCCGCAAAGGTGCGCGTACTCATTGAATCGCAGGACGAAGACGATACCTGGAGCACCATCGGGGTTTCGGAAAATATCATCGAGGCCAGCTGGCAAGCGCTCGTTGACAGCGTAGAATACAAGCTTTTGAAAGATGGAAAACAACTCTACGGGCATACCCGTGAAACCTAGATTAGATCCTTGACATTGTAATTCATGTCAAGGATTATCCCGCCGACAGGAATAATTTGTTAATTTAGCGACATCTCGCCGAGCGGGTATTTCTTCTTATTCATGCACGGCTATGGCCGTGGTATTCTGCGAAGGCGGGATAAATCTAATGAGCAATGAAATCCCCAAACAATATAACCCGCGAGAATGTGAAGATAAGTGGTATAAGTTCTGGGAAGAGAATAATTATTTCTCCGCCAGGGCCAATCCCGCAAAGAAACCTTTCTCTATAGTCATTCCGCCGCCTAATGTGACAGGGATCCTGCACATGGGCCATGCCTTAAATAACACTATCCAAGACATCCTCATCCGCTACCATCGCATGCAAGGTGAAGAGTCTCTCTGGATGCCGGGGACTGACCATGCCGGGATCGCCACCCAAAACGTGGTAGAAAAAGCCCTTGCCAAGGAAAACATCAAGCGCCAGGATTTAGGGAGGGAAAAATTCATCGAGAAAGTCTGGCTATGGAAGGAACAATACGGCTCCGCCATCATCAGGCAGCTAAAGAAATTAGGCGCATCCTGCGATTGGTCAAGGATACGCTTTACCATGGATGAGGAATATTCCAAGGCGATAGTTGAAGTCTTTGTGCGCCTATATGAGAAGGGCCTGATCTATCAGGGAAACTACATTATCAACTGGTGCCCGCGCTGCCAGACCGCGCTTTCCGATGAAGAAGCGCCGCATAAAGAGCTGCAGGGAAATTTATACTATTTAAGATATCCTATTGTCGTTAGTCGTAAGTCGTTAGTCGTTAGTAAGGCTGGAGCAAAAGGAAGCGGAAAAAAGACGGATGACGAATACATTGTTGTCGCAACTACCCGGCCGGAGACGATGCTCGGCGACACGGCGGTGGCGGTTAACCCCAAAGATAAACGCTATAAGCATCTTATCGGTGAGAGCATCATCCTGCCTTTAGTCAATCGCGAAATAAAAATTATCTCTGACAACAGCGTGGATGTGAAATTCGGCACAGGCGCGGTCAAAGTCACGCCCGCGCATGACCCTAACGATTATGCCTTAGGCAAAAAGCACAAGCTGGAATTTATAAACGTGATGCGTGCCGACGGACGCATGAATGAAAATTCGGGCGATTACAAAGATATGGATCGTTTCGAGGCCAGGGAGGTCATCCTGGAAGACTTGAAGGAAAAGGGATTCCTGGAGAAGGTCGAACCTCACCAGTTGTCCGCTGGACACTGCTACCGTTGCCACACCATCATCGAACCCTACCTATCCAAACAGTGGTTTGTAAAAATGAAGCCGCTGGCAAAAGAAGCGATACGGGTAGTCAAAAAGGGTAAGATCAAATTTCATCCGGAGCGCTGGACCAAGGTATACCTTAACTGGATGGAGAATATCCAGGATTGGTGCATCTCCAGACAGATCTGGTGGGGACATCGCTTGCCTGTTTACTACTGTAAAAATTGCCTGACTAACGACCAACGACTAACGACTAACGACAAGGGAGGCGTTATTGTCTCTCGCACTAAGCCGGAAAAATGCCCGGAATGCGGTTCAACCGATATCTATCAAGACGACGATGTGCTGGACACCTGGTTTTCCAGCTGGCTCTGGCCCTTTGCTACCTTTGGCTGGCCATTTGGCTTATCGCATATGGCAAATGGCATATCGCAAGAAAGCCATAAGCGATTAGCGATAAGCGATAAGCAAAAGGATTTAGATTATTTCTACCCCACCTCTGTCCTCGTTACTGCCCCGGAAATCATCTTTTTCTGGGTAGCGCGCATGATCATGGCCGGCCTGGAGTTCATGCAAGACATTCCTTTTAGAGATGTTTATATCCACGGGACAGTGCGCGACACCGAAGGCAAAAAGATGTCTAAATCCCTGGGTAATATTATAGACCCGCTGGATATCATAAAAGAGTTCGGAACCGATGCCTTACGCTTCAGCCTGATATCCATTACCGCCCAGGGCCAAGACGTATTCTTGTCCAAAGAAAGATTTGAACAGGGAAGGAATTTCGCCAACAAGATCTGGAACGCCTCAAGGTTCATCCTGATGAACCTCCAACCGGAGCAAACCAAAGCCGATCTCTGTGTATTCTTCAAAAAAGAAAATTTAAGCCTGGAAAACCGTTGGATCTTAAGCCGGTTCTATTCGGTATTAAAAGAGTTAAACTCTCACCTTGACTCCTTAAAATTCAATGAAGCCGCGAATCTTTTGTATGGCTTCTTCTGGCACGAGTTCTGCGATTGGTATCTGGAAATAATCAAGGCTGATATAAAGAACCCGCAGAACCAGATAGTCATGTATAAGGTGTTAGAAAAATTTTTAAGGATACTGCACCCGTTAATGCCTTTTTTGACCGAGGAGATCTGGCAGAAATTTAACAACCAACCAACGACCAAGGACCAACGACTAACGACCAGTATTATGATCCAGCCCTGGCCGCATGTGCAAGAGCAGATGATCGACAAGAAATATGAAGAATTGATGCAGTCGGTCTTTGATGTCATTGTAACCATCCGGAATATGCGCTCGGAATTGGAAATACCCCTCCAGGACACCATATCCTCGACGATTTGTTCTCCCCAGAAGAAGGAACGAGAACTTTTAGCATCCTGCGCTCCGATCATAAAGAACCTGACCAAAACAGGAGAAGTGGATATCAAAGAGACATGCACGCGCGGCCCGGGACAATTCGTAATGGTCTTAAAAGACATGCATATCGTCATCCCGCTCTCAGGGCTAATAGACATTGCTGCCCACCGCAAAAAGACCGAAGAGAAGATAGCCAAAGCTGAGGCAGAGATCAAGCGCAAAAAGGAACTGTTGGAGAATGCGAATTTCAGCAAAAATGCACCGGAAGAAATAGTAGAGAAGGAAAAGGCGAGGTTAAGCGAATTAAACGAGCTGGTAAAAAAACTAAAGGCGGTGAAAGATGCACTCCAATAACCATTTTCTTTCGGAAAGAGAACCTGCGTTAAGCGAACAGAGGATAGACGAAATAGTCCGGCACGCGCTGATCGAGGATATTGGAAAAGGGGACATCACTACTGAGCTGACCATACCTAAAGGCAAAGATATCGAAGCTAAACTGGTTGTAAAAGAAGATTGTATCATCTGCGGGATGATGCTCGCGGAAAGGGCATTTACCCTCTCTGATAAAGGCGTCAAATTCAGCGCGCTGGTAAAAGACGGCCAAGCCGCTAAATCCGGAAAGGCCATCGCGGAGATCTCCGGAGACGCCGGCCATATTTTGACCTCGGAGAGAGTGGCGCTTAACCTCTTGAGCATGCTCTCAGGGATCGCCACTACCACGCGAAAATACGTCAAGGCAGCCAGCCCGCACAAGGTAAAGATCACCGATACCCGCAAGACCATGCCCGGACTAAGGGAGCTGCAAAAATACGCCGTGAGGATAGGAGGAGGTTATAGCCACCGTATGGGTCTTGACGAGATGATCCTGATCAAGGACAACCACATCAAGGTCACCGAAGGCTATGACAAACTACCCAGCGTGCCTAAAGGTTTTAAGATCGAGATCGAGGTACAGAATATAGATGAATTTAAACATGCCCTGCGCTTTAAGCCGGACGTGATCATGCTGGATAACATGAAAATAGAAGATATAAAAGAAGCGGTTAAGATCCGCAATAACACTGAATTTAAAAGCCATCACCTTCCCACTAAACTTGAGGCATCAGGAGGCATCGTCCTGGAAAACATCCAGGAGGTAGCCTCAACCGGCGTCGATATTATCTCTATCGGAGCCCTAACCCATTCCGTGGACTCCATTGATATAAGCCTTGATATTGAATAGCGGATGGAAAAATTTAAACTAAAAAGCCCTTATAAGCCTTGCGGCGACCAGCCCAGGGCGATCAAGGAATTAACCGACTCTATCCTTTCCGGAAAAAACCACCAGACCCTCATGGGAGTCACCGGCTCGGGCAAGACCTTTACCCTGGCAAACGCAATAGCTCAAGTAAATCTTCCCACGCTGGTAATCTCGCACAATAAGACCCTTGCCGCACAGCTCTATTCCGAATTCAAAGAATTCTTCCCGCATAACGCCGTAGAATATTTTGTCAGTTATTACGACTATTACCAACCGGAGGCATATGTGCCTTCAACCGATACCTATATCGAAAAAGACTCCGCGATCAACGACAGGCTTGACCGGCTGCGCTTATCCTCAACCACAGCGCTTATGTCCCGCAGCGATGTTTTAATCGTGGCCTCGGTATCCTGTATTTACAACCTGGGCAGCCCGGAAGAATACCGGGATATGCTCCTAATTCTTGAGCGGGGAAAAGATTTTCCGCGCGATGAAATTATCAAACGCCTCATCCAGATCCAATACGAGCGCAATGACTACGAATTCATCCGCGGCAGGATCCGCGTGCGCGGAGATACGCTGGAGATTTTTCCCTCTTACGAAGAAAAAGCCCTGCGCATTGAGCTATTCTCTGACAGGATCGATAAAATATCCGAGATTGACCCGGTCTCCGGTAAAATCCTTTGTCCTTTGGAAAAAATTTCCATTTATCCGGCAAAACATTTTTTGGTAGGCCCTGAAAGAATTGAGGGAGCGGTTAAGGAAATCGAAGGGGAATTGCAGGAACAGCTCGCTCTCCTAAGGAGCAAGAATAAGCTCTTAGAAGCCCAGCGCCTGGAATCGCGCACGCGCTACGATATGGAGATGCTCAAAGAGATAGGCTATTGCCACGGAATAGAGAATTATTCCCGGATACTCTCCGGCAGGCCTGCCGGCTCGCGGCCGCATTGCCTCATCGATTACTTCCCGGATAAATTCCTCACCATTATTGACGAATCCCATGCCACCGTCCCCCAGCTTAACGGCATGTACGCCGGAGATAAAGCCAGAAAAGAGATCCTGGTGGAATACGGTTTCAGGCTTCCGTCATGCCTGGATAACCGCCCATTAAGATTCAATGAATTCGAGGAACTGACACAGCAAGTGGTCTATGTCTCAGCCACCCCGGCAGATTATGAACTCAAGAAAAGCACTAATAAAATATTCGAACAGATCATCCGGCCCACAGGACTGGTAGACCCGGAGATCATCATCCGGCCCGTTGAAGGCCAAATAGACGACCTCATCCGTGAGATCAAAGCGCGCGCCGCAAAGAACGAACGCATTTTAGTTACCACCCTCACCAAAAGAATGTCCGAAGACCTGACTACCTATTTACAAGAACAGGGTTTAAGGGTAAAATACATGCATTCGGAGATCCAGACTATCGAACGCTCAAAAATACTGCGGGACCTGCGCAAACAGGTCTTTGATTGCCTGGTGGGGATAAATCTGCTCCGGGAAGGCCTGGATCTGCCCGAGGTATCGCTGGTAGCTATCCTGGACGCGGATAAGGAAGGATTCCTGCGCTCCGCAACCTCCCTGATCCAGGTTGCCGGGCGCGCCGCGCGCAATATAAACGGCACGGTGATCATGTACGCGGATGTCCTCACCGGCTCCATAAAAAAGGCGGTCAGCGAAAGCAACCGGCGAAGAGATATCCAGATCGAATTTAACAAAAAGAATAAGATCACTCCGCGTTCCATACAAAAAGCGATTAGGGAAGGGATTGAAGGCCTGGAGGAAGCGGAAGAATTCGTCGCCAATTTAACCGGAGAACAAAGAGACGAGTACGAACTGCGTAAGTATATAGCAGAGAGGGAATACGAGATGGAACTGGCAGCCCGGAATTTACAGTTTGAGAAAGCCGCCGAGATACGGGATGAGATAAAAAAATTCAAGGGGACTGTCCCCGCAGATCGCCAACATAAGTAGTCTTGGAGGGGACTGTCCCCATGAAAACTATGCTTGCTATTGATATAGGCAATACCAATACCCATCTGGCACATTTCCGAAAGAACAGAATAATAAAAACGCTTACCTGCGCCACTAAAAGCAAGTTAAGCCAAGCCACTTTAAGAAAATTCTCTTCCCGATCAGAAAATGAAAACGCCATAGTTGTCAGCGTGGTTCCCGCAGCCACAAGGGCTTTAGAGAAAGAATTACTGCGCCTCACAGGCAGGCGTCCATATATTATAGGTAAGAATATCAAAATCCCTATGCGCAGTCTATACCGCGATCCTCGTTCCCTGGGACAGGACCGGCTGGTAAATGCCTTTGCCGCAGCCGCGCTATATGGCGCTCCAGCGATTATAATCGGATTGGGAACAGCCGTTACTTTTGACGTGGTTTCAAAAGATAAACGCCACCTGGGAGGCATGATCCTGCCGGGATTAGAGCTTTCTTTAGGCGCACTCTCTAAACATACCGCGCTTTTACCCAGGGTAATACTGGAGGATCCAAAAGAACTTTTGGGCCGGGACACAAAAAACAGTATCTTGAGCGGCATAGTTCATGGTTATGCCGGGCTTTGCGACGCACTGACGCGTAAAATAAAAGCTAAGATTGGCACAAACGCCGTGGTCATCGCAACAGGCGGAAACGCAAGACTAATAAGCAAATATTCTAAAGAGATCAAGATAGTTGACCCAAAACTTACCTTAAAAGGGATAAATATTATCTACAACTCCCGTAAAAGGGGGACAGTTCTATCATAACCCCTTTATTATCAAAGAGCTATCTAGAAACGGTCTGCCGGAAAGCGGTTTCTCTAAACCCCAGAAATACCCTTGAAAATCACCGATTATTAATCCATACTTTTAATGTAAAATTATAATTTTGACAATCTGTAAATTTGAACACTACCTAGTGTCAAATGGAGAGCCTAGACGACCATAAAGACAGAAGAACATTCCTGCGCATCGGAACAAATATCCCCCTGACATTCCTTAAACAAAGATCCGATAAACCATTTTCCGCCCAAATAAGCGACATCAGCGCAAACGGGATCGGCCTGACCTCAAACCAAAAGATGTCCTGCCAAACCCCGCTTAAGCTGATCGTAAATATCCCCAACGACGGCCCGTTCTGCGCCGAAGGAGAAGTGGCCTGGATAAAGAAAATAAGGTTTCATAAATACCGCATCGGCATAACCTTAACAAAGATCAATCTGCTGGGGATAGCACGCGTATTAAATTTTGCTAAGACCATACCTGAACCTTTACCCGAAGAAATATACGACTACCGTCCGTCCTTGCTGCGCTGGTTTAAGAAACCCGGCTTAGCCATACCTTAGCTTCCTACCAGATAATCAAAAAAAATCTTGACAAAAACCTATTTTAATTTATAATTGGCACTCCGAGTACAAGAGTGCCAATTTATTAATATTATTAGACACCCCGCGCTAAGAAGTCATCTGGCCCTAGGCACCCGGCGCTTATTTGAATTGCGCCGGTGTTCCCTCGTGGGGAATTTGCGCGGGTGTTGTCCTGGTGGACAAGGAGGTGTAAAAAAATGGACATCAAACCATTAGGAGACAGGGTGGTCATTCAGCCCTTAGAGGCAGAGAATAAGACCAAGGGAGGCATTGTCTTACCTGATACGGCTAAGGAAAAACCTCAAGAGGGAAAGGTCGTGGCAATAGGCAAAGGCAAGATACTGGACAGCGGAGCCGTTCAGGCATTGGAAGTCAAGGTAGGAGACAAGGTGCTTTACGGAAAGTATTCCGGAAACGAGATTACCACCAAAGAAGGCCAGGAACTTTTGATCATGCGCGAAGAAGACATCTTGGCAATCATTAAGTAGCAACCAGTTCTCGACTCGCAGCAAATTTATTCTTCGAGCTTGTCGAGAAGATAAATTTGCTGGCTCGCTCGAACAATATTCTTTAAAAGATTCGAGTCTGAAAGTTAACTAACAATAGGAGAAGAAAATATGGCAAAGCAATTGATGTTTCAGGATGAGGCCCGCAGAAAAATCCTGAGCGGCGTGGAGCAACTCGCCCGCGCGGTAAAGGTTACTTTGGGGCCCAAGGGACGCAATGTCGTCCTGGATAAGAAGTTTGGTTCACCGACTATCACCAAAGACGGTGTTACGGTAGCCAAGGAAATCGACCTTGAGGACCCCTTTGAAAATATGGGCGCCCAGATGGTCAAGGAAGTCGCGGAAAAGACCTCGGACATAGCGGGAGACGGTACCACTACAGCTACCATACTCGCAGAGGCGATCTACCGCGAAGGTTTGAAGAACGTCACTGCCGGCTCGAATCCCATGGCCTTAAAGCGCGGGATTGAAAAAGCAGTAGAAAAAGTGGTAGAAGAGCTAAAGAAACTCTCCAAGCCCATCAAAGACAAGAAAGAAGTAGCCCAGGTAGGCGCGATCGCCGCTAATTCCGACACCACCATCGGCGACCTGATTGCTGAGGCTATGGACAAAGTGGGTAAGGACGGCGTTATCACCGTAGAAGAAGCAAAATCAACTGCCACCACCTTGGAAGTAGTCGAAGGTATGCAGTTCGACCAGGGATATCTCTCGCCGTATTTTGTCACCGATGCCGAAAGAATGGAAGCCCTGTTAGAAGATCCCTATATTCTGATCCATGAGAAAAAGATCACCTCTATTAAAGATATATTACCTTTATTAGAGAAGATCGCCCGCACCGGAAAACCGCTTCTCATCATCGCGGAAGAAGTTGAAGGCGAGGCATTAGCCACGTTAGTAGTCAACAAGATCCGCGGCACCTTCACTGCCTGCGCAGTCAAGGCCCCGGGTTATGGCGACAGGCGTAAGGCCATGCTTGAGGATATCGCTATCCTGACCGGCGGAAAGGCGATCACCGAGGACCTAGGCGTTAAGCTGGAAAACGTTGACGTTGAAGACCTTGGCCGCGCCAAAAAAGTCAAGATAGACAAAGAAAATACGACTATTGTCGAAGGCTCGGGTAAGACCGCGGCAGTTAACGGCCGGATCGCCCAGCTCAAGAAACAGATAGAAGACACCGATTCGGATTACGACAAAGAGAAACTCCAGGAAAGACTGGCAAAGCTCGCCGGCGGCGTTGCGGTGATCAATGTCGGTGCTGCCACTGAAACCGAAATGAAGGAAAAGAAGGCCCGCGTGGAAGATGCCCTGCATGCCACCCGCGCAGCGGTGGAAGAAGGGATCATCCCCGGCGGCGGAGTAGGATTGATCCGCACCTTGGGCGCTTTAGATAAATTAAAGCTCGAGGGTGATGAAAAGATCGGCGTGGATATTGTCAAGCGGTCGCTGGAAGAGCCTATCAGGCAATTGGCGCAGAACGCCGGCCTGGAATGGTCAGTGGTCGTGAATCGGGTAAAAGGAGAAAAGGTCAACATAGGTTACGATGTAGCTCAAGATGCCTATGTAGATATGATCGCTGCCGGAGTCGTGGATCCCACCAAGGTTACCCGCTCGGCCCTGCAGAATGCCTCAAGCATCGCAGCGCTTCTTTTAACTACCGAATGTTTAATTGCTGATAAACCGGAAAAAGAAGATAAGATGCCATCTATGCCACCCGGAGGAATGGGAGGAATGGGCGGAGGGATGTATTAGTCGTTAGTCGTTGGTCGTTGGTTGATAGTCAAAAAAAGGGGGGCACAGGAAAGTGCTCCCCTTTTTTTAAAAATAATACTTGACAAAAAGCAAAAAAAATATAAAATCAAATCAATGAAAAGGTTAATCCTAATAGGAGTTACTCTTAGTATTCTTTTTTGGACAACACTTTTTGCTGCCTCGCGCAGCGAAGCCATAGAAAATACACTTCTGGCTGCAAATCTTCAGAATTCTCCTCCTCTACAAAAAGGATCCCCCGAAGAAACATCAACGAATATACCTGACTGGATCAAGCGCACCAACTTCAATATCCAGGCGGGTACTGATCAAAGACCCAGATATTTCCTGGAGACCGTCCAACCGCTTCTAGGGACCCAAGAAAAAGATATCGTAATCTTTAATCAATTAAGGATATCCAGCAGCAGCGAGCGCCCTACCTATAATATCGGCCTGGGCTTACGCAAGATTTTTGCCGAAAAATACCTTTTAGGAATAAACAGCTTTTATGATTATCAAGACCTGCATCAACACAGCCGCGGGGGCGTGGGCTTCGAGGTAATCACGGATAAGGGCTTTGAGTCGCGCTTAAATACCTATATCAGGATATCCGGTAGGCGGCAAATAGCGGAAGACTCTGCCAATATTTATTACGAAAAGGTGGCCAATGGCTTTGATTGGGAAGAAGGTATTCCCTTGCCGTATCTACCGCAATTAAAGGTGTACGGCGGAGGTTATTGGTATAATTTTGAGCATTTCAAGAATAAATACGGTTGGAAGAGCAGATTAGAATACACCCCCTTTAAATATTCTAAGATAAATTTTGAGGTTTTTGACGATACTAAGAGGACCAGAATGGGATACCGCATTGAAGGAGCGATCTCTCTGGCATTTACCTCCTTTAGCCTCAAAGACCTAAAAGAGGACTTCATCTCCAAACAAGAAGCCTATCCTAAAGTAAATCTACGAGATAAGGTATTGGACGGGGTAGTCAGGGATTTTAATATCACGGTAATAACATCTACCAAGGCAAAAGGGACAGGGCTGACAGTTGAGGGAGGAAAGAGTGGATAGCAGGGCGCGCTTTTCTCTTATATTTATAGTACTTTCGCTTCTAGCAATATCTGCTTTTAGCCCCGTGGCTTTTGCCGCCAATCCCACCGGACCCGCATCTTACTATTTAGTACGTATTACCAAATTCGAGCTTTGGAACGGAACGGAATGGATAACTGCATTTAGCGGCACATCAGACGGCCTGAATATTGCTGCGGCAAGCGATACGAGTTCTTCGGTAGGAAATTTCTTATCGGGAATAGCTGTTCCGGACGGAACTTATACCAGCTCCAGGGTAACTCCTTCCG
This sequence comes from Candidatus Omnitrophota bacterium, assembly GCA_026387405.1. Lineage (GTDB taxonomy): Bacteria > Omnitrophota > Gorgyraeia > Gygaellales > Profunditerraquicolaceae > JAPLLP01. Next base: position 59,552 of record JAPLLV010000056.1, read on the forward strand.
GGACATTTGTCTTTAGCGGGAATGACGGCGCCGGCAATTATACTACCGCTAACATAGGAGCCGGGGCGGGAGTGCACGGCAGTACCCCTACCACTAATGCAGCCCTGGAAGCACAGTGCACTATCACTGTTACGGCTGGTGCACAAGAGAAGGCCCTTTCACCTTCTATTGTGGTGAAAGACGGAACCCCTAATCATAGAGTTCGGGTAAAATTCAACCTCTCTAACGCCATTGAGAATATTAGCGGCGAACTCTTTCCTGCCGCGCCCGCGGTATCGGTTTCAGTAATATAGTCAAACCTTCCTATTTTTAAGCCTTCCCGCTCTAAAATAAGCATTGACAAAAAAGCATTATTAGTGTAAAATTCAATATCTATTTTGTCGATATCAGACCTACCGGAAAATTCTGTATTTATTTGATAAATAAGAGGTTGCGGACACTTGGGCCAGATAGGGCACCCGGCGCTTATTTGAATTGCGCCGGTGTCCCCCCCGTGGGGAATTGAGCCAGTGTTAACTTACTGTTAAGGAGTAGATCACATGGCAGAGTGGATAGGTATAGGAAAACGCGGCAGAAGGTGCTACGGGTTTGACGAAGTAGCGCTGGTGCCGGGAGCGCAGACGGTTAACCCGGCTGAGGTTGATACCAGCTTTAAGATCAATGGGAAGAGATTCGAGATCCCTATTCTGGCAGCAGCCATGGACGGGGTTGTAGATGTAAAATTTGCCGTGGAGATGTCCAAGCTAGGGGGAATCGCGGTCTTAAACCTCGACGGCGTGCAGACCCGCTATGAAAATCCCGATGCCGTGCTGGAAAAAATCTCCAAGGCCAACCCTCAAGAAGCCACTACGCTGATACAGTCAATTTACACCACTCCCATAAAGGAAAAACTGGTGGGAAAGAGGGTAAAAGAGATAAAAGCCAAAAAAGGCACTGCCGTAGTCAGTTGTATCCCGGCCAACGCGGAAAAATTCGCTAAGCTCGCGGTAAACGCGGGAGCTGACATATTTGTTATCCAATCCACGGTCACCACTACCAAACACATATCCCATCAATATAAAAGCCTGGATTTATTTAAGTTCTGTAAAAAAACACCTATTCCTGTCATTCTCGGCAACTGCGTAACATATGAAACTACCCTTGAATTGATGGATACAGGTTGCGCCGGACTACTCATTGGTATCGGACCGGGGGCTGCCTGCACTACCCGCGGAGTCTTAGGAATAGGCGTGCCGCAGGTCACTGCAACTGTAGACGCGGCCGCAGCCCGAGATTTTCATTTTAAACGCAGTGGAAAATACGTGCCTATTATTACTGACGGCGGAATGAACCGAGGCGGAGACATCTGCAAGGCCTTTGCTTCAGGAAGTGACGCGGTAATGATCGGCTCCAGCTTTGCCCGGGCAAAAGAGGCTCCGGGAAGAGGATATCACTGGGGCATGGCTACCTCCCACATGAACCTTCCCCGCGGCACCCGTATTTACGTAGGCTCAACCGGCTCCTTAAAAGAGATCTTATTCGGGCCGGCAAAAGTAGATGACGGTTCGCAAAACCTTATGGGCGCTTTAAAGACATCCATGGGGTCCTTAGGGGCGCAAAATATCAAAGAGATGCAAAACGTCGAGATCATCATCGCGCCTTCAATCCAGACCGAAGGAAAAATCTTCCAGGTAGGACAAAGGGTAGGAATGGGAAAATAGCACGTAGCAAATGGCTAATGGCAAATAGAAGGAAGGTATAAATGACGAGGCATACGATTTTAATCTTAGATTTCGGTTCGCAATACACGCAGTTGATCGCCAGGCGCGTGCGGGAGAACAAAGTTTTCTCGCGCATTATCCCGTACAACACCCCGGCAAAAGAGATCGCCGCCATGGGTCCCAAAGGCCTGATCTTATCCGGAGGCCCGGCGTCTGCCATCACTAAAAAGAGCCCTTACCCGGATAAGGGAATATTCAAACTTGGGATCCCCATCCTGGGTATATGCTATGGCATGCAGGTGATCAGCGAAATGTGCGGCGGTAAAGTCAGGCATACCAAGGAGCGCGAATTCGGCAAGACCGAATTATTCATAGATGATAACCGCGACCTCTTCAGCCATATGCCGGGAAACCTGACCTGCTGGGCCAGCCACGGGGACTACGTAAATAAACTTCCTCCGGGATTCCATATTTCGGCGCACACCTTGAACGCTCCTATCGCCGCGATGTCTAACCGCAATAAAAAGCTCTACGGCGTGCAATTCCATCCCGAGGTTACCCATACGGACAAAGGGAACCAGGTACTGGCAAACTTTTTATTTAAGATCTGCGGCGCATTAAGCCGCTGGACCATGCAATCATTCATCAAGGAAAGCATAGAAAATATCAAAAAAACCCTGGGTAAAAACAAGGTAGTGCTGGGCCTAAGCGGCGGGGTAGACTCCTCGGTAGCCGCGCTCTTAATCCACAAGGCCATAGGGAAGAATCTGCGCTGCATCTTTATAGATAACGGGGTGATGAGAAAAGACGAGCCCCAACAGGTAAAAAGCGTCTTTCGCGGGATGTATCACTTGAACCTGGACTATGTGGACCGCAGTAAACGCTTCCTGGAACGCCTAAGAGGCATTACTGACCCCGAGCAAAAACGGAAGATCATCGGGTACGAGTTTGTCAAGGTATTCGAAGAAGAAGCGCACAAACTAAGAGGGGTAAAATACCTCGGCCAGGGGACGCTTTATCCGGACGTAATCGAATCCTCTTCGCCAACCGGCGCGCCTTCCTGCCGCATTAAAAGCCATCACAACGTCGGCGGCCTGCCGGAACATATGAAATTGAAGCTGATCGAGCCGCTGCGCGACCTATTTAAAGATGAGGTGCGGCAGATCGGCAAAGAACTCGGCCTCCCCAGCGAGATAATCCTGCGCCAGCCTTTTCCGGGTCCGGGCCTGGCGATCAGGATCATCGGAGAGGTAACCAGAGAACGGCTGGAACTTCTGCGCGAAGTCGACCGCAGGGTCATCGAAGAGATCAGGGTTGCCGGACTCTATGAGCAGATCTGGCAATCCTTTGCCGTCTTGTTACCCATAAAAAGTGTGGGGGTTATGGGAGATGAACGCACTTACGAGAATACGATAGCATTGCGCTGCGTCACCAGCCTTGACGGGATGACTGCGGACTGGGCAAAGATACCTTACGAGATCCTGGAAAAAATATCCAATCGTATTATCAACGAAGTAAAAGGAGTAAACCGCGTAGTCTACGATATCAGCTCCAAGCCTCCCGCGACTATTGAGTGGGAATAAATTAGCAAATAGCACGTGGCGAATAGCAAATAGCCATAACACAATCTTTCTGATAAATTTATAAATTTTTTATTTTTGCTTTCCGTGCTAGCGTCCTAAGCTTTACGCTATTAGCCATTTGCCATACGCTATTAGCCATTTGCTATTAGCCATAAGCCATCATGCCTCGTTCAGAATTCGTCCACCTACACCTGCATACCCAATACAGCCTCCTTGACGGCGCCTGCCGCATCCCGGAATTATTAAGCCTAGCCAACCAATATAAAATGGATTCACTGGCTATTACCGACCATGGAGCAATGTTCGGGGCCATCGAATTCTACCTGGAAGCCCAAAAAGCGGGGATAAAACCGATTATCGGCTGCGAGGCCTATGTCGCGCCGAAAAGCCGCTTTGATAAAACCGGATCAGGCATTGACGAGGCATCCTATCACTTTATACTCCTTGCCAAAGACGAGGCCGGTTACCACAACCTGATGAAGCTGGTATCCATCGCGTACCTGGAAGGTTTTTATTACCGTCCGCGCATTGACAAAGAGTGCCTGGCGCAGCATTCCAAGGGACTTATCGGCCTGACTGCCTGCCTGAAGGGTGAGATCCCGTCCCTGATCAGGGAAAAACGTTTTAACGATGCCTTAAAAGAAGCGGACAATTATTTAAACATCTTTGGCAAGGGCAATTTCTACCTGGAGGTGCAAGGCAACTCCATCCCTGAGCAAAGAATAGTTAACGAAGGACTGATACGCATTTCTAAAGAATTACACATCCCGCTTGTGGCCACCAATGACGTGCATTACCTAAAAAAGGAGCACGCCTCAAGCCACGAGGCGCTTTTGTGTATCCAGACCCAGACCACGCTTGACGACCCTAACCGCATGCGCCTGCAAACAGACGAATTCTATTTTCAATCACCGGAGGAGATGAAAGCACTCTTCAAAGACCTGCCGGAAGCGATCGCCAATACCCTGGAGATCGCCCAGCGCTGTAACCTGGAGTTGGATTTTTCCCAGATACATTTGCCTAAATATACGCCTCCCAACGGCCAGGACAAAGAAGACTACCTCAAGGACCTCTGCGCGGGAGGGCTGAAAAACCGTTTCCCGGAAGCCGCACCGGAAATTAAGGAACGCCTGGAATACGAATTAAAGATGATCAAGAATATGGGTTTTATCAGCTATTTCCTGATCGTCTGGGATTTTATTCATTACGCTAAAAGCAAAAATATACCTGTGGGACCGGGGCGCGGTTCAGCCGCGGGAAGCCTGGTGAGTTATCTTTTAGGTATTACCGATATCAATCCTTTAAGTTATGGCCTACTCTTTGAGAGATTCCTTAATCCTGAACGCTTAGGCCTGCCGGATATCGATATAGATTTCTGTTACGAAAGAAGGCAGGAGGTCATTGATTATGTGACCCAGAAATACGGCCGCCAGAACGTCGCCCAGATCATCACCTTCGGGACCATGCAGGCCCGCGCCGTGTTGCGCGATGTCGGCCGGGTCATGGGCATAGCCTACGCGGATGTTGACCGTATTGCCAAGATGATACCCCCGGACCCTAATATCACCCTAAAGGACGCGCTTGAATCAGAAGCGGAAATCAATAACCTCTACAAGAACGACCCCCAGATAACAAAACTTATCGATACCGCGCTCTCCCTGGAAGGATTGAACCGTCATGCCTCAGTGCACGCCGCAGGGGTAGTCATCGCGGACAAACCGCTGGATAATTACATGCCCCTGTTTAAGACCGGAGACGACCAGATCACCACCGGCTACAGCATGGGGATGCTCGAAAAGATCGGCTTATTGAAAGTGGACTTTCTGGGATTAAGGACACTCACTGTCATTGACGAAACCCTAAAATTAGTCAGGCGCACCCGCGGCATAGAAATAGACCTGAAAAATCTTTCTCTCGAAGACTCTAAGACCTACAAGCTTCTTGCGAATTCGCAAACAATCGGGGTATTCCAGGTAGAAAGTTCCGGGATGCGCGACCTCTTAAGAAAACTGGAACCCAGCCATTTTGAAGATATCATCGCGCTGCTGGCACTTTACCGCCCGGGGCCTATAGGTTCGGGGATGCTCGATGACTTCATGAAACGTAAACACAACCAGATTCCCATCAAATATGAACATCCGAAGTTAGAGCCCATTCTCAAGGAAACCTACGGTATAATGGTATACCAGGAGCAGATCATGCAGATCGCATCAAGCCTGGCAGGCTTCAGCCTGGCCCAGGCAGATATCCTGCGTAAGGCCATGGGCAAAAAGATACCCGAGGTAATGGAGAAACAGCGTAATATTTTTATCTCCGGCTGCGTGAATAACGGTATAAAAGAAATCACTGCCTCCAAGATATTCGATCTCATCGAATATTTCTCGGGGTACGGCTTCAATAAATGCGTTGTTGGCTCTACAAAAATAATTTCTGGAGAAAATGGAGAGCGTATCACAGTAAAAGACTTATTTAGCAACAGGCAGCTGGCCAAAACTACATTCAGCTGCCAGGAAAATTTGAAAATCGTCAAAACCAACATAAAAGATGTGGTTTATAATGGGGCGAAACCGGTATACCGGCTTCAAACATGCCTCGGCAGAGAAATAGTAGCCACCTCTAATCATCCTTTATTTACTTTTAAAGGCTGGAAAAACCTCGGTGATTTACGCATCGGGGAACGAATCGCATTGCCGCGGATCATACCTCTAGAGACCGACAAACAGTGGGAACCGCATAAAATAATTGTTTTAGCGGGAATAATCTCTGAAGGAAATACTTGCCATCCTTCCGGGTTTTATTTTTATAATAATAGCGAGACGCTGGTAAAAGACTATGTTGAGAACTTGCGTAAGTTTAACAATACAATCCCAAAAATCTATAAAAGAAGGGGGCGTTTTGAGGTATACGCGGGCACAGGCAAAGTCACCAGATTTTCCAAAAACCAAATCCCCTGGAATAAACAAGGTTCCTTGACCACTACTACTTTTTATAAATGCGGGGCAAGGCTATGGATAGAAGAATTGGGCCTAGACTATAAAAAGGCGAGTGATAAATTTATCCCTCCGGAGCTATTTTCCTTGGAGAATAAACAAATAGCCTTATTCCTGGGTAGGCTTTGGTCAGGAGACGGATTTGTTTTTGGCAAAAACAACTCTATACCTTTTTACGCAAGCTCCTCCAGTAAATTATGCCAACAGATACAGGACTTATTGCTTAGGCTTAATATAGCAAGCCGTTTAAGCACAAAAAACTTTAAATATAAGTATAAAGGAATCAAGAAAGACGTGCCCGGTTTTACCCTACACCTTTTTGGGAGGGATAGCATAACCAGATTCATCCAGCTTATCTGTCCTTTTATTATCGATAAAGACGAACAGATCTCACATCTACGTAATTACTACGATAAAGCTTCTGATAATAGTGAATCAAAAGATACCCTGCCTCCCGAAATAAAGGAGATCGTGAAGGAAGAAAAAGATAAATTCGGCTTGACTTGGAAAGAATTAGAAACAAGGTCCGGAGTTTCAATGAAGGAATTTTACGGCGCGGACCATCCTAAGAAAAAAGGATTCCGCCGTTATACCATCTTGCGCTTGGCGCGCTTCCTTGAGTCCGAGAGACTATTAAGGTTTGTAAACTCGGATATACTATGGGATAGAGTTAGTTCGGTTGATTATGTTGGCAGGGAAGATACCTATGACATAGAAATCGAGGGGATCCATAACTTCATTGCCAATGGCATAATAGTACACAACTCACATTCGGCCGCCTATGCCATGATCTCTTACCGCACCGCGTATCTAAAGGCGAATTTTCCCGTGGAATTCATGACCGCGCTCTTGACCTCAGAACGCGACAATACCGATAAGATCGTAGAATACGTCAATGAGGCCCGGCACATGAACCTTGAGGTACTTCCTCCGGATATAAATGAAAGCGAATCCCTGTTTAAGGTTGTAGACCAAAAGACCATCCGCTTCGGGCTGCTGGCAGTAAAAAACGTGGGGCAGGGTGCGGCAGAATCCATTGTCCAGGCCCGGCAAAACGACGGCAAATTTCTTTCCTTGCAGGACCTCTGCAAACGGATAGACCTACGACTGGCAAACCGCAAGGTCTTGGAAAGCCTGATCAAGTGCGGGGCCATGGATTATTTTAAGATGCCGCGGGCACAGATGGTCGCCGGATTAGACGGCATATTAGAACAATCCTCAAAGATACAGCGTGACCGCGCCAAAGGCCAACTGTCATTCTTCGACCAGGCGTTCAAAGAGAATGGTTTCCGCCAGAGCATAAACGACCTGCCCAAGGTACACGAATGGCCGGAGCCGCAGGTCCTGGCCTTTGAGAAAGAGATACTCGGGTTCTACGTTTCCGGCCACCCGTTAGCCCGTTATGCCGGCCAGCTTAAACGTTTTAGCTCCACATCTATACCGGAATTATCGCGGCATAAAGACGATGAAGAGATAAAATTAGTAGGACTTATCTCTAAGATCAAACAGACCCTTACCCGCGCCAAGCAGGAAAAAATGGCCATCCTGAAACTGGAAGACCTGGAGGGCTCCGTAGAAGCCCTGGTCTTTCCCCAGGCATACCAAAAAGTTTCCCGCTATCTTTTGGCAAGCACGGTAGTCCTGGTCAGGGGAAGGCTCAACCTGAAAGAAGATACGCCTAAGATCATCATAAATGACCTGTTCCCGGTGGATGAAATTTATAAAATGATCTCCAGCATAAATATCAACCTGTCCGGCATAAGGGAAAATCTCTTTACCAGCCTAAAGGAGGTCCTTTGCGAAAATAGGGGGAAAATCCCTATATATATGCACCTGGATACGTCCACGCGTTCGCGCATCCATCTCGTGGTGGGCGATGGGCTTTTTGTCGAGCCGAGCGAAAAACTGATCCAGGATATAGAAACTCTTTTAGGCGAAGACCGCCTATCTTTAATACTCTAGTCACAAAAGGTGAACATTTCCAGAATCCATAAAATCCTTGACATCGTAACTTTTTGGTGATATTGTAGTTACAATTATGGTGTTCATAACACCCGGCCTTACCGGATAGGCCAATGTGCACTTCTGTTAACACCCCGCGCTAATAGGAATTGCGCGGGTGCGCCCTTTCTGGGCAGGGAGGTTCAAGATGACCAAGAAAGATATTATCCTTAAGGTTTCGGACGAAACAAACCTGAAGCAGATTGACGTCAAAAAGGTCGTGCAGAAAACCTTTGACTGTATCGTGCAGGCGCTGGGAAGAGGAGAGAAGATCGAGTTGCGCAATTTCGGCGTCTTCAAGGTAAAGCAGAGAAAAAGCCGCACCGGCAGGAATCCGCGTACCGGAGAAGTAGTCCCTGTCCCGCCCAGAAAAGTCGTTGTCTTCAAGCCGGGCCTGGAGATGAAACACGATATAAGATAAACCTTTCACCCTCCCCAATACTAAAACATGTTTAAAAGGATATCAGGCACAAAAGACATTCTGCCTGACGAAACACCGTCCTGGCAAGAAGTGGAAGATTTAGGCCGTAAGGTATTTTCTCTCTATAATTACCGCGAGGTGCGGCCCCCCTTATTGGAAGAGGCAAAGCTATTTTCCCGGTCGCTCGGCGAATTCGCGGAGGTGGTGCAGAAACAGATGTTCCTGGTGAAAAACCAGGATGAGCTTTACGCCTTAAGGCCGGAGGCAACCGCTTCGGTAGCGCGCGCCTACATAGAAAATAACCTCGATAAGACCTACGGCTTCTTGAAATTGTATTATACCGGGGCAATGTTCCGCCTGGAGCGCCCGCAAAAGGGCCGTCTAAGACAATTCCACCATATCGGCTGTGAGGCCATCGGTTCAAGCCTGCCTGAAGTGGATATTGAAGTGATATCCCTAGCAAACAGATTATTGGAGGCCTGGCAGGTCAATAATTATACGATAAAATTGAACAGCCTCGGCTGCAGTGAGGACAAATCGAAACTTTCCCTGAACCTACGCAAGGCCCTTAAAAGTAATAAAGGCTCACTCTGCGAAGATTGCAAAGTCCGCTATGAAAAAAATACCTTACGCATACTGGACTGCAAAAACGAGGCCTGCCAGGAAATAGTAAGCAAAATTTCCCTGGAAGAAAAACACCTGTGCCCGGAATGCAAGGCTCATTTTGAAACCGTAAAGAACGGGCTCCAAAATTTGGGTATCAGATACGAGATCCTGCCGCAACTGGTGCGGGGACTGGACTATTACACCCGGACTATTTTCGAGATAAAACACGACGCCTTAGGAACCCAGGATGCCATCGGCGCGGGCGGAAGATACGATAATTTGCTCAAAGAACTGGGCGGGCCGGATGTCGGGGCAATGGGCTTTGCCTTCGGAGTAGAAAGAATACTATTGGCGTCTTGCGGGAGGCTCAAGAAGCCGGAAGAAAATCTGGTATACATAATAACTATGGGAGAAAAACCCAAAGCGCAAGGTTTGAGATTATTGCAAGACTTGCGCCGGGAGGGTATTGCCGCAGATACGGATTATGAAGGAAAATCCCTTAAAGGCGCATTGCGCAGGGCTAATGACCTAAGGGCAAAGAGAGTTTTAATCATAGGAGAAGACGAACTCAAGAAACAGATAGTAACCCTTAAAGATATGGGGTCAGGGGAACAGAAAGAAATTAAGCAAGAGGATCTTATTCAGTCATTGCGAGGAGCCAATGGCGGTTGCGAGGCGAAGCCGAAGCAAACCAGCAGCTAGCGAAAAATGGGATTCCTCGCTGCGCTCGGAACAGGCTGCGCAATCTAAAATTAAGATTGCTTCGCCCCTTCGGAGCTCGCAATGACGACTTTACTATGCTGCGCACACACACCTGCGGTGAACTAAAGACCTGCGATATCAATAAAGAAGTAACCCTCTGCGGATGGGTTGCCAGCCGCAGAGACCACGGTAAACTTATCTTTATCGATATCCGCGATAGGACCGGCGTGACGCAGATAGTTTTCCTGCCTAAGGAGTGCCCGGAGGCGTATAAAAAAGCTCAAGACCTAAGAAGCGAGTTCGTGGTCAAGATAACGGGGAAAGTAAATAAACGGCCGGAAAACACGATCAACCCCAAGCTGCCTACCGGAGAAATTGAAATACTGGTTGAGGAACTCCAGATACTTAACCCCAGCCTGACCCCGCCTTTTGAGATACAGGACGAGTTCGAGCGGGATGTAACCGAAGAGATACGGCTCAAATACCGGTATCTGGACCTGCGCCGTAAAAAAGTATTTGATAATTTTGTGTTAAGGAGCCGGCTATACAGGGTGATCCGCTCTTATCTTGACGCAAACGGATTTATAGAATGCGAAACGCCGATCCTGACTAAATCCACCCCCGAAGGGGCGCGGGATTACCTGGTCCCTTCCAGGCTCAACCAGGGATATTTTTATGCCCTGCCGCAGTCTCCGCAATTATTCAAACAGATCCTTATGGTATCGGGTATTGAAAAATACTACCAGATAGCCAAATGTTTCCGCGACGAAGACCTGCGCGCGGACCGCCAGCCGGAATTTACGCAACTGGACCTGGAGATGTCTTTCGTGGAAGAAGAGGATATTTTCGCGCTCTTTGAAGAGATGATGCGGTTTATATTTAAAGATTTAAGGGGCGTGGATTTGATCACGCCTTTCCCCCGGTTGACCTATGCCGAGTCGCAAAAAAAATACGCCTCGGATAAACCCGACTTGCGCAAAGAGCTGAATAATCCTTTTGCCTTTACCTGGGTCACGGATTTCCCTCTCTTTAAATACAATGAAGAAGAGAAACGCTGGGAGAGCGAACACCACCCTTTTACCTCGCCGCGCAAAGTTGACCTAGATGCCCTGGAAACCCATCCGGATAAAGTCCTCTCGCGGTCTTATGATCTGGTCTTAAACGGCATGGAAATAGGCTCGGGCTCTATCAGGATCCATGAGCAAGAATTGCAGGAAAAGATATTCAAGATCATCGGGCTTGAAGCCGAAGATGCCCGGAAGCGCTTCGGGTTCCTTCTGGAAGCCTTTCAATACGGCGCGCCGCCCCACGGCGGATTTGCCTTTGGCATAGACCGGCTGCTTACAGTCCTGGCGGGCGAATCAAGCATACGCGAGGTGATCGGTTTTCCCAAAACCAGCGCCGGGGTATGCCTGTTGACCGGAGCTCCTTCGGAGGTAGAGGAAAAACAATTAAAGGAATTGGGATTAGCGGTTAAAAAGACAAAATAGGAGGGGATAATGAAAAGAGGGAATGTGTGGTATCTTTTAACAGCGGCTGCGGCGTTTCTATTATCCGGCTGCGTGGTCAGGACATATCAACTCACCAAGGCGCGCGTGGACCAGGATCTGACGGGAAACCGCGGATACATCACAGGACAGGCGCCTGAAACACAGGAACAGCTCCCACGGGAAACAACCCGTACCACTCAAGTAGTAGAAATGGAGATACATTCTCCGCTCAAATTCGTAAAAGGCCATAACAAAGCAGTTGAAGGCAAAACTGAAGCGGGAACAGGGATGCTGGAAGAAGGACAGGGAGAAGGCGAAGGAAACAAAGGATATATTTTTAAAAAAGATTCCGCCGAAACCACCGCTGAAGAAACCGGCCTTAACTCCGCCAAATACACCGTTAAGAAAAACGACACCCTGCAGAAGATCTCAAAAGAATTCTACGGCACCACAAAAAAATGGAATAAGATATTCGAGGCGAATAAAGATACCTTAAAAGGGCCAAATAAGGTTTATCCCGGCCAGGTGCTCAATATACCCGGAGATACCACAGGCGCCGCCAAATTAAAAGAACCCAAAGAGAACCTTAAATAGTGGATAAAATAATCAAGCTGGAAGGACGGCAAGAGGCGCAATCGCTTTTCGGCAATGCCGACGAGAACGCCAAGGCCATCGAAAAGGAATTCGGCGTACGGCTGGTGCTGCGCGGAGGCCACCTTAAGCTAAGCGGCACTGCCGCTAAAGTAAAAAAGGCCGAAGGCGCAATAGACTATCTGCTTGAAGCCTTACGCGCAGGGCAGGGAGAGATCGGCAATGCCGACCTTTACTCTCTCCTGAAGAACTTTGGCCGCGCGCCCAAGAAAACTCCTTCCCCGGAAATGTCCGCGGTTACCAACTCTCTGGCAGGAAAGACGATCGGCCCTAAGACTCCAGGACAAAGAGATTATGTCGAGGCGATCAGGAAACATGATATCGTTTTTGGCATAGGCCCGGCGGGGACCGGCAAGACCTATCTGGCCATGGCCTGCGCTGTAGAATCTTTAAAGAAACAGGAGGTACGCCGTTTGATCCTTACCCGTCCTGCGCTTGAGGCGGGGGAATCACTGGGATTTTTACCCGGAGATATGTACGAAAAGATCTCACCCTACCTAAGGCCTCTGTATGACGCGCTGTATGATATGATGGATGCCGAACGCATAGAAAAATACCTGGAAACCGGCACCATTGAAGTCGCGCCGCTCGCCTATATGCGCGGCAGGACATTGAATGACGCCTTTATCATCCTTGATGAAGCCCAGAACTGCACTGCCGAACAGATGAAGATGTTTTTAACCCGGCTTGGCTTTGACTCCAGGGCAGTTATAACCGGAGATATTACCCAGAGTGACCTTCCAGACGGCAAACCCATCGGCCTGCTGCAGGCCCAGGATATACTAAAAGATATTGAAGGGATCAAATTCAATTATTTTACCGGGCAGGACGTAGTCCGCCACGCACTGGTCCAGAGGATCATTGAAGCATATGATAAAGCAATTCGCGCTAAATCCGCTTAAGAAGCTCCGCAACAGGCGAAGCACCGATTCCGTGCCCCGGAAGGGGACACACCAATTACTCCAATACAATTGGGTGCATGACAGGCTCGGGTTGCTGAGGCAGTTAAAGCCGATACTTTTAATAGCGCTGCTGTGCGCATTAAGCCTTATCCTGCATCTAAGCCTGCTTATCGTTTTTCTTCTGATCATTTTAACCCTGTACCTCGTAACAACCCAAAAAACCACCCATGCATTTAAAAACATTCTTTTGCATCTAAGCCTGCTTTTCGTAATAATCCTCGTCTTAAGCTATATCATCATCCAGAACGGCGGGACTTCTTATTACATACCATTTGCGGTTGTGCCCATCCTGGTTCAAATGCTCTTCTGCGACCTCGGGCTTTCGTTATTCACTACCCTGGCTGCTTCTCTCGCAGTCAGCGCGGTATGCGGAAACAATTACAACCTCTTCCTCCTGTTTACCACCAGCGGCCTGGTGTCCATACTATTGGTAAAAGAAGCCCCCCGGCGTATGCATGTGATGCGCGCCGGCGCAGTAGTAGGATTAGTACAGGCGGCCTCCTTATTTATCCTCAACCAGGCGGCGATCAGCTCCTGGGGAAGCTACCTGCTTCTCTTCTTAAACGGAATTGCCTGCAGTTTTATCGTCCTGGGGATCCTGCCCATCTTCGAATACCTGTTCAAGACGGTAACCGATATCAGTTTACTGGAGCTGGCGGACTTTAACCAGCCGCTGCTGCAACAATTGATAAAGGACGCGCCTGGCACATTCCACCACAGCCTCGTAGTGGGAAATCTCTCGGACGCGGCCTCCAAGGCAGTAGGGGCGCACGCGCTCTTAGCCAGGGTAGGGGCATATTATCACGATGTGGGAAAGCTTTCTAAGCCGGATTATTTCAGCGAAAACCAGGGCAATAACGAAAACATCCACGATGACCTGACGCCTACCATGAGCAAACTGGTGATCATGAACCATGTCAAAGAAGGGCTGGACCTGGCAAAAAAATATAAATTGAGCCCGCGCCTCATGGATTTTATCCAGCAGCACCATGGCGACAGCCTGGTTTATTACTTCTATCTCCGCGCCCTTCAGGGGATGGAGGATAAAGATGACGTGAACGAAGAAGGGTTCCGTTATCCCGGCCCAAAACCATCAACTAAAGAAACTGCCATAGTGCTGCTCGCGGATTCTGCCGAGGCTGCCACGCGCACCTTAAAAGAACCAACCCCCTCCAATATAGAAGAACTGGTGCACAAGGTAATCAATAATAAGTTTATCGACGGACAGCTGGATGCCTGCGACCTGACTTTAAAAGACCTGGAGCAGATCTCTGCCGTGTTCATCCATATTTTAGGGGCCATCTATCACAGTCGCATAATATATCCCGAACAAGGCAAACCCCGTTAGAAAACTCCGTTCTCTAACGGGGCAAAAAATGGAAATAGCCATAAAAAACCTGCAGTCCAAAATTCCTATCAATCCGAAGAGGATAAAAAGAATAATCCTTGATACGCTTTCATCCGAAGGCGTCAAAAAACCAGCGAGCATCAGTGTCTGTTTTGTAAACGACAAGAAAATAAAGGAATTGAATCTGCGTTTCCTTAAAAGATCGGGACCAACCGACGTAATATCCTTCGACCTATCCGCCGGTACAAAAGAGATTGTCGCGGAGATCGCCGTCTCTACGGACACGGCTATACGCCAGTCAAAGATCTATCACACCACTTATACCTATGAAACTCTCCTTTACGTAATACACGGGTTGCTGCATATACTTGGCTATGACGACAGAAGCGCCCGTCAAAGAAAACTCATGCAGGAAAAAACAGAATCTATACTTGATAGTTCCCGACTCGGAAAAACTTTTATTCTTCGAGCAAGGTCCCTGCCTGCCGGCAGGCAGGGAGAAGATAAAAGTTTTGCCTCGCTCGAACAATAACACGATCTACATGTCCATTCCTAAAACCGAAGCCATAGTCCTTAATAAGCGCGATTTCCGGGAGACCTCTTTAATCGTTGATTTTTATACCCGCGATTTCGGTAAGATAAGCGGGCTGTTAAAAGGGATAAGGGCCGATCCCCGTAAATTCGCAAGCACCCTGGAGCCTTATTCGTTCAACGAGATCATTTTCTATAAAAAAAGGAATTCGGCGCTGCATCTGGTAAGTCAGTGCGACTTACGCCATAACTATAACGTCGTGCGCAAAGATATAATGAAAAGCGCCAATGCCATTCTCATATGTGAGCTTATCCATAGCGTAATGGGACAGGAAGACAAGAACGAGGACATATTTAACCTGGCAAAGGAAACCCTGGAGGCACTGGAATCCAATAGCAGCCACACCGAAAAAATCACCTTGATATTCAAGATAAAACTCCTGACACTCTCAGGATTCCAGCCACACTTTGAATCCTGCGTGTCTTGCGGGACAAAGATAACCCAAGAGGCGAAATTCAGCCTCTCCCAGGGAGGACTTTTGTGTTCGGGGTGTTTCCCGAAAGACACGCACGCGAGGACGATCTTCCGGGGTACCATTGCCTCGATACTGCATATACAGAAAAACGACATGAGGACAAACCTGAATCTCGGCCTGAACCCGGAGATCAAGAAAGAATTAAGCCAGATCCTGCACGCCTTCTTCAGCTTCCACCTGGAAAAAGATTTCAGGGCAGAAAGGGTATTAAAACAGTTGCGTAGTTTAGAACCTGCGATACAATAATAATATGAGAATCGTTATTGTCGGACCCGGGGCGATCGGCTGCCTGCTGGCGGCATTTTTATCAAAATCCAAGGAAGAGGTAGTGCTTTTGGATAAAGATAAGGCGCGCGCGCAAAGCCTGAACCAGCACGGCATAAGCGTAGAAGGCATATCCGGGAACTGGCAGGCAAAAGTACATGCCTGCTCAGAGGCAAAAGATCTAAAAGACATAGACCTGGTGATCATCGCCGTAAAATCCTACGACACAAAAGATGCCATAACCCTGGCTAAGCCGCTTGTGGGAGAAAACACAAGGATCGTTACGCTGCAGAACGGCATCGGGAATATCGAGGTTATCGCGGAGGTTGTGGGTAATGATAAGGTGATCGGCGGCGTAACCAACATGGGCGCGACCCTCCTGGATACGGGCAAGGTGCGCCACGCAGGGCGCGGGGAAACGACCATCGGCAGGCTCGACGGAAAAATACCGGTTGAGATGCGCTATATCCGTGAAATATTCAATAAGGTGGGCCTGCAAACGCGCATTTCCCGTGACATAAAAGGCCTTTTGTGGTCAAAGCTGATCATCAATGTGGGCATAAACGCCCTCACCGCGATCACCCGCCTTAAAAACGGGAAATTATTGGAATTCGAGGCCACGCGCAGGATATTGCGGGAGGCGGTGAGCGAGGCAACCAGGATAGTCAAACGAAAACGCATAAAGCTTATTTATGATGACCCCCTGACCAAGGTCGAAGCGGTCTGTGAGGCAACCTCCGGTAACGTATCCTCGATGCTGCAGGATGTCTTACGGAAAAAACGCACGGAGATAGATTATATAAACGGCGTCATTGTCCGCCAGGCCCAGGAACTAGGTATCCCCGCCCCGGTTAATTCCGTATTGGTAGACTTGGTCAAGACCCTCGAATCCACCTACAACGTTTCCAACACCGCTTAAAAAAACGCAGGAACAGTTTTAAAAAATGAAGAAAAAAGCCATCTTGCTTATTTTAGGAATCCTCTTATCTCTCTGCCTGATCAGCGCCCTGAATATGAGCGGTTACCTTTTTATATCCGGATGGGGTAACGGCCGATTCCTGGGTGCGCGGATAAGGGCATACCCCAAAAACGCGTTTATTACCGATACGCTCCGGCTCTTAAAATTAAGAAAAGACAACGCGGCTTACCTGAACAGCGAACAGATCCTCAACCTTGAGCCGTATAATATCGATGCCCTATGGATCAAGGCGGAAGTCTTACGCAGGAAAAACAATTATAAAAATTCGGAAGAATTGCTGCGAAACATCCTCAACGACGACCCTGAACACAACCCTTCGTTGATCAGCCTCGCGTATATAGAATATAACGCAAATAAATTTGACGAAGCCCAGAGGCTTATCCAGCGCGTCCTGAAAAGTAAAGACCTGGAGCGCGAAGAGCAGGCTTTGGCTTTTATGATGCTGGGCGCGATCAATAGCGGCCGTGCCCAAAGCGGCGGCTGGATCTTTAACAAGTTTCGTTACGGCACCAAGATCAAAGGCTATTTTTTAAAGGCCAGGGAAATTGCGCCGGACCTGCCCGAGGTCCATCTTGCCCTGGGGACATTCTATCTCTATGCCCCGGCGTTGGTAGGAGGAAATCTGAATAAGGCAATTTCCGAGTTGGAGCGCGCTGTCTCCATCGCCCCCGAGTTTGCTACGGCCTACGCCCGCCTGGCCCAGGCCTATAAAGCCAAGAACGATATGGCCAAATATAATTTATTCCTCAACAAAGCCAAAAAGCTTGACCCTCAAGATGAAACAGTAAAGAAAGCAGAGGATGATAAACACTGAAATAGCGGAGATATTCCGCCAGATCGCCCAGATTTTAGAGATAAAGGGGGAGAATGTCTTTAAAATACGCGCCTATGAACGCGCAGCGCAGAATATCGAAGGCCTGACCGAAGGCCTGAAAAATATAGCTAAAGAAGGCCGGCTCACCGAGATCTCCGGCATAGGCAAAGACCTCTCCAATAAAATAAACGAATTCATAAAAACAGGCCGCATCCAGGCCTACGAAGACTTAAAGAAATCAATACCCGGTGGCCTGCTGGAATTATTGAATATCCCCTCCGTCGGGCCAAAAACCGTCAAGCTCTTATATGAACAACTAAAGATAAAAAACATCTTGGACCTGGAAAAAGCAATAGCCGGGGGAAAGCTCAAAGGCATATTCGGGATAAAAGAGAAAACTATTGAAAATATTTCTAAGGGCATAGAGCTGCTGAATAGATCCTCCGAACGCATGACGCTGGCGCAGGCCACTTTACTAACGGAGGAATTCCTGAAAAGCCTCAAAGATATTCCGGGTGTCAAAGAGGTATCCTGCGCGGGGTCATTACGCCGGCAAAAAGATACGGTGCGCGACATTGATATACTGGTGACCTCGGATAAGCCGCAAGATTTAATGGACGCCTTTGTGCGCCTGCCTCCGGTAAAAGATATCATAGCACATGGAGAAACAAAATCTGCCGTGCGCACCAAAGACGATGTGCAGGTTGACTGCAGGGTGGTTGAAGACAGGTCATTCGGCGCGGCGCTCGTATATTTTACCGGTGCGAAAAATTTCAATATCAAACTCCGGCACCTGGCGATAAAAAAAGGCCTCAAGGTCAATGAATACGGCGTATTCCGGAAAGAAAGGTTCGTAAGCGGCAGGAGCGAAGAAGAATTATTAAAGACCTTGGGGATGCAGTATATCCCTCCGGAATTAAGGGAAGACGGCGGAGAAATAGAGCTGGCGCTGAAAAATAAATTACCGCATCTGATCGAGCTATCGGATATCAAGGGTGACTTGCACGTGCATTCCAACTGGTCAGACGGCTCAAATTCCATCGCAGAAATGGTTGAAGGCTGCGTAAAGAGGGGCTACAGGTACGCGGCTATCACCGACCACTCCCAGAGCCTCAAGGTCGCGCACGGCCTAAGCATCGCGGATTTAAATAAGAAGAGGTTGGAGATCGAGCGTTTAAATAAGAAACTGCGCAATTTTACCGTCCTTTTCGGCACCGAGGTAGAGATAGATTCAGAAGGCAATATTGATTATAAGGACGGGGTATTAAAAGATTTTGACGTGGTGGTAGCGGCGATCCATTCCGGATTCAAACAATCAAAAGAACAGCTTACTAGGAGGATGATCAAGGCCTGCAAGAATAAATACGTGCGCATAATAGCCCATCCCTTTGGCCGGCTCTGGGGCGCACGCGAACCCTATGAGCTGGATCTCGATGAGATCTTAAAAGTTGCCCGGGAAACCAATACCCACCTGGAGATAAATTCCTTTCCCGACCGCCTTGACCTGAACGACATACATGCCCACAGGGCAAAAGAGATGGGCGTGAAGCTGGCCATCAATACGGATGCGCACGCCTTAGAGCAGTTAGGGACAATTAAGTACGGGCTGGCCATGGCCCGCCGGGGCTGGCTTTCTGCCGAAGACGTGATCAACACCCTCCCGCTGGACATACTATTGAAGGAATTAAAGAAATGAATCTATTGCTTTTCGTTTGCTCGGGATATTGCCCCTGCTTGCTTACACTCGCAGGGATTTCGCTAGACAAAAAGTTAAGGTGCTCAATTCGCGCAGCCCCCGAAACTTTTACCTTAAAGATTATTATTCAGGTATATGTTTCGGGATAATTGTGCGCTCACAATATCCCGAGCAAACGAAAAGCCTAAATAAAACAATATGAATACACTCATAAACGTATTTTCGATAATTATAGCTGTGCTTTTAAGCGGGTGCCAGCAACAACGCCTCTACAAAGACACGCGGGTGTTGATGGGGACTTTTGTGGAGGTGATCTCACCGGAAAAAAGGGCAAGCAAAATAGCCTTTGATGAGATGCAAAGATTAGAGAACCTCTTAAGCAAGTATAAACCGGACAGCGAGGTTTCGCGATTAAATGCGAAAGGCGAATTAAAGTTGAGCCCGGAGGCATTCTTTATCATCAAGAGATCCAAGGATATCTCTCAAGCCTCCGGGGGCGCCTTTGATATCACGGTAGCGCCGCTGGTTGACCTCTGGGGGTTCACTGATAGGAAATTCAAGATCCCCCAAGATACAGAGATCAAAGAAACCCTTAAACTGGTAGGTTCAGAAAAAATTGTATTGAACGATAGCAATAATGTGGTAAAATTTAGCTTTCCCGGAATGAAAATTGATTTGGGCGGCATCGCTAAAGGGTATGCCCTTGACTGCGCGGCAAAGAAACTTAAGGACGCCGGAATAAAAAGCTGCCTGATAAATGCCGGAGGACAGGTATATGCCCTGGGTGACAAATTCGGAACCCCCTGGATGATAGGCATTAAAGACCCCCGCCGGGTAGAGCCTACGGAATTTATCACTCTGGAAAATCAATCAACTTCTACCAGCGGCAATTACCAACAGTTTTTTATTAAAGATGGCGTGCGCTACGCGCATATAATTGATCCCAAAACAGGCTTCCCGGCAAAGGCCGGATTAATTTCCGTAACGGTAACTGCCCCGGAGGGTCTGACCGCAGACGCGCTCTCCACCGCCATATTCGTGCTGGGGAAAGAAAAAGGAGAGGCCCTGGCAAAAAATTTTCCGCAAATAAAGCTAATGGAAGTCGAAGAGAAAACGGCTAAAACGCAATGAACAACGTAAATCCCGTTAACCCCGCCCAAAAACAGATGTTCGTGTTCTTTTCCCACCTCTTGGATAGGACGGTAGTTGATAACAACGGCCAATTAGTCGGCAAGGTACACGATATAATCGTAAGGACTACGGAGGTCTATCCGCAGTCTGTGGCGCTTATCATACGCAAAGGTTTTCTCCGGCGTCAATACGCGCTAGTTGCCTGGGGCGATATCAAAGAGCTAGAAGAAAATGAAGTAGCCTTAAAGATTGCCCTTGAAAAGATCAATTTTACCGATAAGCACAACAACAAGGAAGAACTTACCCTGCGGCGCGATATCCTTGACCAACAGGTCGTTGATACCCACAATCATAAAGTCATCCGCGTAAACGATATACACTTATTGCTCGTTGACCATTCCCTGATGGTGGCGCATGTGGATATAAGCGTAAAAGGCCTTGCCCGCCGATTAGGGGTAGAGCCGTTCATCGCATTCTTATGCAAGGCCCTCAATAAAAATTCCGACTATTTATCAAAACTCAACCTCATTGGGTGGAAATACATCCAGCCGCTCTCCATCAATCCCGTAAGCATGACCATCAAAGTAGACATGCCGCAGAAACAGTTAAGCGCCATACCGGCCGCGGATTTAGGAGATATATTCCTGGACCTCAACCAGAAACAACAGGCGATTCTTTTCAAATCCCTGGACATCTCAACCAAGGCCAGGATCTTTATCAATATTGATTTTAAGACCCAAAAATCCTTGATCGAGGAACTGCAAAACAAAGATATAGTAGAAATATTAAACAGTATCCCTTCGGATGAAGCCACGGATTTCCTGGAAAAGCTTCCCCAGGTAAAAGTGGACCAGCTCTTAAAGCTCCTGGAAAGCAAGATCTCCAATAAATTATCCCAGCTTCTGGGGTATTCCAGCGATTCAGCCGGAGGCCTGATGACCGCTGAATACCTGGCCTTTACAAAAGAAACCCCAGTAGAAGAGACCCTCAGGCAGATAAAAGAGCGCTCCTTCAAGGTAGAACCCTTGCAATTCGTTTATGTGATCGATGAAGGCCATCATTTGATGGGCTCAACGAACTTCCGCCGGCTCATTATGGCTGACCCTAAAGAACCCATCCAAAAAGCCATGTTCCCCAAGACCTATCCTGTGCACCTGGATTCCAGCGTTAAAGAAGTGGCGTACTTAATGGATAAATATAAATATTACGTCATACCCGTAGTGAATAAAGACAACATCCTGCAGGGGATTATCACCGTTGATGATATCCTAAGCCAGGTGATCAGTATCGCCTGGAGAAAACTAAGAAAGATAACCCCAGCGACAAAAATATGAGACTAAAAAGGTTCTGGCAGAGCCTGCTTATATTTCTCGCGGTAATGGGTCCCGGGATTATTACCGGAAGCGTGGACAATGACGCCGGAGGAATTACAACCTATTCGGTTGCCGGAGCGCTCTATGGCTATAAGCTTTTGTGGGTGCTTATCCCGTCATTCATTATTTTGGCCGTGGTCCAGGAGATGAACGCGAGGATGGGGGTGGTAACCGGGATGGGCCTGGCAGACCTGATCCGGGAAAATTTCGGGGTCAGGATCACCTTTTTCATCTTCCTGGGGCTGGTCATTGCCGATATCGGCAATACCGCTACCGAGTTTGCCGGAGTAGCCGGAAGCATGATGATATTCGGAGTGAGTAAATATGTCTCTGTCCCGATATCCGCCCTCGCAGTCTGGATACTCGTGGTAAAAGGCAACTATAAGATAGCGGAGAGGATATTCCTGTTGTTCAGCTTTTGCCTTCTCTCATATATAGTCTCCGCGCTCCTGGCAAAGCCGGACTGGCACCAGGTGGTATCGGGATTCATGATACCGAATGTAACCTTTGACGCAAACTGCCTGGGATTGATCCTCGGCATCGTCGGCACTACCGTAGCTCCCTGGATGCAATTCTACATGCAATCGTCCGTTATCGAGAAAGGCATTAAAATAAAAGATTATAAACTTTCGGTGCTCGATGTTCTGGTAGGCTGCACCGCCACCATAGTGGTTGCCTTTTTTATCATGGTTGCCTGCGCCGCAACGCTGAATAAAAACCATATCATCATACAAGAAGCAAAAGACGCGGCTATGTCGCTTAAGCCCTTTGCCGGTGCCTTTGCCGCGCAGCTATTCGCCTTTGGGCTTTTCGTGGCGTCTATATTCTCTGCGGCAATACTGCCTCTGGCCACCGCTTTTTATGTCTGCGAGGCCTTTGGTTTCGAGGCCGGTATAAACAAGAACCTCCGGGAAGCGCCTCAATTTTATTCACTGTTCACCGCGATCATATTGATCGCCCTGATCATCATACTGTTCCCTAACGCCCCCCTGATCGGCATCACCATCTGGACGCAGGTAATCAATGCCATGCTTTTACCGGTAGTACTTTTATCCATGATACTTATGGTCAATAATAAATCGATCATGGGAGATTACACAAATAATAAATTCCAGAATATCGTGGGATGGGCAACCGTAATAATCCTCATAATACTTACCATAATGCTCTTAGCAACGCCTATCGCATCATATTTAAAAAATTTAATCCGAGGTTAAAATGAAAAGCGCCAAAATAACGCTAAAAGATATCCTGGACCTTAAAAACAAACGCAAGATCACCATGCTTACCGCCTATGATTTCCCGACGGCTTCGCTGGTGGATAAGGCGGGAATTGACATGATCCTTGTCGGGGATTCACTTGCAAATGTGGTCTTAGGCCTGGACTCTACCACCAAGGTGGGGATGACCGAAATGCTGCATCACGCCAAGGCAGTCACCCGCGCCGTGGAACATGCCCTGGTAGTCGGAGATATGCCCTATGATTCCTATCAAGTAAATCCCGAAGAATGCGTAAAGAACGCCGGGCGTTTTATCGCGGAGGCGAATTGCGATGCCGTAAAATTAGAGTGGTTTGACCGTTGCCTGGAGGTAACCGAAAAGATCATCTCTGCCGGAATACCGGTAATGGGACATATAGGGCTCACCCCCCAAACCGCGGATAAAATAGGCGGTTTTAAGGTGCAGGGCAAGGATGCCGAGACTGCCCAGAAACTCATAGACCAGGCGGTCAACCTCCAGAAACTGGGTTGTTTCTCGATAGTGCTGGAATGCGTGCCGGACAAGATCGCGGCAGTCATAACCAGGAAACTAAAGATCCCCACTATCGGCATCGGCGCCGGGCTCGATTGTGACGGACAGGTTTTAGTCATCCATGACCTCTTGGGGTTATTCGAGCGTTTTAAGCCGAAATTCGTCAAGCAATACATAAACCTGTCGCCCCTGATATTTAAGGCGATCGAAGAATACAAAAATGAGGTAACCGCGCTTAAGTTCCCCGCGCCGGAACATACCTTCGGCATAAAAGAAGAAGAATTGAAAAAACTTAAGTGAAAAGAAAATTACTGCGAAACACCCTGATTATCATCTCGCTTGTGCCGGTAGTGCTCTTTGTGGCCAAGTTCGGAGGGCCGTCCATATTAAAGATGTACGTCCGGGCGGGTATAACGCAATCGCATAATCAAGCCATCTTTTCTCTTGCGCCTGAGCAGGCGATAAATAAACCGGAGATAGAAAACGCGTACCTGTCCGGATTAAAACATTACCGCCTGCCTGAAATAGAGATATCCCTTCCCAAAGACATAAGGGCGGTGCAGGGAGAAACCACTAGAACTTACTATAAGAAAAGACCATGGCGGACAGGAGAGGCAGTAGCTTATATCTTATATGAAAAGCCGAGATTTTTCATGAACCTGTTCCCACGCTTAAAAAAACAGGGTATCACCAGCGACCAGGATTTCTTAAGCCATACCATGTCGGCAAAGCTCGATGATATAAAGACCATTACCGACGCCTTTTTTGTAATCATGAAAGGTATCTTTACCCCTGACCTGGGAGACCAGAAAAACCTGCAGATGTTAAGTTTTTCTACCTCCGATAAAAACGGTTTCATCTCTTACAATTTGAACAAATCCGCGAATTATTTTGACTGCAATTTCTTTGACCATAAAGGCAATTTTTTCAAGGTATACGTAAAGGACATAACCGGCTCGTTAGACATAAATAAGATATTCGCCATAATTTCAACGGTAAAGCAAAAGAATGGATAGGTAATACCAATGCGAAAACGGCTGATTCTGATAGCGTTAACTGCATTTATCGTGCATCCTTCGTATCGCGCGGCTTGCGCCGATTATCCCAGCCAATCCCGGCAGGAAGGAAGATACGAGATGCTCATTCCGGAAGTCCCCAACGGTTATGGCGCGCGTACCACTTACAGAAAAGTCCCGGCAATAGTCTTGGACACCTGGCAGGGGATCGCCTGGAGATGCACGAACCTGGAAGATGAAAAGCCTGTTTGGGTCAAAGATGAATTAGACAAAGATGCCCCTGCCTCATCGACAAAGAAATATTCGGGGAGGATCTCCAATATGAGCGGTCCGGAATTAAGGATCTCCGCGCTAATAATAAACACAGAGGAAGGCAGGGCCTGGAATTGCCCTGACATCACCCAACAAGATGCAAAATGGACGCTTACAGACCTGACCAAGGCTGCGCCAAAGAAAAAAGACATGTACTCTGAAGAGTAACGTTAAGGATTGATTGACTTTGCTATTAAATTGCGATAGAATGGAACACAATTCTTCGGACATACCTATCTAGTGACATCCGCCGGATTTGTGGCGGGTTAAAACCCATGGCTGAAAATTTGATGGATAAGATAGTTTCACTTTCTAAGCGCCGGGGCTTTATCTTCCAGTCTTCGGAGGTATACGGAGGCCTTAGCAATACCTGGGACTACGGCCCTTTTGGCGTGGAGCTCAAGAACAACCTAAAAACAGCCTGGTGGAAGGCCAATGTCTACCAGCGCGACGATATCCTGGGCATGGACGCGGCCATACTCATGCACCCTGATGTCTGGCGGGCATCCGGTCACGTGGATAACTTTTTTGATCTAAAAAGCGACTGCAAAACCTGCAAAAAACGCTTTAAGACCGCGGACTTAAAAAACGCCGATAAATGTCCCGAATGCGGCGGAGAACTCACTGAAAGCCGCCCTTTTAACCTGATGTTCAAAACCTACCAGGGGCCGGTGGAAGACGCAGGGAATATCGTTTATTTAAGGCCGGAGACTGCCCAGGGGATGTTCGTGAACTTCATCAATATCCTGGACGCGCGCCACCCCAAACTTCCCTTTGGCCTGGCGCAGATCGGCAAGGCCTTCAGGAACGAGATCACACCGGGTAATTTCACCTTCCGCACCCGTGAGTTCGAGCAGATGGAGATCGAATATTTTGTCCGGCCGCAAGAGGGCGACAAAAAATTAGAGGAGTGGATAGAAACCCACTTTAATTGGTATGTCAATTTGGGTATAAAGAAGGAGAACTTAAGGAAACGCCCGCACGGGAAAGAGGAACTGGCGCATTACGCCAAGGCCTGCACGGATATCGAATACAACTTTCCCTTCGGGTGGAGCGAATTAGAAGGTATTGCCAACCGGACTGATTTTGATCTAAAGCAGCACGCCAGGCAAAGCGGCAAGGACTTTCAGTATTTCGACGACGCGGCAAAACAAAGGTTTTATCCGTACATTATTGAACCATCAGGGGGGGTAGACAGGAGCGTTCTGGCATTTCTGGTAGATGCCTACCACGAGGAAAAAGTTCCCCCCCGCACCAATTTTGAAAAAAACGAAGCTATTCTACCAATTGGTGCGGGGGTAAAGAATGACACGCGCGTGGTCTTAAAGCTGCACAGGGACCTGGCGCCTACAAAAGTGGCGGTGCTGCCGCTTTTAAGGAACCGGCCGGAGATCGTGGAGCTGGCGCAAAAAATAGCCCGGGAGCTTAAGAAAAATATGGTGGCCGTTTATGACGACACCGGCTCAATAGGAAAACTCTACCGCAGACAGGATGAGGTAGGCACGCTCTACTGCGTCACGGTAGATGTACAGTCAATGGAGGACAAGCAGGTCACGGTGCGCGAGCGTGACAGCATGCAACAAGAACGCATCAGCGTCGATAAACTAAAAGAATATCTTTTGCAAAAATTAAACAACTAGTCTTAGCGTATAGCGTAGAGCGTATAGCGGATAGACCTATACGCTAAACGCTATCCGCTAAACGCTAAAAGAAAGGGAAAAGGTCGGAAGAAATGGCAACAAAAAAGTACGTTTACAGCTTTGGCGGAGGTAAGGCAGACGGTAACGAGGGCATGAAGAACCTTTTAGGAGGAAAAGGCGCGAACCTCGCGGAGATGGCCGGCAACAAAAATTTAAAACTTCCGGTCCCCCCGGGATTCACTATTACTACGGAGGTTTGCACCTATTATTATAAGAATAGGAAAACTTATCCTAAAGAACTAAAGGACCTGGTAAATAAAGCCCTGGCCCAGGTGGAGAAACTCATGGGTCGTAATTTCGGTGACCCGGTAAATCCGCTTTTGGTTTCCGTGCGCTCCGGGGCAAGAAAATCCATGCCCGGAATGATGGAAACGATCTTAAACGTGGGGCTGACCGAAAAAACCATACCCGGCCTGGTCAAACAAAGCGGTGGAAATACCCGTTTTGTCTATGACGCCTACCGCAGGCTGATCACGATGTATTCCGACGTGGTCATGGAGAAGGCTGCCGGCATTGAACCAAAAGAAGACAAAGGTATCCGTAAGCAGCTGGAAGAGATCATGGCCCATATGAAAAGTGAGAAAGGTGCCAAGAGCGATACCGATCTCTCCGCAGAAGACCTGAAAAAACTCTGCGCGCTTTATAAGGCCAAAATAAAAGAAATATTAGGTAAGGAGTTCCCTGATGAGCCCAAAGAGCAGCTCTGGGGAAGTATTGGAGCGGTATTTGCCTCCTGGAACGGCAAGCGCGCCATCAGCTACCGCCGCATCGAAAACATCCCCGATGAATGGGGGACCGCGGTAAACGTCCAGACCATGGTCTTCGGGAATATGGGGAACGATTCGGCAACCGGCGTTGCCTTTACCCGTAATCCCGGTAACGGTGAAAACAATTTTTACGGTGAATATTTGATCAATGCGCAAGGAGAAGACGTGGTAGCCGGAATACGCACCCCTGCGCCGATCAACGAATACTCTAAATCTGAACACAACAAAGAGCTGGTGACCCTGGAAAAGGCCATGCCCGCGATCTATAAGGAGCTCTATGATATCCAGGGGCGCCTTGAGAGACACTATCGAGATATGCAGGATATAGAATTTACAATTGAAAAAGACAGGCTCTTTATGCTGCAGTGCAGGATAGGAAAACGTAACGGCCCTGCCGCAGTACGCATGGCTGTGGATATGCTCAAGGAAAAATTCATTAAAAAAGAAGAGGCGGTGATGCGCGTTACCCCTGCGCAGCTGGATGAATTACTGCACCCGATCATTGACCCCAAGGCTGAACTGACCACAAAACCCTTAGCCAAAGGCCTTCCGGCCGGGCCGGGCGGGGCAAACGGCCAGATAGTCTTTAATGCCAAAGATGCGGTGGAATGGGCCAAAACAGGCAAAAAAGTGATCCTTGTGCGCGAAGAGACGAATCCGGAAGATGTGGAGGGGATGAGAGCTGCGCAGGCTATTTTGACTGCCCGCGGTGGGATGACCTCGCATGCCGCCCTGGTTGCCCGTGGTTGGGGCAAGTGCTGTATTGTGGGTTGCGCCGCCTTAGAGGTTGAGGCTGCGAAAAAAGAACTGGTAATAGGAGAGAAGGTCCTTAAAGAAGGTGATTGGATCACCTTAAACGGCACCAAGGGCAATGTCTATGCCGGCAAGCTTACCATGATGGACGCTACCGAAGAAAACCAGTTGTTAAGCGATTTCCTTACCCTTTGCAGCTCGATCCGGAAGCTGGGCATCCGCACTAACGCCGATACCCCGGACGACGCCAAAAAGGCCCGCCAGTTCGGAGCAGAAGGCATCGGCCTTTTCCGCACTGAGCATATGTTTTATGGTAAGGGCTCTGACGCGCCGCTTTTTATCCTGCGCAAGATGATCATCTCAAATACCAAAGAAGAAAGACGTAAGGCCCTGGATGAACTCTATCCTTATGTTAAAAAAGATATCAAAGGAACCATAGAGGCAATGGACGGCTATCCGGTGGTTATCCGCCTGCTTGACCCGCCTCTGCACGAATTTGTCCCGCGCGAACAAAGTAAATTAGAGCAATTAGCCAAGGACCTCAATATCACCATGGAAGAGCTTTCGGATAGAGCCGAGGCATTGCATGAATCAAATCCTATGATGGGGCACCGCGGGGTACGCTTAGGCGTAACCTACCCTGAAGTAAGCGCCATGCAGATCCGCGCTATCTTAGAATCTGCCGCTGAACTGCTCAAGGAAGGCAAAAAGCCGTACCCGGAGATCATGATCCCGGTGGTCTGCGACGTCAAAGAATTATACGACCAACTCGCCATAGCTAAAGACATCTACGCCCAAGTGCTCAAGAATTACGGCCTGAAAAAGATCAAGCACATGTTCGGCACGATGATCGAGATCCCGCGGGCTTCGCTGGTAGCCGGAAAATTAGCGGAGGTGGCGGAATTCTTCTCCTACGGCACCAATGACATGACCCAGATGGGGTTCGGCTTTTCCCGCGACGATATCGGTGGATTCCTGCCGGATTATCTGCAAAAGGGTATCCTCGCCGATGACCCGTTCCAAACCATTGATCAGGAAGGGGTAGGCGAATTGATAAAGATAGGCATTGAGCGGGGACGCAAGACCCGCAAAAACCTGGAAGTAGGCATATGCGGCGAACACGGAGGAGACCCGCGTTCTGTAGAATTCTGCCATCGCGTGGGCATGGATTACGTAAGCTGCTCGCCGTTCCGCGTGCCTATCGCGAACCTGGCAGCCGCGCAGGCAGTGCTGCGAGAAAATAACCGGAAAAAAAGATAAACTTATATTGTGCGAGCGAGGCGGCAATTTTATCTTCTCCCTGCCTGCCGGCAGGCAGGGACGCTGCTCGAAGAGTAAATTTGCCGCCGAGTCGAGAACATTAACTCCAATATGGAAGCCCTAAAAACATATCTCAATGAAATAAGAAATATCTCTCTCTTAAAAGCGGAGGAAGAGGTATCCCTCTCAAAGAAGATCAAGAGAGGGGATGAGCAGGCGCGCAAGGCCATGATCCGGGGCAACCTGCGCCTGGTGATCAACATCGCCAAGCGTTTTATGTATTTAGGCATCCCGCTTCTGGATCTGATAGAGGAAGGTAACCTTGGCCTGATGAAGGCGGTGGATAAATTTGACCACAGGAAAGGTTTCCGTTTCTCCACGTATGCCGCCTGGTGGATCAGACAGAGCATCACGCGCTCCATATCCGAACAGGGCAAGATGATCCGCGTGCCGGTATATATGAACGAGATGATCTCGCGCTGGCAGAAGACCAAAGAACAACTCTCACATAAGTTAAACCGCGTACCCAGCGACGAAGATATAGCCAAAAAGATGCATATCTCCGACGCCAATACCAAGCAGATAAAATTCTGGCTCGCTACCAAAACATCTTCCCTTGATGCCCCTATTGACGACGGAGGAGAAAGCCAGGTCAGTGACCTCATCCAGGATAATTCATCCACCTCTCCGGACGCGGCAATCGAACATATGATGAATACGGAGAGGGTAAATAATCTCCTGGATATGATGACTGACAGGGAACGGGATATTTTGGATATGCGTTTTGGTTTGGATAAACAGAGATCGCACACCCTGGCCGAGGTGGCCAAAAAGCTGGGGGTTTCGCGCGAGCGCGTGCGCCAGATAGAAGAAGCAGCGCTGAAAAAATTAAGGAGCTTTATCCAAAACCAGGAGAAATAACCTATGCCTAAAAAACGGGACATCAACCTCGCTAAAACTATCCGCAACATCCCGGATTTTCCCAAGCCCGGAATTTTGTTTCGCGACATCACCACCTTGCTGCAGGATAAAGATGCCTTTAAGGCTGCCGTCAATGCCTTGACCCAAAAATACAGGAATAAAAAAATAGACTATATAGTTGCGGTCGAGGCAAGGGGTTTCATCCTGGGCGGCGCGCTGGCCAAAGACCTGGGCGCGGGATTTATCCCGGTAAGAAAAAAAGGGAAGCTTCCCTGGAAGACAGACTCCGTGACTTATAACCTGGAATACGGAACAGATACCCTTGAAATTCATCAGGACGCGCTTGAGCCTGGAAGCCGCGTATTGATTGTCGATGACCTACTGGCCACCGGAGGCACCGTAGAGGCGGTGGCAGAACTCGTAGAATCCCAAAACGCCAAGATCGTGGCAATTGCTTTTGTCATAGAATTAGTGGACTTAAAAGGCAGGGAGAAATTAACAAGTTACCCGGTATTCTCGCTGATTAAATTCAGGGGAGAATGATTTAGTCGTTAGTCGATGGTAGAGGAATGCGCCCCTGTAGCTCATAAGGATAGAGCAGCGGTTTCCTAAACCGCGTGCGGCAGGTTCGATTCCTGCCAGGGGCATTTTAGTCGTTAGTCGCTGGTCGTTAGCCCGTTGGTCGATTAATAACTTGAGGTAATCGTGTATAACCTTCATTGCCATTCATTGCTTAGCGATGGATCGCTGCTTCCTTCGGAAGTCACGGTACGCTATCAAGACGCCGGCTACAAGGTAATTGCCATCACTGACCACGCGGACTACAGTAATATAAAAACCTTGGTCCCCGCGATCGTGGAATTTGCCAACCACTGGCCGAAGAGCGCGGCGATAAAAGTCTTGCCCGGGGTCGAACTGACCCATATCCCTCCGGAGCATTTTAAACCTTTGGCAAAATTAGCGCGGAATAAAGGCGCAAAGGTTATTGTCGGCCACGGCGAAACACCGGTTGAACCGGTGGCAGCAGGAACAAACCGCGCAGCGCTCGAAGCCGACATTGACATCCTGGCCCATCCCGGGCTGATCAGCGACGCGGATATCCTTTTGGCAAAAAATAAGGGTATATTTTTAGAGGTAACTACGCGTGAAGGCCACTCGGAAGGCAACGCCCACCTGATCCAGCGCGCCCTGGCGCTAGGCGCTAAATTGATCTTAAGCACGGATAGCCACCAACCCGAAGATATTATCTCGCCTCAACAAGTAATAAAGATAGTTTCACAGGAAGGCTTGAATGAGGAAGATATCCGGACGATCTATTTTAACGTAGAGGATTTTCTCAAACGAAAGGGGGCCTTATGAAAACCTGGAGAAAGAATATACTCCGAGCGAGGCAAAACTTTTATCTTCTCGACTTTGCTCGAAGAATAAAAGTTTTGCCGAGTCGAGAAGTTATGCTCTATATCATTTTCATTGTTTCCTTTTTAGCGACCGGTTTAACCGGCTGCGCAAACCTGAGCAAAAATGATAAAAGCCCGGGCAACCCCGATATCCTGGAACCGCAGGCACTGTTAAAATTCAGCGACATCCCGGTCCCCGCGGGATTCAAACAGCTTCCCAATGATTCTTATTCTTTTGAGAGCGGGGGGATGCGGGTGGCGTTATTAAAATACCGGGGCAAAGGCACTCAAGACCAGGTGGTAAACTTCTACAAAGAACAAATGGCCATGTATAACTGGAATCTTTTGAATGCCGTAGAATACGGGCAGCGCCTGTTAAATTTTGACCGGGAGAACGAAAGCTGCATCATCAACCTTTCCGGCAGCGGTAACACTACCAATATTTCTATAACATTAGGCCCTAAAACTCAAACCACGCCTAAAAAAGCCAAAGAGCCGCTCAAGTAAAACCGGGGACGATTCCTGTTTACCCTACCCCTTGGGCAGTAACAAGTTACGTTACTCTCGTTTCAAAAATAGAATGAGGGAGCCGTCCCTATAAAAAAAGGCTTGACAAAATTTAACTATCGTGATAAAAGTTATATAATTATACTTTCCTTGGATATACCATTGGAGCTGGCTTTAATTTTAGGAAGAAGGGGGGTGAAAAAATTCAAAGCCTGAGGTCAGGAAAATCCAGTGATATACTATAGAGTAATACCCTAGGATATTTTTTAAAACCCTAGTTAATAATATAATTCAATTGGATTTTTAAAGGAGGACAAGAAATGAGGAAACGCTTAATACTAGTTCTAGCCTTAGCGCTTGTGGCCGGCCTCACCATAGCCGCATACGCAGAAGTGCAGAATGTTAAAGTAAGCGGTGACTTGAGCGTGATCGGCGTGAGCAGGTACAAATTAGCTTTGAAAGATGAATCTGCTCCCCTCACCGCCAATGGTTATGGCCATAGCATCAGCGCGATGCTGTCCACAGTCAGAGTAAAGGTTGAAGCTGACCTTACTGACAATGTCATGGCCACCGTCAGATTAATAAACGAGAGAAAATGGGGAGCCGAAGGTTCTGCTTCCTCTGCCACCAACAGCGATACCAACATCGACATTGATCTCGCTTATGCCACAATGAAAGAATTCCTGTATTCGCCATTGTCCTTGACAATCGGCCGCCAGGAATTAAGATTCGGCAACGGGCTGGTCATTGGCGATCCCGATACCAATGGTATCTCAGCCGGCCATGGAACCACAAGCAGAGTCGGGTTCCCGGATTCACTGGATGATTTTTCCAGCCGCAAGGCATTTGACGCTATGCGCGCGACCTTGAATTACGACCCGCTCATAGTGGACATGGTCTATTCAAAGATCAGCGATCCGTCAGTTCAACTTCATGATGACGCCGATCTCTACGGTGTGAATGCAAGCTATGCAGTCAGCAAGGATCTCAATGCTGAAGTGTATACCTGGCAGAGATCCAGAGAGTCCGGAGCCTCAGCCACGGCTAATGGCATTAACAGGAAGGAAAAGCTCAACACTTCCGGCGCAAAAGCTACCTATACGGGTATCAAAAACCTGATATTAGGAGCAGAAGGCGCGTTCCAATATGGCGAGCATCTTGCCAATCGAAGCCTATATGTTGATGAAGGCCTGAATGACAATACCAGGCGTAAAGCAACCGGCTACGCAATCCAAGCTATTGCTAACTATGTAATGCCGGATAAAAAACTCAAGCCTTCAGTTGGCGGCAGCTACACCTTCCTTTCAGGCGAAAAGTATCAATCTGAAAAGAAAAGCTACAGAGGTTGGGATCCCATGTATGAGGATCAGGCAGGCGGAACCCTATTCAACAAGATCTTAGGGTACTCCAATGCCCAGCTCTTCAATGTCAATGGCAGCGTAAAGCCCATGGACGACGTAACCATGAGCTTGAATTATTACTACCTGAGACTGGTCAAGGCTTATCCTGATGTATCTGATGCCGGAAGCAAACCTACGGCAGTGCATATGAACGGTGTAACAGGTGACCCAACTTACGATATGGCACCGCACAAGAGTAGCCTGGGTCAGGAAGTAGACCTCGCTATGATCTATAATTACACCGAAGATGTGCAGTTTGGGTTAAGCGGTGGCGCCTTTGTTCCCGGCAATGCCTTCTCTAAAACCAATAGAGATACCGCAAAGCAGGTCATCGGCTCCATGAAGGTAACATTCTAGTTTGAGTTTAATGTAAAACCAAAAAGCCCTCGGGGGTTTCCTCCGGGGGCTTTTTGTTAGTCGTTAGTTTTTTGTCGTTAGTAAATAACGACCAGCGACTAACGACCATTATGCTTCATCTCGCCTTCATCTACCATATGCATCAACCGTATTATAAGAATCTCCTCACCGGAGAAACCGACCTGCCCTGGGTGCGCCTGCACGGGATCAAGGATTACCTGGATATGGTGCTTTTGGTCGAGAAATACCCCAAGGTGCATCTTACCTTTAACCTGGTGCCTTCATTAGTGGAACAGATAGAGGATTATATAAACGGCACGGTAAAGGATAAATTTTTAGAGCTTTCCTATAAGCCGGCGGAGCAACTAAAAGAAGGGGAGAAGAAATTTATCTTAGACAGGTTCTTCTCCATCAATAAAGAACGGGTGATCGCCATGCACCCGCGTTATTACGAATTATATTTCAAGAAACATGCCGGGAAAGATTTCACTGCCCAGGACTACCTGGACCTGCAGGTATGGTTTAACCTGAGCTGGATCGACCCGCATTTCAGGCAAAATTCAGCGGAACTGAAACACCTGGTGCAAAAAGGCCGTTTTTATACTGAAGAGGAAAAACGCATTGTCTTAGATAAACAGATCGATATCCTCAAAAATATCATACCCGGATATAAGAAGGCTATTTCTTCGGGCCAGATAGAGGTAACTACCAACCCCTATTATCACCCGATCTTACCGCTTTTATGCAACACCAAGATCGCCAAAGAGGCAAATATCAAGACTGTCTTGCCGCACACCCAGTTTGCCTGGCCGGAGGACGCCAAGGCCCAAATAGATGATGCGATCAGATTCTACCTTTTGAGATTCGGGTTAGCCCCTAGAGGCATGTGGCCATCGGAAGAGGCAGTAAGTGAGCATATTCTGCCGTTTATTATCCAGGCCGGGATAAATTGGATCGTCACGGACGAAGGTATGCTCTTTAAATCCTTAAAATTAAAGAAGCGCGATACCAGGCTGCTTTATCAGCCGCACTTTTTAAAAAGGAAAGACGGCAACCTGAATATAATCTTCCGCGACCGCAACCTTTCGGATATGATCGGCTTTGTCTATCACCGTTGGACAGCAAAAGACGCAGTTGCGGATTTTCTAAGCCACCTGGAAACCACGGCAAAAAGCTTTAAAAATAAGGACATCCTGGTCACTATTGCCATGGACGGAGAGAATGCCTGGGAGTATTACCAAAATGACGGGCATGACTTTCTGAACCTGTTGTACCAAAGTTTATCCGATGCGCCGTTTTTAAAGGTAGTCAAGGTGAGCGAATATCTCCAGAACCACCCAGCCACCCACGAGATCAAACGCCTGGCTGCCGGCTCCTGGATCTATTCGGAATTCGGCAAATGGATCGGCCACCCCCTAAAAGTTAAAGCCTGGGAGTATCTGGCAAAAGCGCGTAAGGAATTCCAGGAGATTCTTAATAATAACGATAAGCGATCGGCGATAGGCGATAAGCTATCCCTGGCCTGGAAACAGATGTATATCCTGGAAGGCAGCGACTGGTTCTGGTGGTATGGCGACAATGAAGAGGACTTTGACAAACTCTTCCGCATGCACCTGGCAAATTTCTACACCATAATCGGCAAGGAACCCCCTGAATACGTAAATTCACCCCTATAAAAAAGGTAATGAAGAACGCAAATCTGGCGTTGATCCTGGTAATCCTTTGTTTTTTTCTCTTCGCTTTTTCGTCCACCAAAGCCGACCCTGACCTCTGGGGCCATTTGAAGTTCGGCCAAGACATATTCTCCAGCCTTTCTGTCCCCAGATACGACACCTATTCTTATTCTTCCTTTGGCGCGCCCTGGATAAACCACGAGTGGCTCTCCGAACTGATCCTATACATAATATTTAAACTCGCAAAAAGCCTGGGGTTGGTCATATTCAAGCTATTCTCGGCGTTAAGCATCGCGTCGTTCATCTATATTTCTCTCTCAAAGAATACCAAAAGCGTATATTTAAAACTCATACTTATGATACTGTGTTTCTCCATCTTGTGGAGCGGGTTTGCCATCAGGCCGCAGATCTTTACTTTCCTGCTCTTTACGCTTTTAATATTCTTGTTGGATCGGTTTGAAAACACCGCGGATACCCGCTGGATATATTGCCTGCCGGCCATTTTTCTTCTCTGGCCCAATCTTCACGGAGGCTTTATTACGGGGGTAGGATTTCTTTTGCTTTATGACGTATTTAAGATCTGCGAAAGAAAATTCACCCCCGCACCAATTGGTATTTCAGTTGGATCTCCGCAATTGGTGCGGGGGTTTCCCCATGGCCTTATCGGCATAACCTTATTATCTTTACTGGCGACCCTGGTTAACCCTTACGGTATAGGGTTTTATTCTTTCACCATAAGGGCAATCACCATGCCCAGACCCCTCATTACGGAATGGCAGATGGTTCCGCTAGGCTTAGAATATGTCAATTATTTTGCCCTCTGCGCTATCGCGGCATTGGGATTTCTTTTCTCAAAACGCAGGCGCTCATACTTTGAGGCATCCGCCATCCTTATCGCGGTTTATTTTTCTTTTATACATAAGAGACATATTGTTTTATTGGTAATCTTGGTCTTGATGTATATTCCGAAATATATAGATTCATTTTCCGGCAAATGGCTCGCCCGCGCAGAAAATAGATACTCGCAAAGAGTTTTTATCCCTATTTTCGCTGCCTTAAGTTTATATTTTCTCTTGGCCGCGTTTTATAGCGGCAACAGATTATTTACCCTTGTAATACCCTCCCAATTCCCGGTTAATGCCGTTACGTTCATCAAGCAGAATAATATCTCCGGAAATATTTTTAGTAATTTTAACTGGGCCCAGATGTGCATAGGAGAGCTTTCTCCGGGAAGCAAGGTATTTATTGACGGCAGGTATGAAACGGTCTATAGTGATAGCCTGATACAAGGTTATTGCGATGTGGTCTTCGGCAAAAAGGATTATAAGGATTTTTTGGCTGGTTTTCCTGAAACCGACATCATGTTTTTGCAAAAAGGAGAGGTATTAGCAGAGTCTTTGTCAAAAGACAGCGAGTGGGCAAAGGTTTATTCTTCAACTGTAGCGCAAATTTTCTTAAAAAATAACAGGCATAATAAGACAGCTCTTTTGAATTTTAAAAACCACCGGTTGAATTACCCTGCAGAAAAAGGGGCATATATTTTCTAAGACCCCTCAAGTACCCAATTCGTACTAAAACACTAAACCTATTGACAATAAAGAAGTTTTATGCTATATATTGTGTATTATGGATAAGAAAGATATCTACGAACACCTCGCCAAGATATACCTTGACGCCTCAGTAACCTCCAAGAAACAGACAAAAAAAAGCAGCTTCTTTAAATCTCCTTTTTTTATCGCGGGCTCTGCCGCTGTTCTGGCATTGATCTTCCTTTTCAACTTCATTACCCAGGAGCACAAAACCCCGAAAAACGCGGAAATCGCGCTCGTCATCAGCGCTGAGCCGATAAAGATAAATTTCAATTTCAATCCCGCAAAAAAAGAGATATATTCCATAAATCTCAACAACCTGAATATGTTTAACTTCAGGACGCTTGAGTTCTCGGTAAAAAAGGCGGGCATTCTGAACAAAATAAACCTGCGGGTAGAGTTCGCCAATATATACAATGAGCGCTCTGAAATCTATTTCAAAGAGATACCGCACCGCTGGCAAACCCATCGCGTGAACTTAGCCGATTTCAAAAATATAAGCGACTGGTCTTGTATGCACGAGATTTCGTTCATTGTAGAAGAGTGGAATGTGAAGGATAAGAACGGTGTAGTTTTTATTGATAATGTAAAGTTCCTGCGCTAGACACCCCGCGCTAGGCATCTGGCCCAGATAGGAATTAGGCCAGTGTTCGCCTTGCGGCGAAATTTGCGCGGGTGTTGTCTCTGTAGACAAAAGGAGGGAGATTGATGCGCATAATCGCTATCACGAACCAAAAGGGAGGATGCGGCAAGACAACTACGGCAATAAATTTATCCGCGAGCCTGGCGACAAGCAATAGAAAGGTCCTTTTAATAGACCTGGACCCGCAGGCGCACGCGACCTTAGGACTAAACATCAAGTATGACTTAAGTATCTATAATGTTCTATCCAAGATCACCAACAGGAAAGCCAGGCTTGCCGACATAGTCAAAAACGTTGATAGCGGTTTTGACATTGCGCCTTCCAGTATCATCTTAAGCACCCTGGAGCAGGAGCTCACCGGAGAGATAAGCCGCGAATCCCGCCTCTGGGAAACCCTGAATGATTTTAAGCCTGCCTACGATTACATCCTCATTGATTGCCCGCCTAATTTGGGCATCCTGACCATAAACGCCATACGCGCCGCCAATGAAATAATCATACCGGTTGAGGCGAGCCGCTTTTCCCTGGAAGGGCTGGCCCAGCTCACCGATATCATCAACCTGGTGCGCGACCGCCTCAGTCACAATGTGCTGCACAAGATACTAGTCACCAACTTTGATTCGCGCCTGAGGCACTCCTTCAAGATACTTGACTACATAAAAACCACCTACAAGGGACAACTCTTCGGCAACATGATCCACGTGAACGTAAAACTAAAAGAGGCGCAGAGCCAGGGCACGCATGTCTTAAACTATGACAAATACTGCCGCGGGACCAAAGATTATTACAGTCTTTCCCGGGAGATCATCTCTCAGGAAACCACCCGTCCTGCCGAAGAAAAAATGACTGTAATAAAACAGCGGATGAAATCGATCATCAAAGAAAAAATGCCTTCCATAAAAGAAGTGGCCTTTTCAATAAATGCACCCCAGGCCAAGGAAGTCTATGTTGCCGGGGACTTCAACAACTGGGCGATAAACGAAAAGAGCCGCATGGACCATGACCATGGTACCTGGAATAAAAGGCTAAGCCTTTCATCCGGGAAATATCATTACCGTTTTGTCATTGATGGAGTCTGGACCGATGACCCCGCGAACCCGAAAAGGGAGAAGAATCCTTTTGGAGACACAAACTCCCTGATCGAAGTTGCCGCTAAGTAATTATTGGATATAAATATAGATGCCTCAAGAAGATAAAGAAATCCAGGAAGGCAGATTCTTTGCCGTTATCTCATATATATTCTTTCTCTCTATATTAACCCTGCTTTTTAAGAAAGACAACAAGTTCGCGTTGTATCACGCTAAGCAGGGACTGGTGCTCTTTGTCTTTGAGGTAACCGGTTTTGTCCTTTCCATAATCCCGATCCTGAGCTGGCTCATACACACAGTAGGATTTGCCCTCGCAGTCATAGTTTCGGTGTGGGGGCTATTTAAGGCCTGGACAGGAGAATATGGCCGCATCATCTTGATCTCGGAAATTGCGGAAAAAATAATAATATAGAGGAAAACACCCCGCGCAGACGGGTGTGCCCTTTGTGGGCAAGGAGGTGCTCAAATGGCGAAAAAAAAGAAGAAGACGGTTAAAGCCAAAAGCATCAAGAAAAAGATTATCAGAAAAGCGCCGCCGAAAAAGAAAAAACCTGCCAAAAAGAAGGCCCCTAGCAAGAAGGGCAAGGCGAAAAAACCGGTAAGTGCAGTTCCCAAAATACCTAAAAATACCATAATCGGCAAGATCACCCACTATTTTCCGAAAGTAAGGGCCGCGGTAATAAAATTAAAACTCCCGCTGGCAGTCGGTGACCCGATTAAAATTAAAGGACACACTACCGACTTTCAACAGATAATTACTTCCATGCAGATAGATCACGTCCCGGTCAATGCGGCCAAAAAAGGCGCGGAGATCGGAGTTGAGGTTGATTCAAGGGTCAGAGGCGGAGACATCGTCTATAAACAACCATAAAGTCGGAGGAAGAAATGCGGCTTACTCAAATCGAAAAAAAAGCCAAGTCTGTAGGCATAAACAATACCTGGAAATACTCCAGAAAAGAACTCATAAGGCACATCCAGCGCGTTGAGGGGAACTTCCCCTGCTTTGCCACTGCCAAAAATCACTGCGATCAGCACGCCTGCCTTTGGCGGCCTGACTGCATACGCTCATAGCCCGATGAAATATAAATGCCAGATCTGCGAACGCGAGATTGACGAATTTGTGAGTCTCACCCACATAAAAAGCGAGGAATACCTCATGGGATTAATCCGCAAGGACCACCCTGAGTGGGACAAACATGATAAAACCTGCGAGAAGTGCATAGATTACTACCGCAAGCTGGTAAAAGAAGGGGAGATTTAACCAAATTTTAGGAGGTATTATATGGGAATGAACATGATGCCGATAAGCGGGATGTCAAACGCGATTTTGCTTTTGGCCCTGGGCGTGGGTTACATTGTCTTCTATCTGGCCAACAACAAGGAAGGCAAGACTATGAAATTGCTAGGCAATGTGATCGGGGCATTTATTATCGTAGTGGCAGGAACATTAGTGCTCACCAATATCCTTATCGGGTTCACTTCCATGAATGTCTGTCCCATGTCCGGCAAAACCTACATGATGACTAAACACCACAATATGATGATGCAACAGAAACAACAGGCCGTTCCACCCCCGGCCGCTACCAAACCCGAGGCTAAATAAGGCCTGATCTACCTTTAACCACACCTTAGAACCGTGTTTACAAAAATAAACACGGTTCTTTTTTACCCAAATCAGCTTGTTCAATTCAATATTACCAGGCTAAAATCGTGCTTGACAAAATGGTTAAACCTGCTATTAATGAGTATATACTCATATTAAATAGGGCGTTAAAAGTAAGTAAGTCTTAGTAACAATGTTATAAAATTTTCATAATTTTGCCA
Source organism: Candidatus Omnitrophota bacterium (assembly GCA_026387405.1). Lineage (GTDB taxonomy): Bacteria > Omnitrophota > Gorgyraeia > Gygaellales > Profunditerraquicolaceae > JAPLLP01. Next base: position 100,289 of record JAPLLV010000056.1, read on the forward strand.
AATGAGAGGTCGACCGAAGAAATACAGGCTAGTGCGGCATGATCCCAGAACCAGCCTTTTTAGCCCAAGGGGCAGGCCAGGACGGCCTGATGAGGCTATTCTGAGCGTGGATTGCTTTGAGGCCATACACCTGGCTGATTTCATGGGCCAAAACCAGAAAAAGGCCGCAGAATCCATGCGCATATCCCAACAGACCTTTAGCCGGATCCTGAGAAAGGCACACAGGGTAATTGCCGATGCCCTGGTCAAAGGTAAGACAATTAAAATCCAGGGAGGCCCGTACGTTTTAACTTCCCGCGAAACTTCCGAACTTAAGCCGCCCAATCCGCAGTAATATTCAACTGGTTTTACCGCCCCAAAGGACTTGACCCGCCCCAATCTTACCCATATATCAACTTCCTATAATATATCTTATGTTAACTACGCAATCTTGGGATACCGGGGTTATCCTGTTGTTTTATAATGAGTTCCAGAGCATTGTTTTTATCCTGTGAATAAGCTCTTTTTCACTTACTCAAACTTACTTGCTTTTTAGTTTGATAAATCAAGGCAAAAATTAGCAGGTTTTGGGCAATTTAGATTAGCTTTCGGGTAAGGGTGATCACGGCAGGATAGATGGTATCTTCGCCAAAGCGGGTATTGATCTGATCCAGGGATTTAACTAATGCCTCCCTCCTTTTTTGCTCTAAAAATAGAGGCTGGTAGGCCTGCTCAACAAGGCCGCTGCAAGTGACCCCCATAGCCCGGATTTTGGGGGTTTTGGGACCGCTCCTGGCCAGGATTTTGAGGGTTTTTTGATATATTATCTGGCCGTCATCAGTGCTTTCGGCATAGGTCTTTTGAGCCGAAAAATTGCCTATTTGAGGGCCGTTTAACCATAGATGCACGGTCCTGGCCACCAGGTTTTTTTCACGTAAGCGCAGGGCAACCATCTCGGATAATAACCGGATCCAGGCATGAATAAACCCGGTATTTTGCGAGGCCCTGGGAAAAGTGTATGAATGACCTACAGATTTAGGTTTTTCGGCTTGATCCTGGAGTTCTATTTTGTCAGTGGCACGCAAAGAGGCATAAAAATCAAGGCCGTGCTGACCCAGGTGTTCATGCAAAAACTGCCCTGATTGACGGTATAAATCCAGGCAGGTCTTTATGCCCAGGCATTGCAAAACAACTTCAGTGCTTGCGCCTACGCCGCAGAGTTTCCTGACCGGGACCGCGGCTAAAACCGTTTCCAGGTTATCATCCGTGATCATGGCAATACCGTTAGGTTTGTTTAATTTAGAGGCCAACTTGCTTAAAAGCCAATTCTTGGCTATGCCAATGGAAGCGGTAATATTGAAGTTTCTCTGAATAGCCTGCTGGATATCCAGGGCTATTTTTTGGGGTTCCGGGACATCGCCTATGTCCAGCTGAAACTCATCTATAGAGGCGTAATTTAGGGGAAAACCATAGTCCTGAAGCAGCTTAAAGATCTCCTCTGAGGTCCAGATGTATTTGCTCTGGTCAGCAGGCACAAATTCCAGGCCCGGGCACAGGCTAAAGGCCTCCTGGGAAGACATCCCTGAACCTATACCCAGGCGCTTAGCTTCATAGCTGGCCGCGCAGACCACGGTATGAAACCTTGACTGCCGGGAACCCACGATCAAAGGCTTACCCTTCAGGCGCGGGTTTATGGCCTGCTCAATGGAGGCAAAAAAAGCATCCATATCCACATGCAGAATCATACTTATATCCCTCCTCTATCCCCCCCCCCACCACCTTTTATCCAGCGTATTACATCAAGTTTTCAATCCACGCGCCCGCGCGGGGCGCGACGCACACGAGCAGAGAATCGCAGACCGCGCTATTAGTTTCAATCCACGCGCCCGCGCGGGGCGCGACTCATTACACCAGCATCTCCTGCATGATAGCCATGTTTCAATCCCCGCGCCCGCGCGGGGCGCGACCCCGGAATAGTAGCACATCCACAAAGGGCAAAACGTTTCAATCCACGCGCCCGCGCGGGGCGCGACTTGATGGGGCTTACTGTCCTCCCTCATCTAATAGTTTCAATCCCCGCGCCGGCGCGGGGCGCGACTATTGATTTGTTTCACGAGCGCCAGGTTTAGCTTAGTTTCAATCCACGCGCCCGCGCGGGGCGCGACGATGTAACCGGCACAACAAGGATTACTGGAAATGTAGGTTTCAATCCACGCGCCCGCGCGGGGCGCGACCCACCTGGATATACTAACATCTGCATTGAGATTAGTTTCAATCCACGCGCCCGCGCGGGGCGCGACGTGGGAGCAGGTTCACCAGGAAGCATATAACCATGTTTCAATCCACGCGCCCGCGCGGGGCGCGACCCAACAGACCGTGTTTCCGGGCACTTTAGGCATGTTTCAATCCACGCGCCCGCGCGGGGCGCGACCTGAATATTGTTTGAGGTGCGC